>JAGQQG010000045.1 GCA_020426325.1 Planctomycetaceae bacterium | reverse complement strand
GCAAGATCCTGATCTATCACGCCTACAAACTTCAACTTACAAAACACCCCTCACCAAAAGCTTGATGCAATCTGTTGTCACGGTCGCGGCTCTGATGGGGGAGATTCATTCGCAGTTGCAGGGTGTTCGTCTCTGTCCTAGGATTTCGCCTTCCCAACTTGCAATTTCACACTCAAGGTAACGACCCGATGGCTGAGCAGAAGGCAACGAACGTTCACTGGCACGATCACCGAGTTTCCAGCGAGGACCGCGAGAAGCTCAAGGGACAAAAGGGAGCCGTCCTGTGGTTTACCGGACTCTCCGGTAGCGGCAAGAGCACGATCGCCAACACGGTCGACCATAAGCTGCACGAGATGGGCAGACACACCTATCTCCTCGACGGCGATAACATCCGCATGGGGCTGAACAAGAACCTGGGCTTTTCCGCAGAAGACCGGGCCGAGAACATCCGTCGTATCGGCGAAGTCGCCAAGCTGTTCGCCGACGCGGGTTTGATCACGCTGACCGCCTTCATCTCTCCTTATCGTGCAGACCGCGATGCGGTCCGTGCCCTGCTGCCGGACGGCGAGTTCGTCGAGATCCTCGCTGATGCGTCTCTGGAGACATGTGAAGGTCGTGACCCCAAGGGCCTCTACAAAAAGGCTCGCGCCGGCGAGATCAAAGGCTTCACCGGCATCGACGACCCGTACGAAGCCCCCGAGAAGCCCGAGATCACCCTCGACTCGGACAACAAAGGGATCGATGATCTGGCGGACGAAGTGATCGCCTACCTCGAAGCCAACGGGTTTCTTGCGACCGCCTGAAGCATCGCCTCCGCAGAGCGTTCCCGAAACCGGCTCTTGAGGAATCGGCTGCCGTCGACAGATTTTCCGATTGTGAGATGCTGAACATCCATGGTGAACGTTGGTCGTTTCGCTGTGTCAGTCTGTTGAGGAAGATCCGACATGCAGTTCATCAAGATGCACGGGGCAGGGAACGATTACGTTTACGTCGACTGCTTTCGTGAGAGAGTCCCCACTGACGTCGCAGGCTTGGCGATCGCAGTCAGCGATCGCCACATGGGGATTGGTGGCGACGGACTCGTGCTGATCATGCCTTCTGAGCGGGCTCCCGTCCGCATGCGGATGTTCAACGCAGATGGCAGCGAAGCTGAGATGTGTGGCAATGCGCTCCGCTGTGTTGCGAAGTACGCAGCCGAAGAGGGGCTGGCACAGGGGGATGAGTTCCCGATCGAGACCGGGACCGGAGTCCTCACGGTTTCCATTGCTGGACGGTCCGGCCCAAGGGTTGATCGTGTGCGGGTTAATATGGGGGCACCGATTCTTGTGTCGCATGACATCCCGACGACACTTCCGGGTGATCCTCCCCGGAATGTCGCACTCGAAGTTGGCGGTGAGACGTTCGAGGTGACTTGCGTCTCCATGGGAAATCCGCACTGCGTCATCTTCGTTGACGAGATCACGGACCGGCTTGTCCTCAACGTTGGCCCGCAGATCGAACATCATCCAGCTTTCCCCAACCGGGTGAATGTCGAGTTTATCCGTGTGATCTCGCCTGCGGAGTTTGAGATGCGTGTGTGGGAACGGGGGAGTGGCGAGACCTTGGCGTGCGGGACCGGTGCGTGTGCTGTCGCGGTCGCAGGCGTATTGACTGGCCGCCTCGATCGATGCGTGCAAGCCCATCTGCGAGGGGGCGATCTCGAGTTGGAGTGGACCGAACAGGGCGATATCTTCATGACGGGCCCAGCAACCGAGGTCTTTCGGGGCGAATGGCCTCATACGTCAAACTAGTCGCATGTCCTTGCTTGGGACGGTCTTTCTTGAGCAGATTTCAGCTCATTCTGTCTTGAAATTTGCCCCGAAAGTTGACAACGGGCCATCCATGACGGATGATGGAGTCCTCCGCAGTCCATCTCTCCTGATATTCCTCATCGATCGGCGGAGTCAACCCGCGTTCAACCATTTCATTCCACATTCGTTTGCCAACCGGCCAACACCCCCAACAACTTCCTGTTTGACAACAGTTTCTCATCTGTCGTGGCGTGCGCTCGCACGACCTTCGATGTTCGCCTCCTGCAACAACAAACGTTTTCCATTCCTTCCCCAGGACGACTCGACACCCTGCTTCGGGTGAATTGAGTTTTTCGACATGGTGTTCCTGCCATGACTATCCATCACAAACCGATCATTGGCATTGTCGGCGGCGTTGGCTCCGGGAAGTCAGCTGTTGCTCGCTGGTTCGCTGAGCATTGCTGCGGATCTCTCATTGACGCTGACGCTGTCGGGCATCAGGTGCTGCTCCAAGAAGAGGTGAAGATCCGGCTACGTGAAACCTTCGGTGACGACATCTTCGCAGAGGGGGAAGTGGATCGAAAACAACTGGGCACATTGGTGTTTGGTGATGGTCCGGAGCAGACCCGGGCACGCAGGCAACTGGAGTCGATCGTGCATCCGGCAATGGCAGCGGTCTTCCAGGCGGAATTGGCGAAGGCAGACGCCGATGATGAGATCCGGTTGGTCATCTTCGATGCAGCGGTCCTGCTCGAAACGGGCTGGCGAGAACAATGCGATGTGGTGGTCTTCGTCGAGGTCCCTCACGATCAGCGTGTTCAACGTGTCGCGGCCTCACGAGGCTGGACGGAGGGCGAGTTGGCGAGACGAGAAGCCAGCCAGTGGTCACTCGACCGCAAACGGCAGGCAGCGGATATTGTCGTCGATAATTCTGAAACGATCGAACACACCGGCCAACAACTCGTCGACACACTAGTTGAACAGGGCTGGCTGACTGATCGACGAACACCTTGTTCCATTGGAACCCCATAATTTCGATCCATCATCATTCAACGAAAACTCACAGACATCTCCTGATCGAGTGGCTGAACATCACTCTCCTTCCTAGCGACGAATTCTCGTCACATCTGCAGAGGCCAATTTCATGGCAAGAACTTCCAAAGCCCCCATCCCCGCAACGGGCGAAGCTGTCGACGTTGATACCAACAACCCACCCATCAAGCTCGGCAGAAGTTCCAGTCGCGCCACCGAGACCAAGGCGGCCGTTGTTGATGAGGAAGCTCCAGAGCCGGAAGTCTCCGACGAGGACGAACTGGATCCGAATCCGGCGAACACCCGCTATGAGAATGTCAAGCAGTCGGACGATATCCACATCGCAGAACTGCAGCGGATGACGATGAAGGAACTGCTGGAGCTCGCCCGGCAGGAGAAGATTACCGAGTACACCGGCCTGAAAAAGCAGGACCTCATCTTTCGCATCCTGAAAGAACGGACTCAGACGAACGGGCTGATGTTCGGCGAGGGGACGCTTGAAATTCTGCCTGATGGTTTCGGCTTCCTGCGGTCGCCGGACTATCACTACCTCCCCTGCCCGGACGACATCTACGTGTCGCCGTCACAGGTCCGCCGCTTCGGCCTGCGGAACGGCAACACGGTCGCCGGCCAAATTCGGCCTCCCAAAGAGAACGAGCGCTACTTCGCGCTGCTACGGGTGGAAGCGATCAACGGGCAGGACCCGAATCTGCTCACCGCCAAGGTGCCGTTCGATGACCTCACTCCATTGCATCCTGAGAAGCGGTTGCAACTGGCTCATGATCCCAAGCAACTCAGCACGCGTGTGGTCGACATCGTCGCTCCCATCGGTATGGGGCAACGGGGGCTCATCGTCTCCCCGCCTCGGGCAGGCAAAACGGTCCTGCTGCAGCAGATGGCGAAAGCCGTCCTCAAGAGTCATCCGGATGCCTACGTGATCGTGCTGCTCATCGACGAGCGACCGGAAGAAGTGACCGACATGGAGCGTCAGGTCAAGGGCACGAATTGCGAGGTCATCTCCTCGACGTTCGACGAGCCGCCCAGCCGTCACATTCAGGTTTCCGAGATGGTCATCGAAAAGGCTAAGCGGATGGTCGAGTATGGTCACGACGTGATCATCTTCCTCGATTCGATCACACGCCTGGCCCGTGCCTGGAATACGGAGTGTCCCAACTCGGGCAAGATCCTGACCGGTGGCGTCGACTCGAACGCGCTGCAACACCCCAAACGGTTCTTCGGTGCAGCCCGCTGTGTCGAAGAAGGGGGCAGCCTGACAATCGTCGCCACAGCTCTCGTCGACACCGGCTCGAAAATGGACGAAGTGATCTTCGAAGAGTTCAAAGGGACCGGCAACACCGAACTGCATCTCGACCGCCGCATGGTCGAGAAACGCATCTGGCCCGCGATCGACGTTAACAAGTCGGGCACCCGCCGCGAAGAACTGTTGATGGACGAAGAAGAACTCCGCCGCGTCTGGATCCTCCGTCGCGTGCTGAACGACATGAACCCGGTTGAAGCAATGGAACTCCTCACCAACCGCATGCGCCGCACCGACACGAACGAAGAGTTTTTGTTGAGTATGAATCTGAGTTGATGGGAGATGTACAATGCCTTCACCTTTCCCCGGCATGAATCCCTATCTCGAACGCAAGTCCGTCTGGCACGGGTTTCACGAAGCGTTCGTGATCGATTGTCAGCGAGCACTGGTCCCTCAGATTCGCCCTGAGTTCATCGCGTCGCTGGACGACAACATCTACATCCATGAACTCTCTGCGGACGAGAGGCGATTGGTTGGCCGAAGCGATGTCAGCCTCAGCGTACGATCAGAGACAACCGCTCTAGTGCCGGGCGGTACAACGGTGATAGCTCCCGTCACTGGACGCGTGCTGCCGCAAGTCGATGTTCTCCGAGAAAATTTCATCGAGATACGCGATCGTGAGTCGCGAGAACTCGTGACCGTGATCGATGTGCTTAGTCCGACGAACAAACGGCCCGGCAGCGACCGGGACCAGTTCCTCAACAAACGCTACCAGTTGATGACCAGCACGGCTCACTATGTCGAAATCGACCTCCTGCGTGGTGAGCCGCGACTGCCGATCGAGAACCTCCCCGATTGCGACGCGTATGTGATGGTCAGCCACGTCGAGCAGCGACCCTCCGTCGGACTATGGCCCATCGGCCTGCGCGATCGACTCCCGGAGATTCCCATCCCGTTGCGTGATCCGATCCCCGAAGTCAGGCTGGACCTCCAGACAATCCTCGACCACGCCTACGACTCCGGCGGCTACGAGGACTACATCTACAGCGGCGCACCGGAGCCGCCACTTCCGTCCGCCGATGCGGCATGGGCCACCGAGCAGCTTCGCTCCCTCGAGAAGAGCACATGAAGTCGGAATTGCGTTCAAACGTTCGGTGGGCATAAACAACCCTTCACCAACGATATCCGGCAAGAGGATTCCATGCACTTTAACATGCTCGGTCTTGCCGAGCGCCGTTTTTACCATAAGGAATTGAGGAAGGGCGAGGAGCGAGTTCAGCGTGCTCTTGAAGCCGCTGATATTTTGATTGACCGCCTCTACGCCGCCGAATTTGATAACTCCGCACAACACCCAATACTTGTGCACCAATTCAATAACAAGATTGATGTTCAGATCATCCGTTTTGCCTCAGCACTTTGGGAACCGGGCCGCTCTGATGCCGCCAACCAGATCGCAAGCATCCTTTGCATGCAGTTCCCACGTCTCGAACTGGTCCCAATATTCGCTCTGGCTGGATTGACGATTGGGAATGCAGGTCGCAAGACGGATCGGCTGCCAGATGATGATCTTGATGATGCCACGCTCGTGATCACTACCGATCTGTCGAACGAAGCGTTCTTTGCCCTTGTCGATCAGGTTGAAAAACTTCTGGCTGACTCTGGACTCGGCGAAGTTTCCGGAACCGGTGGCGGACTGACTGCTTGGTCGCTGGACCTCACTTCTCAAAACATCGAGGATTGCGTACTGCTGGTCTCCGACGAGTTAAGCAAACGCAAATTCGAATTCACAGTGATATAGGCTGGGATAGCCGGTAGGCGTATCCCAGCATGGACAACGACGGCGCGTGCTGGGTTACGCTTCGCTAACCCAGCCTACCGTGTGTAATACGAGACGCCGAGATGGCTCAGAAGTATCTCGCCTTCGACATCGAAACGGCGAAAGTCACGCCGGGGCCGGTGCGAGATGTGAAGGCGTTGAGGCCTTTGGGGGTCTATTGTGCGGCTGCGTTGTTGAGTAGGGAATCTGTGCCGCGCATCTGGCATGGAGTCACTTCCAATGGAATGCCTCCGCCGAGAATGACCGAAGCTCAAGTTCAACAACTCATCCGGGATCTTGAGGATTATGTCGAACAGGGGTGGACCTTCGTTACCTCGAGTGGTGCGGGGTCGTTGGTTGACGGTGCGATCCATGTCGCTCATGATTCCACGCTGCACCTTCTTGGAACGCACAACACAATCCACGACCACACACCCTGCTTCTCTCGATCGAATGTGGGGAGTGTGTGATATCGGCAGGTCAAAGTTTGGAGATTTGAGGGAACGATTCATCATGGGCACATGGACAAATATGGAACCCAATCTGATTCAGCAGAACTCGCGTTCGACTTTTGCGTCGAGTGTCATGTTCGCTCTGTTGTTTTTGTGCCTTTTGGGTTGCCAGCAGGAGGCTGCGCCGGTGGCGGAACCGGCCTCTCCAGAACAGGCAGTTCAGCAGCAGACAGAGCCTGCCGGTCCGAAAGAGCGTGCCCTGGCGGCGAAGCAGGCATTGTTCGATCGACTCTCATCGAGGCTGCTCGCGGCCATGTCGTCCGGCGGACCGGCCGCTGCCATTGAAGTGTGCAGTCAGGAAGCCCCGCGAATTGCGTCTGAGGTGAGTGAAGAGCACGGTCTGAAGATCGGTCGGACCTCTTTCAAACTCCGGAACCCCAAGAACAGCCCACCCGCGTGGGCACAACGCTTTGTGGAAGAACGAACGGTGGAACCACAATTCGTCGATCTTGAGGACGGGCAGTTCGGAGCATTCCTTCCGATCATGCTCAAGCCGCAATGCATGACCTGCCACGGTCCTGCCGACCAGATTGATCCTCAAGTCCTGTCAAAGCTCAACGAACTTTACCCGGACGATCAAGCAACGGGTTTTCAGATTGATGAACTGCGCGGATGGTTTTGGATCGAAGTGCCTCGGGAGGGATGACGTGTCAGCCGAACGGCTATACGGTCCGGCATTTACTCTGGTTTTGGCAGAACATTTTGGCCGACACATGCATCGATCAGTGCATTCGTGAATGCGTCCGTGTCGCGGTAGTCGAGGTGTGAGGTATCCGGACACTCGAAGTGCGCAAGTCCGGGCACATCGCGGAAGTGAATGGTCGGAGTGCCGGCCGACTCAGCAAGGTGATCCCAGAACTGCGTCCTCGGGTAATGCGATTCGGACAACCTCCAGTGCTCGCCCGTCTCGGGAAAACGGATGAACACAACCCTGCCTCCCCGTTTTTTGAGCTTCTCGACGGACGGCTTCAAAGCCCTGGCTGCCTCCATCCAAGCCTCGCGGTCCGGTGTGTCCGGTATGTATTTCTCGAAGAACTGGACCGTCCCGCCGACACGTCTGGCCCGCTGCTTCTCGATATCAATCTTCTGAAAATCGAGCTGCTGCGATCGATCAAACTTTGTCACCATGAAGTCGGGACCAGCTGATTCTGTCCCCATGAGCAACTGGCGAATCTGAGGACGAAGCCGAAACTGAGGCCGTGCGATCGCAAATCGGGAATCGATGAACTGTAGCCTCAAACGGTCGATCAGATTCCAGGAACGACGATGTTCCCAGTATTCGGCCACATGCCGTTCTTGCGAGTGATCCGGTTCGACACCTGCCTGCAGAGTTGAGGGACTGAGGGAACAGAGCACGATTCCAACGAACTCCTCATCGTCGGCCAAGTCCTTCAGCGTCGCCAACGGCGAAGTGGCAGAGACCGCCAATTGAGTGATGCGGTAATTGGGGTAATGATCTCGGAAGACTTCCAGGGAAACGCCCGCCTGCATCCTGGATGCACCGAGAAGAACGATACTTTTCCCGTCGTCGGCGTAAACCCGACCGCGGTGATACGACCACAGCGCACGCGTATCAGCCACACTGGGGCGGTAACCAAGCTCGCGTACAAAGGCTTCTGCTCCCATAGCGCTCACAGCGGTGAGCACGAGGGCGGTTATCAGTGTCAGTCCCCACGGCCCCTCGGGAACGATCCGTTCAGAAGGCAAAGTAGATGAACGCACGGTCTGCAGTCCCTGAGAAGAAGATCGCCAGCAGCATTCCTGCCAGTGCGAGTGACTGTCCCCACCAGGGAACTCGAGACACTGCGGCCTCGATGGTCATCTTGCGGGTCAGAAAATGAAACAGGAAGAGTATCTCCACAGTCACAATGACAATTGTGATGTCAGCCGAGTCAAGATTCACCGGAGCAGTGCCATCGTTGAGACCAAACATCGATCTGAATATCACCCCCGCTTGCGCGATGCTCTGAGACCGGAAGATCACAGCCGTCAGCGTCACAATCACGAATGTGAGAACCGCGAGCCCGAATTGAAAGGGGAGTGGCCTCCAGATGTTGAACCTCGCCACGGGTGTCGATCGTATCACAAAATCCAGGATCAGCAGGATTCCATGGGCGACACCAAACATCACGAATGTCCATGCTGCACCATGCCAGAGGCCGACAAGGACGACCGTGACAAACAGGTTGATGCACGTGCGAACTGCTCCATGACGACTCCCTCCCAGAGGAAAAAAGACATAGTCGCGGAACCAGGACGAGAGGGTGATGTGCCACCGCTGCCAGAAATCTGCGATGCCGATTGAAGCCATCGGACTGTTGAAGTTGTCAGGCAAGGAGAACCCCAGGCACATTCCCAGACCGATCGCGCAAGTTGAGTAACCACAGAAATCACAATAGAGCTGACCTGAAAACCCAAAGGCGGCACACCAGGCGCTCAGCATTCCGGAGGGGATCGGATCGGCATAGACCGTGTCGACGACCGGTGCCAGCAACGTATCCGAAACGACCGTTTTGAGAAACACTCCCAGAATGAACAGGCTCAGTCCCCAGCCAACTTGTCGGGACGATACGGTCGGTGGAGAAACGCACTGGGGGAGAAAGTCATGTCCCCGCATAATGGGGCCTGCCAGGAGTTGAGGAAAAAACGAGATAAACAGTGCAAAATCCAGGAATGAATCCCAGGGTTTCATCTCGCCCCGATAGATGTCGATCGTGTAGGACATCGACTGAAACGTATAAAACGAGATGCCCCACGGAAGAATGACATTAAAAGGAGCAGGAGCATATTCAATTCCGACAGCTCTCATCAGAGGGGCAACGTTCTCCAGTGCAAAGTTCCCGTACTTAAAAAAGCCGAGTAGACCGAGATTTGTGCAGAGGCTGATCAACAGCCAGAGGCGACGGATTGCAGAAGTGCTTGAAACGGCAATCTGACGAGCTGCCACCCAATCAATCACCGTTGATAGAAACAAGAGTCCGATAAACGGAGGATTCCAGGCGGCATAAAAGCCATAGCTGGCAACGAGCAGCATGCCTTTTCTCGCTGCCCAGGCAAAAGGCAACTGATACAGACAGAAAACCACTCCAAAGAACACTGCGAAGGACAGCGAGTTAAATGTCATGTCCTAACCCGGAGGGATGAGTTACTCGAAGATCCTTGTTTGTGAGCCGGATGCTTCAATACTCCAGGTGAGCGAACGGTTCAAGGGATCGCGGGATCAGAGTGAAGCTGGAATCGGCATTCTGAATGTCGTAGGATCGATCAAGTCAACCTCGGTCGAGAATGTGATGACGGCGAGTTCGCTGACCTTCCCTATTCTCACTCCTCAATGGTCCATCAATGGGGGAGTCATGCGTTCTCAACAATCAGCACCACGTCGGGGTTTCACGATCATCGAGTTGCTGGTGGCCATCGCGATTATTGGAATCCTGCTGGCTCTCTTACTTCCAGCTGTGCAATCAGCGCGTGAGACAGCTCGGCGGACTCAATGTCTCAACAACCTGCGTCAGGTGGGGTTAGCACTTCACAATTACCATGACCAATTCAGCCTGTTGCCGCCAGTGGTCGTCTGGGGAGCGCCTCCCGGCGAACCACTTGGGGGTGGGTTGTTGCCGGTCGGCGTGTATGACCGTATCGCGACTGGGACGGCCACTCCGTCGGACCCGGCTCGTGTCTACTCGAACTGGCTGATGATGCTGTTGCCCTCTTTGGGCGAAGGGGCCCTGGCAGCAAACGTCGTCTCCACGCTGCCCGTCTCGGACCCGGCGAATGAACAGGTTCGCAAGACGCGTCTGGCAACGCTGTCCTGTCCCAGCGACTCCTTCAATTCCCCGGGGAATCCGTACGTCCGAGACGCTCTGACGGGGGGGAACTCGAACGAGTATGCCCGTGGCAATTACGGCATCAATATCGGACCGGGACGCCAGTGTCTCTTCGAGACCGACCCCACCTGCACCGATGGATTTCACGTGGGTGATCCAGACGTGGCAAACGTCAACATGACGCTCTGGGGCAGTGGAGTTGCGGGGGTCAATAAGTCGTTTGAGTTTAGTGACTTTCTCTCAGGACTCTCAAACGTGGTCGTCGTCGATGAGATTCGAGCGGGTGTCCATGCTGTCGATCCGAGGGGAACATGGGCGCTTGGTTTTCCAGGCGCGAGTGCAACCATCAGACATGGTCTGGCTACGTTCATCGACGACGACAATGGTCCGAACAACCAGTACGTTCACGCTGATGATATTGTCGGGTGCACCGAACTCACGACACAATTGGGATCATCCCTGCAGACGCTGCGCATGCCTTGTTGGCCCGCGGTTGGGCAGCCCGAGGTGAACGCACAGGCGACCGCAAGAAGCATGCACCTCGGAGGCGTTCACGTGCTGATGGGTGATGGTTCGGTCCACTTCATCTCCGACACCGTCGGTTCTGAAATCTGGTATCTCATGCATAATCGTGAAACGACGGACGCTGTCGAGTTGCCGTTCTGAAACTCAATGAGTCAACAGTGGTATTACCGCAAACTGGATCAGGAACATGGGCCAATCCCTGAGGAGGTCCTCAGAGGAATGATTCGGTCCGGCGCTCTCCATCAGGACGACATGGTCTGTCGCAATCGTGGGGACTGGATGAGTGTTGCCGAGTCCCCCTTCATCGACGATTCGTCCCCTGCCGCCGCACCGGAATCGAAACAGTCTGGAGTCGCGAACAGCAGCAAAGAGGTGCGGAGCGCGATTGCTGAGTCACAGCAATACCTGAATCAACGAGACGTTCGGCTGGCCAAGCAATCGGAAACTCGACATCGTCGGCAACTCAGCCTCCCGATGCCGGAATTGGGATGGATCGTTCGGTTCCCGATCGCTGTCGTGAATGCTTTGATCGCGCTCACGGGCCACCTGCTCAATTGGGTGATGGATGCAGCTGGCCCTGTTCTCAAGTCAAAACTGACGTGGGGTGGCCTGGCGATCCTCGTGGTCAATTACCTTGCCTACGTCCATCCGGCATCAACTCTGACACAAGCGGAGGTACAAACGTTTCTCAAGCAATCCGTTACAGAACTGCGAAGACTCAGGTCTACAAAAGCGGAAGAGGAACAGTGGGACAAATTCTCACAACGGACTCGTGATATGCTCCACGACATCATCCCTCAACTGGAGCACTCGGCCAATACGGACGATCCGGTATCGATCGAGACACTGTACCTCGCTAGAGACTTTCTGCCGAAGATGCTGGTCGATGCCCGGCAGCAACCCAGCGAAGCGGAACTCAAGTTTGACGTCCACATGGACCGCGTCGAACGTGTCTACACTAGGGAGCCATCGTGGCTCGACCAGATTCACAACTGGCCGCTGCTGGTGATCGCGGTCATCGATGGCGTGTTGGTCATCGTCGGTTTCATGTGGTGGAAGTCCGCCTGACCAACCCGCTCAGCTCAGTTCGCGAGCAGGTCGTCTTCAGACAGGGTGGCGTATTTGATGTGTGACCGCGCTCCAGCAGTGAAGAACAGATGGATTGTTCCATCCTGCGTCTGGAGGATGCAGGGATATGAGTACGCTTTCTCGCCGGAAATGATGTCTTGTCGATGCGGAAAGCTCTGACCGTGATCCGTCGAGAGAGCCACGGACAGAAGCGACCGATGGAACGAGCTGTTGTTGTAGGCGAGGAGCAGATTTCCGCTGTGCAGTCGAACGAAGTCAACCGGTGAGTTTGGGTTGGGAAACGCCGTTTCCTTCCCCGGACTCCAGGTGTGCCCACCGTCATGGGATTCCGTGCGAACAAGGAACCCGTCTTCCCGACCCAGGTAGTCTCCTCCTCGACGGCAATACGCGATGAGATACTCGTCATCAACGGCAGCGACCGCAGGCTGATGATTGCCCAGTCGCGAAGGAATGATCTCGGTCTTCTCCCAAGTCTCAAGACTCGCATCGCTGAGACAGAACAACGAACCGCTTTCCTCAGAGACAAACTCCGTGTCTGTACTCGGGTTGAAGTCCAGCGGCAACAGACATCCGCCATTGCTGAGCGTAATCGGTCGCGCGCGGGTCATGAGCCCCGGCTGATCGTTCGGTGTGTCAGCATTCTCCCAGGTCCGGCCGTCGTCGGTCGAGACCTTGGCTGATAACGTCGCTGTGGACCACGTTTCTCCCTGCCTCACCGGATAGAAGAGCCAGATATCCCCCTTCGGTGATCGCCAGAGAGCCGGGTTCCCTTCCGCCTTCCCCTCTGCATCAGCAATCACTCGCGGCGGAGACCAGCGGTTGGTCGAACGGTTCAGCTGTGTCCCGAAGATGGCCGTGTCGTTCCCATACTCTCCGGAGCCGCTGTAGTATGCGAGCAGGATCTCTCCCGATGCCAGTTCACACGCGGACGAAGCATGCTTGTACGTGCCGGGGACCTCGGGGCCGACCACATCCAGGATGGTCATGTCATCGTGAGGCCAAAGCAGGATCACACCGTTGCCCACGAGCAAGATCAGTCCCAGGAGAAAGATCGGCAACTTCTCTCGCTTGAACGGCATCCGTGTTCTCCTCCAGTCGACAGCGGTCACTCGATGTCTGCGTCAGCCTGACCTTGACAATCGGAGAGTAGGGGAAGGCCAAGGTCGCTCCGAACCTCGTCCGCCTGCTCAACTGTAATGTGATAAATCATGATGGAGTAACCGGCTCGGGCCATAGGGGTGAAGCGTCGGAAGTAACGGTAGTCCGCTCCAATGTTCCACGTGACCCCTTGCAGATGGTTGACGCTCACTGCGAACCAACCCGGGTGCGGACCGTAGTCGCAGGGTGTTTCGCCTTTCTCGGGTGGGACGGTAAAGTCGGTTTCTCCTGCCTTCGTCGGTCCGCCTCCCGGTGGCGTCTCGATCGGCATGCCCGCGATCTCTGGCGAGATGTTTCCGAAATATGCGATCCGCATCGGCTGTGCTTCGGGATGGGCTTGCAGCCAGTCTCTCAAATAAAGCAGATCCTGTCCCCAGTCGATGTTACTGTCAATCAAATGAGCAGGCCCGCCGAGCGGACCGCCGACCAATTCATTGAAGTAGGACAGACTGTGTGGATAGACCCACAGGCTGCTGCCAACAGACAGCGTCATCGCGACTGCCACAGCCATCCGCAGCTTGGACATTGCCAACAGGAACGCTCGGCCAGCCTGGCTGATCCAGATAAAAAAGTAGGGGAATGCTGGTAGAGCATAGCGCATGTGGTGATTGAAGCCAGTCTGCGAACTCACCAGAACCAGGATCGCCAGCAGAGGGACGATGAGCACCAGTTCATCAACCCACTGCGGGACGTGCGTTCTCGTGTGTAATCGAACGGCACATGCCAGAGCAGCCAGTAACCACGTTCCGACGGGTACTTTGATCGCCATCGCATAAAGGTAATAGTACCACCAACCATGGTCGCGCCATTGACCATGCAGATACGACCTCTGCCGCTGTCCGCGATTTTCCAGTTCCTTCTTCTGGTAATCAACACCGAGGAGATAATTCCGTGGGAGAGGCACCGGGACGAATCCGAGGCCCCACTCTGTGAACCGGTTGCCCGTTGTCACCCCTTCCGGCAATGTTCCGGTCAACGTCCGACTCACAAACTGGTAACTGTCTAATCGATTGAAGGATCCCTGAAACCCGTAACCCAGGTTGAGGATGTAGACACCCAGCACGAGCAAGAGTGCCAATTGCATTCCCTCTCGGCGTGGCAACGATTGCCTTCTCAACAACCGATCAACGAGCCAGAGGAGCGGCCAGATCACGAAGAAGATCACGAGTGTCGATTTGGTCAACTGAGCAAACCCGAGCGTCAGTCCCGCGAGACTCGCTCGTGCCCAACTCGGCTGCTTCAACCATCGCCAGAACGTATACGTTGAAGCAACACCCAGTGCGGTCGTACCGACGTCGGGAGTCACCAATTGCGCATGTGCCAGAATGTTCGGGCTGAAACACCACAGGATGACAGCGAGCAGCCCCGAAGGCACCCCATAGAGGTCTCGTCCCCACGCCCAGCAGACATACCCTCCTATCAGACTGAAGGGAATGCAGGCCCATCGGGCGATCGTGAACAACCAGAAGGTCCGCTCACCATTCACCATCGCAAAATCTCGCCCCACCGCATGGGCAGCCGCAGGCGAGGGAGACGTGTCGTAGCTCCACCATTCGGTCTTCGCATTGGTCATGGTGACCGGGATCGCAGCCACGAGTCGCACGAGCGGCGGACTCACGGAAGCTAAGTCGAACCGCCCGAGTTCCCAATGACTGATCCCTGCGGGAAGATACGCAACCTCGTCGAAAGTCGGAGAGTGCCGGTAAGCTGCCCAGCCGAGCAGAAAACCGTGCAAAGTTAACAACGCAAGCACAGTGAGACGACTGAGGCGATCGAGCCGATGGCTGTGAAATCTAAGCTCTTTTCCTGCGGTTGACGCAGAATCGTCTGAAGTGCCATCATGCATCGTGCTTACAAACTCCCGCCGTACGGCGAACCGAGTCGATAATGGGTTTCATGAGCAGCGGTCAGGGGGCAGCTCAAATCTCATAGGAGTGCAGCGGGGAACTATTCTCTGGACGCCGAAATGATGGCAAAACAGCCGATTTTTGAACACCTTCTCCAGACTTGCTGAGTTTATAGCTGACTCAATGGATTCGGTTACCAGACAAGGCAATCGCATGTCAGATGTCGCTGAATTCACCAGAAATCAGTCAATTCGTCGCTACTCCGCCCACAGTCTGAACTCTGGCGAGTTCAGCTACAGAATCGAAATCACCGTTTCTTAAGGGATTTGGACGTCTTGAACATGCAATTGTTGTGGGTTACCAGATGAAGCAATTCGCAAAGCTCGGCAAGGATCTAACCAGTTCAGTACTTCGAACTCTGTGGATGGGTGGTCGGGAGCCAGTCGATCGATCATTTAGTGAACTCCGTAGGCGAGACGAGCTAAGTGGCTGCCGCAGACAGTGCCGTTCCAACTTCGGAGGGTGCATCGTAAGAGTTCTCCTCAAAATCACTTGCGTCGTGCACACTTCCAGTTTTACCGGGAGCTGGATCACTGTTGTTTGATCGAACTGACAGGAACGTTAAATCCCGAGGAATCTTGCAGAATCCCTCTTTCCTCATCTGTCGCCCGACGATAAGATCTTGCTTCAGTGCACCTTGGGGTGCTTCTCGGAAAAGGTGTGCGGGTCGCCCTCCTGTTCCAGTCACCACAGCTTCGCGAGTCCGCCTCGCACGAACGACGATGAGGACAGCTCTATGACAGACCAGGATATGCCGATCCACCGGCGATAGGTCTTTCATTCCTCTCGTCGCTGTGAATGCGGCTGATACCCCAAAGCTCTTGATCACCCGTCGCCGGGGAGGTGCTTTCCCCGAGACCAGACCCTCTGAGACTCAGCAGGCGTCTAAATACCAACTGTCAGCCCTCTGACTCATGCAAGGTTTAAACTAACGAGTTCATCACCCTTACTCACCCTTTCACCATCATGAAACTCCAGAAACTCCGTAACATCGGCATCTCCGCTCACATCGACTCGGGTAAGACCACCCTCACCGAGCGGATACTGTTCTACTCCGGCCGCATTCACAAGGTGAATGAGGTGAAGGGCGGCGGAGACGGTGCGACCATGGATTTCATGGAGTTGGAGAAAGAGCGAGGCATTACGATCGCCTCCGCTGCCACTCAGGTCCAGTGGGATGGTCATACCGTGAACGTGATCGATACGCCGGGACACGTCGACTTCACGGTCGAGGTCGAGAGAAGCCTGCGCGTGCTCGACGGGGCTGTGCTCGTCCTGTGTGCCGTTGGTGGTGTGCAGTCGCAATCGCTGACAGTCGACCGGCAGATGAAGCGATACCACACCCCCCGGATTGCGTTCGTCAATAAGATGGACCGCACCGGGGCGAACTTTGCCAGCGTCTGCAAGCAGATGGCAAACAAACTTCATGTCACTCCCGTTCCACTGCAACTCCCCATGGGGAGCGGTGAGGACTTCACAGGCATGATCGACCTGCTGACCATGAAGGCTTATGCCTTTGAAGGAGACCAGGGCGAGAAAGTCAAACTCGTCGACATCCCAGCCGAGCATCAGGACGCGGCCGAGGCCGCTCGGATGGAGATGCTGGAGGCTCTCTCCATGTACAGCGACGACCTCATGACAGCCCTGCTTGAGGAAGAGGACTTTCCGGTCAATGAACTGCATAAGCTCATCCGGGAAGCGACACTGGCCCATGAGATTGTTCCGGTCATGTGTGGAACGGCGTTTAGAAACAAAGGAGTTCAGCCGCTCCTTGATGCTGTCGTGCGTTATCTTCCATCGCCAGCGGAGCGGGACATTGCAGCGATCGACGTTCGCCAGACTGAGACAGCAACTCGTTCAGGCGAGTTGACCGAAGGCGAAGTTGTGCGGGCACCGTTGTCACATTCGTCGGATGAGCCACTCGTCGCGATGGCCTTCAAAACAGTGGTCGAGCAATTTGGCCAACTGACCTATTGTCGCATTTATCAGGGCAAGATTGTGAAGGGCGAGTCGTACACGTGTACTCGCACCGGGAAGAAGGTCCGCTTCGGGCGTTTGCTCAAGATGCATGCAAACGATCGGGAGGATATCGAGGTGGGAGAAGCCGGTGATATCATCGCCGTTGTCGGTGTCGATTGTGCTTCCGGTGACACGTTCTGTGGCGGAAACGTGGAGTACTCGCTCGAAAACATCTTCGTCCCTGAACCGGTGATCCGCCTGTCGGTCGAACCGCTTGCCAGAGATGGTGCGGACCGGCTGAGCAAGGCTTTGGAACGTTTCCGCCGGGAAGATCCCACCTTCCAGGTTTCGACCGACGAAGAGACCGGTGAGACTATCATCGCCGGCATGGGACAGCTTCACCTGGAGGTCTACATCGAACGGATCAAGCGTGAGTATCGCTGCGAAGTGATCATCGGTGAGCCGAAGGTCGCTTACAAGGAATGCCCGACCAAACCGGTTGAGTTCAATCACAAGCACAAGAAGCAGACCGGCGGTTCCGGGCAGTATGCTCACGTGGTGGGCAAACTGTTTGTTCTTGAGGAGGGGGCTGTCGATGAGGAAGGCAATGCCGTCGGCACCGACTATCAGTTCATCGACGGAATTACTCAGGGGCGTATTCCGTCTCAGTACATTCCTGCGATCAACAAAGGCTTCCAGCGGGCTCTGGTCAAAGGACCACTCTGCGAATGCGAAGTGGTTCACGTCGGTGTGGAAATCACCGATGGCTCCTACCACGATGTGGACTCCTCAGAAAAAGCGTTCGAGACGTGCGGCTGGCAGGCCATGCGGGACGCTCTGAAGAACTCATCACCCGCATTGCTCGAACCGATTATGTTGCTCGATGTCGAGGTCCCGGACGAGTTCCAGGGACCAGTCACGGGGCATATCTCCAGTAAACGAGGGATGATCGTCAACACGGAAAACCGTGAGGGTGTGGCCTATATCATGGCAGAAGTTCCGCTGGCAAGCATGTTTGACTATGCCAACGAACTCCGGAGCATGACCCAGGGCAAAGGCGGGTTCAGTATGGAGTTTTCGAAGTACAAGCAGGTGCCTCGCAACATCCAGGAGGAAGTCGTCGAACGACGCCGCAAGGAAAAGCAGGATCGCCTCGCCACGGCGTGAGTAGTATGCCTGCGATCCTCTGTGAACAAGAGCCCGGCCACTTTGGTCGGGCTTTTTTCATGAGGGCAGGACTCGCCAATCACTCAGGGAGAAAGCCGCGTTCCCGCAGTTCCTGGATGTTGTCGGGGGCGGATTGCCACACGCGCTCCGTGGCGTAGCGGAGCAGGGCTAGGCCGCCGAGTCCGTACGGGGCGGTCAGAATCGCCACGCGATCCTCTTCATCAGCATCTAATTGAGCGTTCAGCCGGGCAACGACCTCCTCGACGCTGTCACTCACGATTTGTGCAGGCCCCTGACGATTGTCCAGTTTGAGGTGCGAGAACGCAGCTGTTCGTTGAAGCATGAACTCCACGACATCGTCGAACTCGTGATTCTCGAAGAAACCCCGTAATTCGGGCTGTGCGTTATTCGGGGTGATAATCAGAGGGCGTGTGATCTTCACCTCTCCCTTGATCAGATTGACCGGTTCCCGAGGTTGCTCTGCATCCACAATCAGAAAGTACGGAAGGTCCGATTCCCCGAACGTGAACAGTGAGTAAGAAACCGGACGCTCAATCGAGACCGACCGCCAGGCATCGTGGAATTGAGACTCCGGGTCGTTGTGGGGGAAATGCATACAGACAAGCAGACGTCGCTGTGATCAGGATCAAAAAAGTGTGGGATTCGTACCTTGGGCGGACTTCAACAACCAGTTGTAGTTGACAGGATCGACCACGGAGACACAAGTCCAGTCACACTTGACTTTGGTCGCGAGTGGCCATTACATCATGCATCTCATACACTGAAATTCAGTTGAACGTGGAAATTCCAAGGAGTGTGACAGCATGAGTGGCCCCATTGTCCGTACTGGTGCGACCCCAGAATTCTGGAGCAACTGGGATAATGTTTTCGGTGGCAAGAAGGGCGCAGAGACCGCTGCTTCGAAGAAGAAGGCGACCGCCAAGAAAGCCCCCGCCAAGTCTGCCGGAAAGAAGGTTGCAGTGAAAAAGTCCGCAAAGCCTGCGGCCAAGAAGTCGAGCAAGAAGTAACGAGATGACATCCTCTTCGGGCGATGTCCTATCTTCGTCTCACGAAGACGTCGCGTCGCCCTTCGTTGGCACAGGTTGGGTGAGCCGCAGTCTCATCACATTGTGCGTGTTTCTGAGCGTCGTCGCTTCGTCTGCTACTCGCAGGCCCGTTCCTTCAGTCAACGAACCGCATTATCTCTGCAAAGCCAAACACTACTGGCAGCCCGACTGGTGCTCAGGCGATTTGTTTCTCGAGTCGTCGAATCCTCATCAGGTTTTCTATCAGACGGTGGGCGCCCTGACGCAGTGGCTGACACTGGAACAGTCTGCCTGGGCCGGAAGACTTTTGGTGCTCGGGTGCCTTTCGATTGGTTGGACGCGACTGTTCCTGCGGTTGCTGAAATCTCCGTGGCAGTGTCTAGCCGCCGCATGGATCTTTCTACTGCTTCAATCGCTGGGCAATTTCTCAGGCGAGTGGCTGATCGGCGGCGTGGAAAGCAAAGTCCTTGCTTATGCCTTCGTATTCCTCGGACTGGCTGATGCTCTCGACCGTCGTTGGCTCCTCACAGGGCTCTGGACAGGAATGGCTATCAGCTTTCATCCAATCGTGGGACTGTGGGCCGTCGTCGCTGGTGCGTTGTCAGCTGTCGGTTGGATCATGATCAAGAAAGTGTCGTTGAGTCAGGTCATGTCGAAGTACGGAAGGCCGCTCATCGGTAGCAGCATCGTGCTGGTGCTGACCTCACTTCCAGGACTACTTCCCGCGATGCGACTCCTGAGTGGGAATGATCCTGCCATTTCAGCAAAGGCCGACATGCTGCAGGTTGGTGAGCGGCTGGCCCATCATCTGGACCCTGCCCGGTTTCCCCTGGAGTCGTATCGTTATTACGGTCTGATGCTGATCCTGATTGTTCTGCTTTGGAGGCTGGGAGAACGAACTCCCCGCCGAGATCTGTTCACTGGTTTCGTCGGGGCAACGTTGGTGATTGCCTTAGTGGGAGCCATGATCGGGTGGGGGCCGCGTCCTTTGAGTCTCCTTTCATTCTCAGGGACGCGTGTGTGGTTGCTCAAGTTTTATCCCTTCCGTCTGGCTGATCTTTTTGTCCCGCTATTGCTGACGGTGACCGTCCTGGCCGCCGCTTTCGAACCGAGCAAGGCAAGGGAACTCACTGCCAGACGATTTCGCTTCGTATGGTTGCTCTGCGCGGCCGCCTTTATCGTTTCACTTCTGTTGCCTTCTCCCGATCAAAATCCCAGTCGCATGTCAGCGTCAGCCAAAGGTGACTGGATCGCCGCATGCGAGTGGCTTCGTCAGGAGACCCCTACTGATTCTTTGGTCCATGCTGCCAACGAGAACTGGGCTGTGAAATGGTTCTCGCACCGTGCGGAGTATGTGAACTACAAAGACTGCCCACAGGATGCTGCTGGCATCGTCGAATGGGCTCGACGGCTGAGGCTGATCAACCAGTGGGCACGCGAGTCGCTGACAGAGGGCACGATCTCGAAAGCTGATCTCGCAACTCTGCACGACGAGACCGGCATTGACTACATGATCGTCAGCCGCTTCGGTCCCATTGATATGAAACCGATCTACAGCAACAACTCATTTCAGATCTACGACATTCACGACGAGTGAGACCCTCGTGGGCGTGACGCGATCAGCCAATTCAACGACAGGCATCAAACAGGGCGGTTGACAGATACCGCTCGCCGGAGTCCGGCAGGATGACGACGATCGTTTTGCCTGCGTTTTCGGGCTTGGCTGCGACTTTCAGGGCTGCTGTCATATTGGCTCCACAACTGATGCCGCAGGTGATGCCTTCTTCCTTCGCGACACGCGCCGCCATCTCGAAGGCTTCGTCATCGGTCACCTGCACGGTTTCGTCAATGATTGACAGATCAAGATTGTTGGGAATGAATCCCGCGCCGATGCCCTGAATCTTGTGCGGCCCCTTCTCTCCACCGGAGATGACAGGGCTGCCAGCCGGTTCGACTGCGACCGAGTGAAGTGGCGTCTTCTTGTCCTGCTCCCAGAAACGTGAGATCCCCGTAATGGTGCCGCCCGTGCCAACACCGGCCACAAGAATATCGACCTTGCCATCCGTGTCTGCCCAGATTTCCGGACCAGTCGTTGTCTGGTGAATGGCCGGGTTAGCGGGATTGTTGAACTGCTGGGGCATGAAGTAATCGGGCTGTTCCGCCATCTCGGTTGCCCGGTTGATGGCTCCCCCCATGCCTTCCGCGGCAGGCGTGAGAATCAGTTCAGCTCCGAACGACTTAAGCATCATCCGCCGTTCGATCGACATCGACTCTGGCATTGTGAGGGCGAGCTTGTATCCCCTGGCAGCACAGACGTAGGCGAGGGCGATGCCCGTGTTGCCGCTCGTCGGCTCGACGACCTTCATTCCTGGCTTGAGCTTGCCCGACTTCTCAGCATCCCAGATCATCGCTGCCCCGATTCGGCATTTGACGCTGTACGCCGGGTTACGGCCTTCGATCTTGGCGAGCAGATTGGTATCCAGACCTTTGGTCAGGCGGTTAATTCGCACCAGCGGGGTGCGACCGATTGACTCTGCATTGTCGTTGAAGATCGGCATCGGAACTCCTTCCTCGGGTGAGATGATCTACTTGGCATCGCTCGTCCTGAGCGAACCGACTTAGATGGTTCGGCTGCGCCGACATTATGAGCAGTCTGGACGAACCGGGCAATGCCCGTCTGGAGATCTTCAGTGTTTGATCTTGCAGACCGCAATGTTGCCCGAAAAGCAGACATCGACGTCCCCGCCCGGCTCGCGATGCCGATCCGCGTACCTGCCCCGGTAAACGAACCCTTGCTCCGTTTCCTCGCAGGACAATGTGAAGTGTCCCGAACCGACCGGGCAGAAAACAATTTCGGGCTCGTTCGTCGGGTTTTCGGGGTCCGGAAAGTTGACGTTCCAGATTTCGCCCGGCTCGAGAGGCAGATGCAGTAACTCATCGAGAACACGTTTCGCCCACCGCTGCATGCGGTCCAGATTGAGTGATTCCCGTCTTGTGCGTCGATACTGCGAGAAGGCAATCGCCCGTCTGCCAAGGAGTGCAGCCTCACGAGCCGCAGCGACAGTGCCCGACATATAGATGTCACTCCCCAGATTGCCTCCCGCATTGATGCCCGATAGGACCCAGGTCGTCTCGGGGGCCAAATGAAGGAGCCCCAACCGCGTGCAATCCGCTGGCGTCCCTCCAACCGCGTACCGCTGATCTTCGATGGCGGTGATCGCAATCGCTTCGCGATCTGTGATCCGGTGACTGGCCCCCGATTGCTCTTCATCCGGGGCCACGACGACGGTCGACCCGAATTGACTTGCAACTTCCCGCAGGACTGCCAGTCCCGGGGCGTCGACACCATCGTCATTTGTCAGAAGGAATTTCATGGGGACTCAATTCTTCTTTTCGGCCTGGCTCGGAAGCACAGCAGAAGCACGTCTGAATCGTTAAAGTGGAGATTCTGACGATGCTTGTCCAGTGAAGCGATGCGGCATCCAAAGTGCGCTCGCGACGGACAGAGAATAGTGAAAGGAACATGATGACTGGGGATTTGATCGTTAATCAATTGGGAGGATATCGGTTCCTGCCGGGGATCGAGCCGTATTCATGCGGAGTCGCCGCTGAGTCGGGCTACGAGATCGTGCATGCGACTCTGGCACGCATGCTCCCCTGGCACGAAGGTTTGCTTGCCGTCCGCAAATATCTGGAGCAGAACGGTCGTAAGCGACATGCACTCTGTGGCGTCGAGCTGCGTTGCCCGGAGCCACATTCGTTTGACGGGTTTGGAGACTTCAACCGCGACTATCGATTGCTCCTCGAAGAATGGCAACTCCTCATCGACTCGATGAACCCTGTCGCACGGACCAACGTCTCTCCTGTCATCAATCCGCCTGCAGAAACCATGCTGTATGCATTCTCGTACACGATTCCAAGTGAACAGCCCCCCCCCACGTTCGTGATCGCTGGTGGCGGCGAACTTCGCGATGGTGGACTTGGTCGAGAATTGATCGTACGCGTGGGAGAGACGTCTCCCGATGCCATGTCTGAAAAATCCCAGCGAGTCGTGGAAATCATGTGTGAACGGCTGGCCTGCCTCGGCGAGAACGACCGGCTGTCCACAATTGACGTCTACACGCAGCACCCCATTCGGGATATCGTCTCAGAAGTCATCATCCCCGCAATCCCCGCAGCGGCCAGACGCGGCGTCAACTGGTTCCTGACCCGACCTCCGGTTCAAGAGATCGAGTTCGAGATGGACATGCGAGGCGTTCGCCAGGAACTGCTTGTTGACCTGTAGATCGAACCCATTCCGACCGAACTCGAATTCATGCGAGCAGGGCTTCGACGGGGTGGTGTTCTTCGACGCCGGTCAGGCGGAAATCGAGGCCCTGATAGCGATAGGTCAGGCGTTCGTGGTCGATCCCCAGACAGTGCAGAATGGTCGCCTGGACGTCGGGGATCGCGATTGGTTGTTCGACGACGTGGAAGCCCAGTTCGTCCGTCGCACCGACGGTGACACCCGGGCGGATGCCGCCGCCGGCGAACCACATCGTAAATGCCTGCGGGTGATGGTCGCGTCCCAGACTTCGGCCGAGTGCTGCACTCGCTTCGACCATGGGCGTGCGTCCGAACTCGCCTCCCCACACGATGAGTGTGTCGTCCAGCAGTCCCCGTTGTTTCAGGTCCTTGATCAGGGCTGCACATGCCTGATCGGTGAGTTCACACTGGTTGCGGACTCCCCCTTCGACGTTACTGTGATGGTCCCAGCCGTTGTGATAGACCTGCACGAATCGCACGCCCCTCTCGACGAGCCTGCGTGCGAGCAGACAGTTGTTGGCGAATGCTGCCTTACTGTCGTCCGGGTTGGCACCATACAGGGCGAGTGACTCAGCCATCTCATCGGAAAAGTCCATGAGTTCCGGGGCGCGAGCCTGCATCCGGAAGGCCATCTCATACGCGTTGATGCGGGTAGCGATCTCCGGATCACCGACAACGTCAAGGCGTTGTTCGTTGAGTTGTCGAATCAGGTCGAGCGACTCGCGTTGAGCCAGTGTGTCGTAACCGGGAGGGCTGGAAATGTGCAGGATCGGATCCCCCTGACTGCGCAGCGGCACTCCCTGATGTGAGGACGGAAGGAACCCCGAACTCCACATCGCAGCCCCGCCGCTGACGCTTCCCCCGCTCATCAGCACCACAAAGGAAGGCAGATCGTCAGCCTCATTACCCAGTCCGTAACTCAGCCACGAGCCCATGCTGGGACGCCCGGGGATGCCGAAGCCAGTGTTGACGAACAACTGGGCCGGCGAATGGTTGAACTTGTCCGTATGCACCGAACGGGCAATGGCGATGTCGTCAGCGACCGTCGCCAGATGGGGCAAAACCTCGGACAACTCTGCTCCGCTCTCTCCATGTCTGGCAAATTTGAACCTCGGCCCGAGCACGGCCGCGTCCGGCTGGATGAATGCGTAGCGTTGTCCCTCAATCACCGACGGAGGCAACGGCTTGCCTTCGAGTTCGACCAGTTTTGGCTTGTAATCGAACATCTCCAGCTGGCTCGGTGCCCCGGCCATGAACAGATAGATGACTCGTTTCGCCTTCGCTTGGAAAGATGGGAGATGCGAGACAGCGATGTCCGCTGAGGGCGCGGCTGACGCGGTCCCTCCCAGCAGCGACAGGAGTGCACACCGCCCCAGACCAACTCCGCAGTCTGCGAGAAATTGTCGACGTTGAGCGAAGTTCAGTAGGTCTTGTTTCATGATCGTGAATCAAATGAGCCGGTGCATGATGTGCGGCTGCGTGTCAGTTACGGTTTGGTGATCGCCTCATCGAGATTCATCACCCCACGTGCCACCATCATCCACGAAGCGAGCTCGGCAGACGTGTCTGCCTCACCGCCGATATCATCGGCCTTGAGGTCGCCGTCGCTGAGGCGTGCTGACTGAGCCTGCTGGTAGGTGAGTAATGCGGTCAGTTCCTCGTCTGCTGGTGGACGCGTCAGGACTCGGCGGAAGATGGCCGTCGCACAGTCACGGGGAGACTCAGCGAATTGTGAGTATGCACCACGAGCTAACGCACGGGACATCTCCAGAAACATTTCCGAATTGAGCAGCGTCAGTGATTGCAGGGGCGTGTTGCTGCGGTCTCTGCGGGTGACGCAGGTTTCACCCGTCGGACCATCGAAGGTGAGATACGCTGCAAACGGAGCCGTGCGTTTGCTGAAGGTGTACAGCGACCGCCGATAGCGGTCCTCGCCTTCCGATGGTGTCCATTCAGGATTGCCATATGCCAGGGCGGTCACACTTGCTGGTTGAGGCGGATAGACGCTCGGACCAAACATCTTCGGCGACAGCAATCCGCTCGCCTGCAGCATCGTGTCACGCACGACTTCTGCCCGCATGCGAACACGCGGACCGCGCGCTAGCAGTCGATTCCGTGGATCGCGGGCGAGCAGCTCCGCCGAGACATGCGAACTCTGACGATAGGTTGCACTCGTTACGATCAGCCGATGCAGCCGCTTCATCGACCAGCCGTCAGCGACAAACTCCGTCGCCAGCCAGTCCAACAGTTCGGGGTGCGACGGCGGCTCGGACTGCGTCCCCAGGTCGCCACTCGACTCGATGAATCCTGTCCCAAAGAACGCCTGCCAGGCACGGTTCACAGTGACCCGCGCCGTCAGGGGATTCTCCTCGCTGACCAGCCAGCGTGCGAATTCCAACCGGTTCGTCGGGTCTGACGAAAGGCTGCTCGCGAAGACCGCAGGCACCCCAGGGGCGACCGGCTCACGTGGGTTCAAGTACTCGCCCCGATGGTGCCGAAACGCCGGACGCATATCATCAGCCGGACGCTCCTGCATGATCATCGTCTGCGGCACAGCGGGCAGTTTCTCACGCAGCTGATCGATGGTCTTCCGTGCGTCAGCCAGCTCAGGCGTGAGCTGGTCGAACGCTCGATGGATGCGTTTCCGGTCACCCTCAGTCCAAGAGTCCGGACTCTGTGCCAGCAGGGCTTCGACGTCAAGCGGAACATCGGCCGCCGCAACATTGCTTTCACTATTGGCGACCGCAAACCGAAACCGCCCCAAGCTCGCTGCGAAGTGACGTTCGAATACCATCTCGATCGTCAGGGTGCCGGACGAGGTGATCGGCTTGGAGAGATTGAGGACGAGGTGATTCGCATGCCCTTCCTGTCCGGCGGTCGACCAGCCGGTTGAGCCGTCGCCGTCAATCACATTGGCCGCATCCGCACTTCCGTTTCCGATGCTGATCTTCCCATAACTGTGACTGGCGTCCTCAAAGGCGAGCGACTCGCCGTCAACGCTGGCCATCAAATCACTGAGAAAGAAGTCGCCCTTGCGACCTTCGTAGTACGCCCGTCCCGGTCCGCCTGCGGGCAAACGTACATCCGGAAGCACCTCCAGCCGCAATGCGGTGACAGGCCTCTCGGTGTCATCCAGATTAAACGTCAATGTAAAGACATCCCGCTTGGTGATGTCACCCGTGGACAGGATCGATCCGTCATCAAGAAGCTCCAGCCGCGGCAGATTCGATTCAAAAGTCACTGGCCGGATCGTCGTCCACTCGACGGCCCGTGCCTGCTCCGACTCCAGCCATGCGGCGAACGCAGATTCGTAGTGACGCTGTCGTCGCTCGGCCTCTGGTTCCGGTCCCTCATCCGGGGGGAAGTGTGAAGGGAGTTCGTCTTCCAGTCGTTGGATTTCCTGCAGCTGTTCGCTTCGTTGTTGCTCAATCTCTGCCGACGGAACCGAAAGATCGACCTCATTCGCGTTGTTGAGCAGGGCCATCAACCGGTAGTAGTCGGAGTGGGTGATGGGATCGTATTTGTGCGAGTGGCACTGGGCACAACCAGTCGACAGACCCAGCCACACGGTCCCCGTCGTCGCGACGCGGTCCACCATTGCATAGAAGCGGTACTCCAGGGGATCGATCCCCCCTTCCTCGTTGAGCATGGTGTTGCGATGAAACCCGGTGGCGACCAATTCATCCGTCGTCGCGTCCGGCAGCATATCCGCCGCAAGTTGCTCAATCGTGAACTCATCAAACGGCATGTCTTCATTGAGTGCCCGGATGACCCAGTCTCGATACGGCCAGATCGAGCGTTCACGGTCCTTCTCGTAGCCGTTGGTGTCTGAGTAACGGGCCAGGTCCAGCCATTGCCGCGCCCAGTGCTCGCCGTAATGTTCGGAGTCCAACAGTCGATCGACGAGTTGGTCATAGGCCGCCGGATCAGTGCTGCTCACAAACGCATCTGCATCCTCGGGCGTCGGTAGCAAACCCGTCAGGTCGAGCGTGACACGACGAATCAGCGTGTACCGGTCGGCCCCCGCCGCGGGTGACAACCCTTCCTTCTCTAACCGAGTGAATACAAAGTTGTCGATTTCGTCGAGCGCACGGTTTGCGTGTTGAGGCGACGGCAGCGTGGGACGTTGAGGCGGTACGAAAGCCCAATGGGTCGAATACTCCGCACCGGATTCGATCCACCTCCGCAGCAAGCCCTGCTGTTCGGGCGATAGACTCCCTGACTCCTCGGGCGGCATCCGCTCGCTCGCATCCTCTGCGAAAATGCGGCGAATCAACTCACTCTGCTCCGGATCACCGGGAACAAACGCCTCTGCCTCCAGTGCAGCTGTCCGGACATCCAACCTCAAGTCCGCTTCACGTGCAGACTCATCCGGGCCATGACAGGCAAAACACTTCGCAGAGAGCACGGGCAACACGTCGCGCGTGAACGACGGGCTCTCTTCCCCGCGAACGTGTCCGACAAAGGCAGTCAGAATCGCCGCCGTCAGTACCAAAGTCTGTCGTTTTAGGTTCATACTCCACATTATACTCGTATCACCGTCACGATTGTCACGTGTGATGGATTCTCATCAAAATGACACAGGGAAAACACGATGAAGCTGTGGTCGGGAATCGTTCTCATTCTCTGTTTGACAGGCCACGCGTTTGCATTGGAGCCCGTCCCGGACCGGCTGGTCGTGCTGACGTTTGATGACTCGGTCAAGTCACACTTCACGGTCGTTCGTCCGATTCTGATGGACTACGGGTTCGGAGCCACGTTCTTCATTACGGAAGGATTTGACTTCAAGACCAACAAGGACGACTACATGACGTGGGAGCAGATCGCTCAACTGCACCAGGATGGGTTCGAGATCGGCAACCACACGCGAGATCATCAGGGCATCAGCGAGGAGAATGTCTCCGAAGTTGAAGAGCAGTTGGAGGCGATCAACCGGCAGTGTGCAGACCACGGCATCCCCCGCACGACGAGCTTTGCCTATCCGGGAAACCAGTTCCACCCGAACGGCTTCACAGAGCTGTCACGACTGGGGATCACGTTTGCCCGCCGCGGCGGTGCCCCGGAGTACGAGTACAAGGAAGGCAAAGGGTTCGCCTATGAGCTGGGGCGCGACCATCCATTGCTACTCCCCTCCGCTGGAGATGCCCGTCCGAACTGGACAATGGCCGACTTTCTCCGAGCTGTCGATCAGGCGAAGGACGGACGCATCGCCATACTGCAGTTTCACGGCGTCCCCGACAACGCACACCCCTGGGTGCACACTCCCGAGGATCAGTTTCGAGCCTTCATGAAGTACCTTTCACTTAAAGAGTATCAGGTCATCGCTCTCCGAGATCTCGCAAAGTATGTGGACCCCCGACAAATGCCGGATTCGTACGACGCGATCATCAACCAGCGCAAACTGGAGATCGCGCGAAAGGCGGAGTGAAGTCTTGAACTCGCGAACTGTGACGGGTCAGAACTCTCCGACGACCTCTCCGCCGCTGCGGGTACCGAGAGAACGCCAGACCGTTAGAGCGATGTTCTCCGAAACGCTCCTGGCAGAGCCATCCATCAACGCGGTCTGCACGACTCCCGGATGATGACTGCGCGAGGTGATGATGGCGTAACTCGGGTTCCCTGCGATGCCGTTTTTCCCCTCCTGCCATGAGTTGTAATCGCAGTCGACCATGTTCCCGGACCCGTCATCGCAATGGACGACCGTGTTGGGAGTCATGGTGGTTGTGAACCCGTGATGGTGCACGCGTCCGTCAGGCCATTCGGTGTGACCGGTGTCCTTGAAGTCGGATCCACTTGCGGCCGCGGTTTCTGCGTCTGTGATTGATTGCGGCACACTGGTTGACGGAGGCCCCGCGTTCCGCCGATAAGGTTGCCATGCTTTGACTTCAGAAGCCAAAAGCGTATTGCTCGTTCCGTCGGTGACCGAGCCCATTCTGAGACTGGCGTTGGGGTAGAACATGCCGTCGCCCCCTTCTCCCGTGACCGGGTCGTAGACGAACCACGTGCCGAAGTTGAAGCCGTAGTTCGTCGAATAGAGAAACGACTTACCCCCTCCCGGATCGCGAACCCGATCACTCTCCGGATCACTCGGGCAGGCATACACCGGAATCTTCAGCCCGCTGATAGCAGGCTGAAAATCCCAGGCATCCGTGATGTCGACATTATCGTACAGGTTGCCCTGTTCCAGGTAAGGCAGAATGCGACCGTGCACGCCCCAAGACCCGTTGTTGCCGGTCACGGTCAATGTCGGATTGATGCACGCACTTGGCGGAAGATACCGATAGACGTCGAGGTAATTGTGAATCGCCAGCCCCAGCTGTTTCAGGTTGTTCTTGCACTGCGTCCGTCGGGCCGCCTCCCGCGCCTGTTGGACGGCTGGCAGGAGCAGCGCAATCAGGATGGCGATGATGGCGATCACCACGAGCAGTTCGATGAGGGTGAATGCTTTTCGCATATAACGGCGTGGCATCTGCATGCGGTCTCTGGGGTTCATGTGATTTGACGCGGAATCATCTTGCAAACCGCATTCCATCCTACGGGTCAGCATCTTTTCCGGATATAATCACCTGTTCGCCTTGCGTGAATGGCAGTCAGATCGTCACTCGTGGCGTTTCGTTCGCCAGAGACACCGTTTTCTACCGAGATTCATCGTGCGCTGGCCCATTCGCAATCAGATCCTGCTTCCGTTCCTGGCGATTCAAAGCATCGCTATCGTGGCGATCGCGGTAACGACATCTTGGGTGGCGGTGACAGACGTCGAGGACAGAATTGAGACGCAATTAGCCAGCGTGTCCGCCACTCTGGAGCACGCCACATTTCCGCTGACACCGACGGTACTCAACCAGCTTCGTGCACTGTCAGGAGCGGAGTTTCTCGTCGTCGACCAGAACCGATCGGTCATCGAAACCACGATTGACTCCCTCTCACGGGACACGACCCCGCTATCGGATCAATCCTGGAATCGCATCAATTCCAAGGTCGTGCGAGATTCCAATCCGCTCTCGATTGAAGGCGAAGGTTACTATGCTGGCCGAGTGACTTTGCCCAGCGGTCGCGGGAATCGTCATGTGGTCATTCTGTTTCCTCAGGCGGACTGGCACGCGGCCCGGTGGGACGCCATGCGTCCACCACTGCTGATCGGAGGCGTGCTACTGGTTCTGACCATTCTGCTATCGATCGTACTTTCGCGACGACTGGGCACGCGCATTCATCGGGTCCAGTCACAGGTGGCCCGCATCGCTGATGGAGAATTTGAACCTATTCTTCCCTCTCCGGTGAATGATGAACTGCGTGATCTGGCTCTGTCAGTGAACCGGATGGCCGCGACACTCGAGACATCGTTGGAACAGGTCCGGGAGAGTGAGCGGTCATCGTTGCTGACTCAACTGGTCGGTGGTCTGGCGCATCAGTTCCGCAATGCGATCACCGGAGCCCGCGTCTCTGTACAGTTGCATCAGCGACGATGTTCACTCGAACGTGACGAAGCTTTGACAGTGGCACTCAAACAATTGGAGCTGACTGAACAACAGATCAAGGCCCTTCTGCGTGTCACACGAGGGGTGCAACGTTCACGTGTCGCTGGAGACGTCTCAACTATCATCGAAGAGACAGCTGCACTCATTGGCCCCATCTGTGATCATCAACAAATTGATTTGCAGGTTCGTACGGATTCGGTCAATTGGGAGGTCATCGACGCCGACGCCTTGCGCTCTGCACTCTTGAATCTCGTGATGAATGCGGTTGAAGCAACCGGCCCGCATGGCCGGATCGAGGTTGAGACCCAGCTTGTTCATGATGAGCTGCGGATCACCGTTGCAGACGATGGGCCGGGATTTCCCGAAGAGCACGATATTTTTCAAACATTCTTCAGCACCAAGCAGGAGGGGATTGGTCTCGGCCTTCCATTGGCGAGACAGGCCGTGGAGGATTGCGGGGGTCAACTCACCGCACACAGGGATGAAGACCGCACAATCTTCGAGCTTCGCTTCATGAGTGTGATCAACGTGGACGACGAGACTTCAGTTCCATCGAATTGTCCTTCTGAAATGACGACGGGTGTCGGATGAGTCGAATCCTGATTGTTGATGATGAGCCGTCGATCGGCTGGGCGTTGCAGCAGGCGCTCATCGATGAGGGGCATGACGTCGACCTGGCAGCTTCCGCTGAGGACGCGTGGTCGGTCACTGCACGTCGTCAGCCCGATGTCATCGTGATGGACGTTCGCCTGCCGGGCGTGGACGGTCTCACCGCAATGGAGCAGCTCCCCCCATCGCTGCGTGAAACTCCAGTGGTGATCATGACCGCGTTTGGCAATCTCGACACAGCCGTGCGCGCCATTAACTCCGGTGCATTCGAGTACCTCACCAAACCGTTCGATCTGGATCAGGCTGTCAGCGTCATCACTCGCGCGTTGGAGTCCAGTTCGCAGTTTGGTCAAGATGAGGCTGCTTCTCCTGATCCATCGGACTTGGGTAACCTGCTTGTCGGAGAGTCACCCGTCATGCAGGCAGTGTTCCGGCAGATTGCACTCGCCGCTGAACATGATGTGCCCGTCCTCATCACCGGCGAAAGTGGCACGGGCAAGGAACTCGTCGCACTTGCGCTCCATCGCTACGGGAATCGCTCTCAGGGACCGTTTGTTCCGGTCTGTGTTCCTGCAATGAGTGATGCACTCGTCGAGAGCGAACTGTTCGGTCATCAGAGTGGGGCATTCACAGGAGCCACTTCGGCACGCAAGGGTTTGCTGGAACTGGCTCAGCAGGGGATCGCATTCTTTGATGAAATCGGAGACGTTACTGCAGCAACTCAGGTCAAGCTCCTCCGCGTCCTGGAGACAAAACAGGTCTTGCCCGTAGGAGGAACGACGCCCATTCAATGCGACTTCCGGCTCATCGCCGCCACAAACTGCGACCTGCCGCGAATGGTTGAAGCGGGTGAGTTTCGTGAAGACCTGTTCTACCGGCTGAATGTCTACCGCATCGATCTGCCTCCGCTTCGCGAACGAACGGGGGATCTCCCGTTACTTGCAAGACACTTCCTGGCCAACCTGCCCTCAGCCCGGGACTGTCACTTGAGTGCGGAGGCGTTACGAGAACTTGTAAATCGCCCCTGGTATGGCAACGTCCGTGAACTTCGAAACGCAATCGAACACGCATCCATCGTCGCCCGTACCGGCCACATAGAACCCGTCGATCTGCCGCCACCGATTGCCAGACGAAGCAGCAAAGCTGGGAGTGACCACGATTTGTCAGACTCCGTTACAAAGTGGCTGGCGAGTCAGCGATCCAACCTCAATGAGGGCAGCTCACTGGTCGAACAATTTCTCGCGGAAACGGAGCCACTGCTCATCCGTCACGCCCTCGCGCAGACTGGCGGGAACCGCCAGGAAGCCGCAGCCCTGCTGGGCATGCACCGTCAAACCCTCCGGGAAAAGCTGCGGCATTATCAACTCGATGAACTCTCATGATTTTGCAACGAGCCAAATCACCACAGCGATAAGTTCACTCAGTCAATCCGAAGTACCTCAACCTGTTCGAATTTCCCTGTTGCCATGTTGGCTCCGCCGACGACAAGCAGATGATGAGCATCGACGGGCAGCAGGCGATGGAAGAACCGAGCCGTCGGGGTCCGGGAGACGATCTCCCATGATTGCCCGTCTTCGCTGAGTCGTTGCAATGTTCCCTTGATGGTGCTGACATACAGGCGACCGTTCGTGGCAAAGGCTGAGGCCCCGAAGCCGTTGATACCCTCAGGCATCCCGCCTCGACCGCGTGACTCACCGTTCTCGGAATCAGCTTCCTTCGGTTCGGGGACAGCGGCAAGGTCGGGGCCTTCACTCCAGGTTCCCTGAGCCGGGTCGAAGATGGCCGTCTTCGTAGTGGGGCCGCCTTCCTCTTGCATTCCGCCGATGACATAGAGCTTGTCCTGATGGGCGGCCACTGCAACAGCTCGACGGCAAAACGGCACGCTCGGCAACGGTTTCCATTCGAGGGTGTCCTTCGAAAGGTCCATCGCCCAGGCAGTGTCGTGCCAGACGTTCTCTGCCTCGCCTGCCAGGGTCCAGCCACCTGCAACATAAATCGTGTCACCGACCACAGCCGCATCATGAGATGAGCGCGGCTCCGGCAGTGGGGGCAACTCGGTCCATTCACCCGTCTTGGGGTCGAAGCTCGCAACGCTGTCCTGCGACCACAAACTATGATCCTCGCCCTCAGCATTCTTGGCCGTGAACCCCCCGATGCGGTAGAGCTTGCCGCCATGCGTGACCAGTGCCAGACCCTGAAGGTGCGGCCCCTCAGCAATGGCTTCCCAGACACCGCCGTCAAGTTCGATCCGCCAGAGCTGGTTGCTTTGCTCCGCCATCGAGTACGAGTGTGCATCGCCCGTGTGTCCTCCGTACACGTACAGAGCCCCCTCACAAATCGCCCCGCCAAAGCTGGTCACCGGCTGAGGCAGATCTGGAAGCGTGCGGGCAATCACAGTGGTCTTCTCTTCAATGGGCGCCTCCTGTGGAATCGCGACAGCCACGGACGTGTAATGTCGAACCGCTTCATACCTCTGGCCGTCTTGCTCCCCCGGCGAATTCTCAATCTGGCGGGCACGGATGGAATAGAGACCTGGATCCGCAATCTCAAAGGAGGCAACACCATCGCTCGTGGTCTGACCCTCGAAGTCATCCATCCCCGGACCGGAGGCAACGACTTGTGCCCCTTCGACCGCCTTGCCATCGAAACTTACTTTCACCATGACGCGACCTCCCTCGAAGCGAGGTGCGATGTCCAGACGCAGGTCGTCTGATGTGAGAGTCTTTTCCCAGACATCGCTGGTGATCGCTGGACCCGTCTTGGCATAGTACCTTAATCCAAAGACCGCGTCCCCCCGGTTCATGACGCCCAGGTCATGCGAAGCGATGAAAAGCGATGTGCCTGCATGCTCCACTGGGCCGGTCGCGAGTGCCTCTTCAGTGAGCGTGAGTTGTAAAGGCTGCGGCTCAGCATCATTCGATACCTGAGAAAGCTGCATGTCCTTCACTCGACTGAGGTACGCAGGGTCGTCGGGCGAAGCATCTTCCCCGAAATAGACCTGAACTGTGGTCGTGCCGTCGTCTGACGTCACTGGCTCCAACCAGATGAAATGAGCCTCAGCAGGATTCGGGATGAGCAACCCCGCGAGCGTCAGCCCGGCAACGGCCAGTGTTTTGTGAATCATGTTCATCATGATAGTTCCTTTGCGGTTTCAGCGAGTGCGTCGCACCGGGCTGATGAGTGTGAAATCAAATTCGTTAGGGCCGGACTCGACCACATTTGCGGTCAAACGGCTGTGAGAGTTGTAGATGGCTGGCACGTGAACGATTTCAATGTGACGAACCTGTGCTGCTCTCAGTCGGTCCAGGGTAGATTCGTCATCCAGCGGATATCCGCCGTCATCGGTCGATTGAATCTCGACTCGATGTGAACCAACGACAGGCCCGAAATCGGCAGGAATTTCAAAGTGACCCGACATCACCGGAACCGACGTCTTGGGACCGCTGGTCGGTCGAGTTGGCACAAAGCGGACGATACCCGCTTCCAATGGCTTGCCATCCAGGACAATACTCCCACTGACAGCCGCTCGTGGGATCGAGTGATCGTTGCTGCCTCCGCAACCGGACAGAGAGAGACTGCATGTCAGGCAGACCAGCATCAGCCTTGAGGCTCTTCGCTGCTTAGAAGTCATTGACCACCTCTTGGCCGTTTCGGGTGGCAAGACCATCCAATAGACGGGCGTCCACATTCTCCGAGATGAAGTGCACAGAACCGTCGACGAAGACGAACTGGGTTCCTCCGATATGGTCGCTCCTAAACGCATGGGTCCAATACGGATCCCAGATGCCGTCGCCAGCGACATCGTGCGGGTTGTATCCAAACTCCGTCGTACACGCTGTCGAGCCTGGATAGGGCACAGACCAATAGGTGAACGAGTACCGTGATTGTCCCAGACACTCTCCAGAAGAAAAGAGGTAGTCGGGGAGATTGTAGGCAGTCTCACCAACAAGCAGGGTGTTGCTCGATCCGTCCACGAAATCTCGAAACCGTGTCGTCCCTTGCACACAATCCGTGTAAACAATCGCCCCGTTCAATTCAGGCTGCGGCGTCCCGGGAATGTACGACCAGTACGGGTTGTAATCAGTCGACCCGATACAGACCGCGTAATGGCCCGGAGCACGGCCTGCATCGACGTCGCAGCTGGGGACACTTCGACGCATCGTCGCAGAGGGGCAAAGGTAGACCGGGATCTGCTGGCCGACGACCTCCAGATTGAATGGATCAGTGTTCAACAGATTGAAGTCATAAAGCTGGTACGAGTTGCCTTGGTCGATCATGGGAAGAATGGATGTGAACAGACTGCCTCCACTCAAGGTGCTGTTCGCATTCGCATTGGGAAACACAAGGTGCACGTCGTGATAGTTGTGCACGGCGAGTCCAATCTGCTTGAGATGGTTACGGCACTGGGTCCGCCTCGCCGCTTCACGAGCCTGCTGAACAGCAGGAAGCAGAAGGGACATCAGGATCGCGATAATCGCGATCACGACCAGAAGTTCAATCAGCGTGAACCCACGTCGACGCGTGGATGGAAACGAGGTGCGCATTACAGTAACTCCTCACTCGGTAGCAACACTGAGAATTCTGCGAACGCACCATACGTTCGCAGTTTCCCGAGTGGCTGACTGGCAAGGAGCTGGCTGGCTGCTCGGACTGACACTGAGACTCAGTCTCAATGTTTATTCATTCTGTCGTGTATCAGACATCTTTGCAAGCCCTCCAGATAAGTTTTCGACAGCTCGCTCTCGCTGGATCGGAGGCGAAGGGCTGAACCAGGTGAATCTCCGACATCAAGCACGTGACTCATTGCCTGGCCAAGACTGCCAATGAGACCGTGACCTGACAGACTGGCTGCTCAACATCTCTCTTTTACAATTGATCCAATTCTGTTGGAACAGCCGCCAAGGCCGATTTCTCACCGAATGCGATAGACCTCAGCGTAACAACTGAATTCGTCATCGTGGTCACCATAGATGCTTACCAGCTCGCCATTCATGGCCTCATCGAGCTGTTCCGCTAGAGCGAGACGACCGAGGATCGCATAGTTGGTTGGGATCCGTGTGCTGTCGAAATACAGCGGATGGCGGATGCCGAGGATGACGTCGTCCGGTCGGCCAGTCGCTGACCGAATTCCATAAGCATCAAGGGCGAACTCGATCCCCACGGTGAGTTGGGCGTCGACCGGTAGATCTTCAAGGATTGATTCCACAAACGCAGCGTTCTGATAGTTCGGATCTCCGGCATGTTGAACATAAGCGAGGATCGTCCGCACACCCGAACCGGGCAACATCGCCAGCACAATCAGTAAGAGAGCAACACCAGTAAGCAGACCACGTCGGAAAGTTGATTGCGCTTTCGTCATGTCATGTTGCGATGACAATGTGTCGACAGTGCGCACGACGACGGCAGCAAGACACAAACAGAGCAGTCCCGCTGAATAACACCAGTATCCCTGAATGGGATGCTCCCCCTGACAGGCAATCAGCAGATAAACACTGCTGCCGGCGAGAAGCCAGCAGGTGAGACCGCTAGAACAGCGGGTCTCGCTGAGATCGGCATCGCTCAACATCGGTGTTGCGGCTCCCATTCGACGACTTCTCCAGATCATCTTCCCGAAAACGAGCCATCCCCCCAGTAACATGACAAACTGAACCGGATGCGTTCGGTCGATGAGCATGGGGAGGTGATGCGAGAACGAGTCCCAGGGCATCAGGAGACGAGCCAGCAATCCCGGACCGGCGGGAGCCAGAATGTTGTTGAGAAACTGCAAACGAAACAGATCGGGAGCGGCGAAAATCATCGGAAGCCACAGCGAGAATGTGATCGCAGTCGTCACACTCAACGCGATGAGCACAACGATGCGCTCCTTGATGCCTCGCCCCGTAATCAACACCCACGGAAACAATTGCATCGCAAATACGATGGCAAACGGATGACTCAATCCGGCCAGCCCCAAACAGACGCCCGCCAGCACCACCCAACGCAGAGAGCGTACGTTCGTCCAGCGTGCGACTCCCCACATGGCCAGCAGACCAAACATTCCGCACAGCATGTCGGGTCGTGCAAACGTCGCCGGGAAGAAAAGCAATCGCGTCAAGGAGTAAATCCCCGCTCCCCACAAACCGACACGATCATCCGCGAACCACTCGCGACCAAAACCAAAGACCGTCACGATGGCGATGCACCCGGCCAGCAGAGACGCCATGCGTGCCGTGCCATAGGTCGCTGGCAGCACCAGAAAGAACGGAGCTTGGGCATAGAACGCTGCAGGAGGCATGGCAAACAACATCCGCTCCGCCCCGAGAAAAACACTTCCCTCCTGACTCGCGCGAGCATAGGGCACACGCGGCACCCCCTCTTCAGCCACCATCAGTCCCGGCACTGCATACCACTCCTCATCCTGCCCCCCCGACTGCCGCCAGGCCACCGGCCCCCGAACCAGCAGAAAAATGAACACAATCCCCCCCAGGATCACCAAGGCACGGAGATGAGTGTGTCGATCAGAATTCATCGTGACTTGGTATTGCAATCCATGAGCAGGGTTCGTCGACGTGATGTCCTTGTCTGTCCCACGAATTCCTCGACAGGGTGGTCTCGCGAAAATCCGCGAGCATCTCTCACAAACCTGCTAACAATCTTCTGCGTCGAGGCACAACTGTCAACCGCTGAGCGGCGAGTGTCGCTCGAAACTTCCTCCACCTCATCCGAGCCTGATGGTTTGATCAGCTCCGGTACCAGATCAATGGTTCCGGCGAGCGGGGGACGTAAGTCCCCTGTCTGTGCGGACGTCGTTCTTTCATTCGACGTCGACCCGTCATCGTCGCAAAACGAGTCGAAAGTTTGTCCCTCTCCGGACGCTCTCCCAACAGGGGGTTGACACCCCCGTTCGCCGTGTGGTCTGCGGATCGATTTAGCGTTTCCAGGCTCCGTCGGTGGAGCCAGGGAATTCGAGCACCTCGGCCCGTACCCACGCTTCCCGCAGGGTGCAGACGCTAGTAAAACCGCAGGTGACGATTTCTCTATTCCTGCTGGGCATCGACTCCAAGGTCGTCGGCAACAGCAACGAGTCGGTAGACGGGAATTCTGACATCTTCGATTTCCCGATGCAGCTCACCGGTCACGATACAGTTAAAAAACGGTTGAAACTGGGCTTCCATGGCTTTCCATTCTGCCTGCTTGACATCCCGATTGCGTTCGTCACCAGGGATTTTGGCCTCCAGTTTTTTGAGTTCCAAGGTTAAAGCGTTGATTCTGTTCTTTGCGCCAGACATCCGAGCCTCTTTCTTGAGTTTCTCTCCCTCATTTTGCGGAAGCATATTTTGCGCACTCTTCAATTCGTTTTCCTCACGTTTCAATTTCTCTTTGAGCCTGGCGTGATTGTCCCAGTCATCTTTGACAAGCTTGATCGCAGCCTTGAGTTTCTTCCAGACATCATCAGGTGAGGGATTGGCGTCCAAGCCAATGGTGATATCGTTATCTATTTGTATGACTCGGAAGTTGAATTCAGCAAACTTCGTGGAATCAAGATTTGTGCCTGAGTTGATCTCCTGTGTGAGGATGGGACTGAACAGGTTCAATGCGAATCCGTCGATGTGTGATTCAAGACGGGTTGTCCACGTGCGATTGACTGCCTGACAATCCCGGCCGATGAAAGGGATGCTCTTGGTGACACGATCGGTTTTGTGGATGATCTTTTTTAGCCCGTCGCTGCCCAACATGGCTTCCAGCGTGGGTACAGCAAGGTCCTGCACAGCCTGAAGGGCCACCAGACGTTCTTCATTACCGCTTTTGGAACCGATGACCAGCACGCCAGACCGGAGATTGTTCTGGAAACCACGCGCCTCCTTGGGTTTGTTTATCAAGGCCCAGGTCCAGACGAGTTTGGAATCGACCAGCTTGCAGGTCGCGACGATTTGGTCCGTCAGGTTTCCAGGAACATCTTCGGCCTCGAACGGCTCCGTCAGTAGAATTGCCAGATGACTTGCGTCATGTTCATCGGGATATCTCGTTTTGAGATCTGCGCGGAGTTCGTCCGGCAGCATCAGCGACAGACTGACATCGGCGGCATCAAGTGGCGGATCGAACTCCAGTTCCAGCGTTGTCGACTCGATAGGCTCCGCCTGTTTCCCGAGGGGTTTCCGCGGCAAAGGAGGCAGATCCACGGCATACGGCGGGACTCGAAACCTTGACTCTTCAGTGTTCTCCGGCTTTGGTGGAACAATGTCCGTGATGGAGACGACGAATTGTTGCGTCGTCGTGAGAGGCGGGACCCCGTCGTCTCGGGCGGAAACGACGAACTCGACTTGGGGTTTCTGCCAATCAGCGGGAATCTCCCAGTACACGAGTTTTCTAACGGAATCAATGGATGCCCCTTGCGGTCCCGATTCGAGGCTGAGCGTGATTTGGTTAACGGGAAAGTCATCATCAGCAGGACGGAGTGGCTGTTCCAGGATGGACCCAGCCGAGATCGTGATTTCCTCAGGAGGTGCGAGCTTCGGAGGACTATTAATTTCTTTCACCTCGAACTCAACCGCGTATTCCGTCGCTAAGGTGGGGTCGTCTTCGAGTGCACAGGAGAATTGCAGGTTATGGTGACTACTTCCTTGAAACTCGTCCGGAGTCCATTCCAGTACTCCTGTTGTCTGATCAAACTTGCAGTCTTTGGGCAACTCACCGTCACGAAGTTCGAACCGAAGTCCGCCGTTGATTTCATCTCGGTTCGCAATCACGGGCTCTAACCGTTTTAAGATTCCTTCCTCAAAGACGACAGGACCATCGAGCGGCTGAATCTGAGGCGTTGGTGGTTTGACCACAGCTGCCGGGGGTGGTGACCCTCCGCACCCGGAGACCAATCCGAGAACAGAAACAATTCCCGCCAGACAGAGTAGCAATGGGGGAGTCGGCGCTTTCATGGTGCGGCCCTTATTGGTGGCGATGTCCGGTCGTTCTCTTGGATCACAGCACAGAACGGTCTCAGAGTTTAGGAGTCTTCATTCCGGAGAACCCGGATCTGGTGTTTCCGGATTCTGTTCATCGTCGGTTTCGGATGAGCTTTCCGTCGCTGGCGGTGTCAGACGATCAGCTTTGTCGAAGTCGCTGGCTGCATCTTCGCTCCTGCCGATCTCGCCATACGCATAACCTCGAGCCTGATAAAGATCCGGCCGGTCCGGGTTCTGCTCAAGGGCTTTCGTGTAATCGTCGATGGCAGCGAGAAAGTTCTGACGTCTGAGTTGAATGTCAGCACGCGCCTCAAAGTAGCGGTCATCACCGGGATTGAGTTCAATCGCTCGTGTCAGGCATTGCAATGCCTTCTGATCATCTCCATCTGACGTCGAGATCAGTGCCAGTGAATACCATGCGGTATCGTCATTTGGATTTGCCTCCGTCGCTCGCTGAATGTCCGCATGGGCCATTTTGATGGTCTCGGCAGGATCCCCCTCTTCCAGGATCTTTTGAATCTCCGCTTCCGCCTGATACAGGCCGGCTCGAGCCAGCAGATATTCTGAACTCTTCGGATCGGCTTCGATGGCCCGGTTTAAGTACGACTTTGCATCGTCAACCCTGGCTGGATCTCTGGATGATAGTTCCGCGTAGGACATTGAGATCGCGAAGTAGGCTTCAGCAAAGTCTTTCTTCAGCGAGGTCGCCAGTTTCAGCTTTTCAATCGCCTCCTCGTGATTGCCCGCCTCCTCGTGATTGCCCTTCTCCTGGAGAGCAACTCCCTGCTGGTACAACAATTCAGCACGCATCGAGTCGTCTTCGAGGCCAGCGTCCAGAACCGTTTGAAAGTCAGCAACTGCCTCGGTGTATTGCTCTGCCATTCGATAGGCGATCCCACGCAGCCGTCGCGCGGTCAGCAACCCCGGTTCTCGCTCAAGTGCTGCGGTCAAATCCGCGATGGCCGCATCATTCTCTCCCTGGGAGAGCAAGAACCCCGCACGTCGCTGCAATGTGTTTGCGTTGTTTGGATCACACTCGACGGCCTTTCCGTAGTCTGCCAATGCCTGTTCCGGCTGCCCCAAGCTGATCTGCACGTTCGCGCGAGCCAGATAGTAGTCAGCCTGATCCGGCTCCTTGTTGATCGCCGTTGTTAAGTCCTCCAAAGCTGCGTCTGGAGAATCCAACGCTGCCTGCAGCGTTCCACGGAGGTAATAGTGAAAAGCCCGATCATCCAGATCGATTGCATGCTGATAGTCAGCCAGAGCTTCGTCCACCCGTCCGAGTTCAGCTCGCAGGCTGGCGCGAACAACATAGAACTCTGAGTTCTCCGGCTTGAGTGCGATCGCATTCTCAATATCTCGCTCGGCTGAGTCGAAGTCGCCAGACTCGAAGTATTCCTCGGCTCGCCAGCGGTAGAGAGAAGCCTCCGTTCGGTTCCGGTCGATCGCTTGGGTGAGGTCCTTGATTGCCGACTCGTGTTGTTCGAGTAGGGCGTGAATCAGCCCCCGCTCCTGATACAACTCCGCATCATCAGGAGACTGCCCGATTGCTTCCGTGTAATACCGGATGGCTTCTGCGTAATTCTTCTCGTCGCCCGTCTGTGCCCCGGCAGAAACAGCATTTCTTGCCTGCTGAGCTTTCGTCTCAGACGGATCTTCCAAACCCGAGGATTCTGTGATCTTGCTCTGGGCGTCGCCTGACTGCTCCTGGCCTGAACTGGCGGGCGACACTGACTCAGAGGAACTTCCCCCACAACCAACGATGATCGAGATCCCCAAGGCTGTCAACGGCCACACGAAGAACGGACGCATACGAGACCCACCTGCACTTGAAAGGCATAAGGATGACAAGTTGATTAGGGGGCCGGTTTCCCGAGCTTGCCCTGGATGCTGATCTGCCGCTGGAGTTCCTCGATGCGTGAACTGGTGTTGTTCAGCCTGCGAGCGTATACGGTGTCCGCGTGATACCGATGAGCAGCCGCGATTCCTTTCGACCGAGCAGCCTTCTCGCCAAAATGGGCCGATAAGCGGGCCGCCAACGGATCAAGAATCCAATAGTCATTGTAGTTCCAGGTGGGCACATACCCGACGATCCCGGACGACCAGCGGTCCGTCCGATAAAGGTACGCACGTCGATACCCTGACCCGTACTTGATGTAATCTCTTGCAATCGTGAGATACACCTCGCCACGGGCCTCCTCGAAAGCGGCTCGGGTCGCCCGTCGGTCCTGTTTGATCTGATACTTGTCCCTGAGTCGCCTGAGCATTGTCAGCATCTGCTCATCTTTGGATTTCGGAGTCCACCCGGCCGCTCTTCTTGCCTCCATGCGTTCAGCGAGCGCAGCCTTCGCCGCTGCCGCACGCCGTGCTCGTTCTGGATCGAGTCCCGAAGCAGATCCTTGCCGAGAAGAATCTGCGGACAAGGCGAAACCTGCGGAGAGGATAAGAAGCGGGACCCACAAAGCCGTTCGCATAACGCCCTCAGTACAAGCACGCTGTATGGGCGTTGCCTCACCCAAACAATGAGCTGTCGGCCCGCACCCGCTATTGTCGAAGTCAGACTACGCTCGATCCAACAGGGTGTCAAGAATCCCAAGTCATAGATTGAGTTTACAAACGAATGCCAATCCATTGATTGATATGAAATTCATCGAAGGTTGTTGATGCAACAGTCATTTGTGATGGCCTGCGTCAATTCCGAAGTTCGTCAATCAAGCCAGATGTTAGGGACACATCTCAGTTCTTAAGCGTGAAGCAGTAGATCATCTTCTCTGTACGTACGAAGATGTGTTCTTTGTCGGCAACTGGCGTCGCAGTGATGTTGGCGGCGAAGTCGTGGGACGAGAGGCGTTCTAAATCGGGGCCAGCTTTGAAGACCGTGAGGACTCCGGAGCGGCTGGCGAGGTAGAGTTTGTTGTCGGCGATGATCGGGGACGCATAGTAAGGGGCGGAGACGCCCGTGCGGACCTGTTGAATGACTTCGCCGGTTGAGGCGTCTAAGGCAGTGACGATGCCGCCGTCCTTGACCATATAGAGAATGCTGTCGTGCACGACCGGACTGGGGACGGTCGGCAGGCCTTTGCGGTGCGTCCAGATGACGTGAGTGTCGGTGATGTCGCCGCGGCCACCGGGGCGGATGGCGACTGCCACGTTCTGTGCCTGCTCGAAAACGTTGGCGTACTTCTGCCATTCGTCCGCATCAAGCTTCTGGTTTTGATTGAGATCAATCCGGTAAAAGCGATCAAGCACTGGTCCGTCCGACAGTTCGTCTTTTCCGATCAGTTTGTCGCCGTCCTTGTCATAGGTCGTGAGGGCCTCATCGAATGGTTCCATGGAGATGCGGTCACCCTCGTCGCCTCCGGGTGACCACGTCGCCACGAACAGATTGCCGTTCGCGACCACGGGCGTGTTGTCGACAATGCGGGAGAGACCGCGCATCTGCCAGAGGAGACTCCCGTTCTCAAGGTCGTAGCCGCTGAGCACCAGAGCGCCGGCCACAACCACCTGCTTCTTGCCGTTGACTTCCCAGATCACCGGAGTCGAGTAACTGCGAGTGAAACCCGGGCGATCGGTCTCCCAGAGGGTCTCACCGGTGGCGGCATTGATGGCCGTAATGAAACTGTTGATATCGTGGTCTTCATTCAGAATGATCGTACCGTCAACCAGGATGGGTGAACTGGCCGCTCCGAATTCATCCTGGAACGGTCCCATCGGTTTCTCCCACTGGAGTTCGCCATCAAGGTCGTAGCAGAGGAGCCCGTAGCTGCCGAAGAAGACGTAGAGGTGCTGTCCGTCGCTGGCGATCGTCGATGCAGCAGGACTGCCTGAGGGGTGGTATGACTCGATGGTCTTGGCCGGGCAAACCTTTCTCCAGAGTTGCTGACCGGTTTCACGATTGAGAGCGATGGTCGCCAGTTCGTCGTCTGTGAATGTCGTCAGGAAGATGCGGTCTTCCACGAGGGTGGGTGTCGAGTGTCCGGACCCCAGTTCGCTCGACCACACGAGGGTCGCACCGTCATCGAAGTTTTCCGGCAATGGGGCAGTTGATTCAAGCACACCACCGTGCTGACGAAAATAGGTCGTGGAGGTGTCACCGGCAGACAGGAGGAAGCGGGACGCTAAGAGAGGCAACACGGTCAGGAAGATCAAACGAAGCATCACCGGTCTCCGAGGTTGGGAATCAGTTGATAGTCACAGTTTAACAACCAGCTTCCCACGTCGGAATCCGCAGGTCGACAGCAGAGCGAGATGCGTCCAACTCAAGAAACTTCAATTGATGCTGTTGAGAGCTGCAGAATCTCAACGTTACCGAGGTCGGGTTTACGAATCGTGGGTCAGGGGGACTGCGACTTCATCGAATCAATCAATACGAGGGCGTTGTTGTCGCTTGCATCTCGGGTTGTCGCATCGGAGAATGAGCGTCAGCTGATGTGCCCCCCGCATCCTTCGTTTCGACGGGAGAGCGTTCACATGAGGCGTCTGCATCCGGCGGTTGTGATTTTTGTCCTCGTTTTCAGCACGCTTGCCACGGCTGATCCCCTCATTGCTGGTAAGCCATTTGCCCGGGCATCGGCCAGCACAATCGATCTCGGCCGACGCATCTTCGAGCACAACTGGGCTCGCCCGGAAAGTTGGACCGGTCCCGAGAAACTCGGCAAAGGTGGTGACGGGCTGGGGCCCATGTTCAATGAGGTCTCATGTGCTGCTTGTCATAAGCTCGGCGGTGTTGGTGGCGCAGGCCCGAATGAACAAAACGTCGAGTTACTGAGTTTGGACCTGACCGGGACGCCCTTGATTTCCGCTCGCCAACGAGCCCTTGATATTGCGAATCAGATCCATCCTGCGTTCAATCGCTCCAATGCATCGATCGTGCTGCATCAGTTTGGTTTTGGCCCGGATGATGATGAACAGGAGTACCAAGCCTATCGATTTGACTTGAAGTCACGAATCCGCCAGGAGAACTTTGCGAGTGGTGATACACCGCAAATTTCATTCGAGCTTGCCCAAAGGAATACGCCACCTTTATGGGGAATGGGCCTGATCGAAGCACTCCACACGCCCCAGTTTCGAAATGAACGGGAGCGGATCGCATCCGAGCAGAAGAAGAATAATCGACGAGGTGTTTCGGGCCGTGTTCCTGAGACAAATGGGGGTGATGAAGGGTGGTATGGTTGGCGCGGCCAAGTCAGCGATCTGAAAGACTTTGTTACCAGTGCTTGTGCGATGGAACTGGGACTTGAAGTGCCGACGCACTTACAGCCTGCGTATGCGCTGGGCAAGAGTTCCCGTCGGAGGCATTCGACAGCCCTTGACCTCTCGAACCATCAGGTCATGGCATTGACTGCATTCGTCGCGAATCTGCCGAGACCGATCCACATCATTCCCGAAAATCCAAACGAGCGGCGGATTGTCGAAGAGGGCGAATCAGTTTTTCACGGGATCGGATGTGCTGAATGCCATGTTAAGACACACGGCATCGCCGAAGAAATCTACAGCGATTTTCTCCTTCACGACATGGGACCTCGCCTTGCAGACGAGTCGCGAGCAGTACCCCATCATGATGGCCCCCGGGTGATCTCAGATGTCACTCTCACACGGGTGAGCGGGCGATCATCACACAGCAGCTACTCAGGAAGCGGAGAGGCTTCCACACAAACGTTTCGCGATGTCAGTCATTTCCTGGTTCCTGCACTCACTGCACCGACAAATACGGATCAGGAATGGCGAACCCCGCCCTTATGGGGGGTGGCCGATTCAGCTCCTTACCTTCACGACGGTCGTGCAGCAACGCTTCACGACGCGATCGAATTGCACGAGGGCGAAGCATCAGCGTCCGCTGAGGAATATCGCCGCTTGTCGGATGAGCAGCGCAGCTCGCTCCTCTCATTCCTGGATACGCTGCGGGCACCTGTCACAAACAACGTCGAATGACGTCAGATTCTGAAGACCTCTTCCAAGTGCTCTGCCACAGCGAAGGGCTCCGGTGGGGGAGACATTCCGGTCTGCCCGAATTGCAGCGATGTAATGACGTCGGCACAGTCAGAAATGTCTGTGCCACTCTTGGATTGAGTACCGAGAGATCACTCGTCGTGAGAATATCGCGATGAGTTGAAGGTCCGGCACGATCCGTGATTCGGCCTCAGCTTGCAGATTCGGCATGATCGATGCAGCTACCTCCACAATGTCCTGAGCCATCTCTATCGGAATCTCAATCGGTTGCCTGCTGTCGAGTGTCATGTTGTGTGCAGACGTCACAACTGGACAGGGCCGGACATCGATCTGCTTTTCTCCTGCTCTGATCAGGAAAGCGCCAGCCTGCCAACGGTTCTGGTGGATACTTGTACGAATTCTCAATCGTAGCGACAGGCAACCTTGGATTCTCTGCAGTTTCGCTAAGAAACCGTGTGAGACCAGCCTGACCCTTCGGGTGTTCGTTTGCCTCCAACTTGCTCAAACGACCAGGAATACGGTCCATGGCCTCTCCTCTCACAATTGGACTGACTGTTTTCGCGATGGCTATTGCCGGAGCCTGGATCGCGATCGTGCTCTTGTTCGTAAAAGCTTGCCGTCAACGATCGCTGTTGCAACCCGCGAGTCAGTCCGACAGCGACACGGAACTCCCGGCACTCAGCGTCATTGTCGCAGCAAGAAATGAATCGGCCTGCATTGAAACGTGTATCCGATCGCTGTTCCGTCAGGATTACCCGCATCTGGAAGTCGTCGCAGTCAACGACCGGAGCAACGATGACACAGGGGAAATCCTCGACCGTCTGGCGATCGAGTTTTCAGGCCGCTTGCATGTCCTCCATGTCGCAATGCTCCCCGCAGGATGGTTCGGTAAACCACACGCACTCGACATGGGGATGCAGTTAGCCAGCGGAAATACGATTTGCTTTACAGATGCTGATTGCGAATTTCTGAACCCGGCTGCCCTGCGATCTGCGGTCATCGATATGATTCGTGACGATGTCGACTTCATCTCCATCGCAGCAAAGTACACGATGAGTTCACTGAGGGAATGCATCGTCGTTCCCTGTTGTGCGGAGAGTCTCCTCGCCTGGCTGCGGCCGGAGCGAGTCAGCGATCCCGATTGGCCGGATGCCTTCGCCAATGGTTCATTCATCATGGTGAAACGAACTCCGTTCGAGTCAATCGGAGGCTGGAGTTCCGTCCGCATGAAGATCAGCGAAGACCTCGAGATGGCGCGTCTCGCCAAGAGTCGCGGCTTACGACTGAAAGTGACTCAGGGTGAAGGATTTTACCAGACGCGGTCCTATTGCTCGTTGCGTGAATCATGGAACGGCTGGAGCCGCATCATGAAAGGGGTCCTGACGCCCGCTCAACTCACGATCACCTTGGTCAGAATGTTCATCCTGTTTGTTATGCCGCTCGCCGCGATGGTCTGGGGTGTGTCGAACGCACTCCACACGGGCAGCCTCGACTGGCTGACTCATGGAGCGGGACTGGCGTTCCTGATCGCGTTCAGTCTCAGGTGTGTCCTGGACGTGATCATGTTTCGGCTGGTCGGCGCCCCGGTCAAGACGTTTCTCTTCGCGCCTTTCGGGCGGTTGTTCGTCATGCTGGCAGCGACACGGGCCTTGCTGTCTCACGCGGGGCTGGTCACGACTCACTGGCGCGGAGCCAACTTTGTCGGCGGTCAGATGATCATGCCGGAGACGGTGAAGGCTTAGCATCCGTCGCGCCGAATCCCAGCGACTCCAGCAGGACCGGTTGTCGTCCCGCTTCCAGCAACCTTCGGACGGTCTGCTCGATCTGGGCAAGGAATCCGCGTTCAAGGTCGAGCGGATGCAGCACCACGCATGGCAGAGAGTTTCGTCGAAACCGATACTGGAACTCTCCAAACCGATAGCCGGCATGGCAGAGAAACCGAATTGGTGAGACATCCCAGATCCAACTGGCAAGTCTCAGACGCTGACCGCACGACGTCTCCACGTGGCGATATCCCACTGTGTAATGGATGCCGAACTTTGCCAGACGATCCGGCGTGGCAAATCCCGTCCGATATGTCGGGGCAATAAATCCGGTGGCCGCTCGCCCCATCCATCGCTCCAGAATCTCCTGACCGGCAGCGAGTCGGCGGTCTGTTTCCGCAGGGTCCAGTCCCATCATCTCGTCTTTGCCGTCAGCGATCTTCGAATAGAGTCCCTTGCGGCCCGGCCGAAAGTGTTCAAACCCGTGCAACTGAATGTTCGCATACTCAGCACGCACCCGATCCAGGAAGGGCCGATCCCTCTCGCACAAAGGCACGCCTGCCCAGCAAGGCACAACCGCAGCCGCCATCGCATTCCCCACCAGAGGCGCCAGCGTTTTCGTGAACATCGCCACATGCTCCGCATAAACCGGAGCCACATCATGCAGCATCACACAAAACGA
>JAGQQG010000044.1 GCA_020426325.1 Planctomycetaceae bacterium | reverse complement strand
AAGAACCAGAAGGACGCTGACGCCATCGACGAAGCCTTCGATACCGTCGCTGAGATGAAGCCCGAAGGCAGCGACAAGACCTACGGCGAAATGCTCGCTGAGGGCGAACTTCCTGCTCCTCACAAAGCTGAATAGTTCGGACGTTCCTCGTCACGGCTCAGTGAGTCAGACGATTGAGATTTCGCAAAGGCCACTCTCACGAGAGTGGCCTTTGCCATTTCACGACAGCGTCCGTCAACTCGTTGAGACGTCGAGTGCTGACTCGTAAAACCCGCGAATGACTTCCGGCGGGTAGAGTGCCAGTGAGAACTCGCGATCCGAAAGGATCCGATTGACTGCGAGCTTTTGATCCACATCGGCCAGCTGTTGATGGAGTCTCGCACGTTGTTCACCCGCGAGCGCTGCAAGCTTCTCGCTAAGGGCAGTCAGTTGCTGGAATCGTTCCCGGTTCGCAGGAGTGCGGAGGCGTCGTTCGCGTCGGGTCAGGCCGGTTGTCTGGGCTCCCTTTTGTGCGGCAATCAGTTCGCGTTTCTCGGCAATCAGCGAATCCGCTTTCGGTCCCAGGCCATGACGGCCTGCGTTGAAATCGAGGTCCCGCAACTGATGCTCCAGTTGACGCCTGTCCTCAAGTGAGACGTCATAGGACTTCGTGAGCGGCAGGTAGAGAGTTGCTGACATCGTGACGAACGATGGCGGCGTGAGACCGAAAAATCGAGCGATAATCTGATCCGTCATTTCGTCGTACTTCGCACCACCGATGCCGTGTACGAACAGATCGCTCAGACACATCCGGGCGAAGAGCGTCGTGGTCAGTGCCCGCGTGCGAAGGCGGATGCCGCGGGCAGGCAGCTTCTTCAGTTCCTCGACAGCACAACAAGCGTCCATCTCCGGTGTGAGTGGCAGCCGCGCGAACTCATCCGTTCCGTCAGAGAGGGTGAGGGTGTGGTGCTGCTGGCGGGCATACACGGCACGCCTGACATGCGCTCCTCGCCGCCAGACCCAGAACGGCGCCTCACTCCAACCGTCACGTGAATCAAGAGCAGGCACCGGATGACTGCGACTGCGCACGTGATTCAGCTCGCGGTACTCTTCCAGCACCGTGTTATGACACTCCGCAAATCGAGGCAAATGGGCCAGTAGGTGCGACGCAAACCAGAGAAACGGCTCACTCTCACACATTCGACTGATGGGCAGTTCCAGATTCTGGAGCCCCCACCGCCGTTCCTGACGATGCCTCGCGGTCGTCAGACAATCCACCAGTCGAGACGATTTCTCGGACTCAGCGATCGCATCTCTCCAAAGGTCATCGAGCAACAGCGAGGATTGATTCATTCCCATCGTCTGTGCCACGCGCTCTGCAAACGATCGGAACTGTTCCCTGTCAATGACCTCTGCATCCTCCCAAGGCTGCATCGGACGTGGAGCATCGAATGAGACGCGAACGACGTCGAGTTCATCTCGAGTCCCTGTTGGCACCCGCAGCGATGTCGACGAGAGTATGTCGTTGTCGACGACAAGGTTCAGCCCGATCCCACCTGCAGCCCGTGCCATGTGGTCGACGGCAAAGTTCTTCACCCACACCCCGGGGTGATACAGCGACGGCTGGTGCCCGGAAACGAACAGACGACGTTCTGCCAGGTCCTGACTTGCCCCATCTCTGAGCGACACGCCATCAAGTAATTGTTCGGTATACTCCTGAGCCAATCGAAGACATGCTTCACGTGACCAGCGACGCAGATGTGATAGCGGCCGCCCTTGCACATTCAAGGTGTCGTTGTTCAACAGCAGGGCATTCGCCTCGGCCGCAGGGATGGCCTCTTCAAGTGGCGGGACGCACAGCAAACTGCGATCGGTCCGTGGAACCTTGAGGTACAACGGAGACCAGCGAGGAGTTTCGAGAGAGCTGACATTCATGGCAGCTCGACTTACAGACTGTTCGGACACGCGGCCAACTCTCGATCAATGATCTCCTGATAGTGCTTGCGTCGGCGCTCCGCATCGTCGAGTGCCCCACCAAAGGAACGCTCCTCTTCCAGATAGATCAACGGCACGGGAAACTCGATGATGTGCATGTTGGCTTTCGCAGCCTGCACCCAGAGTTGCAGCGGCATCCCGTACCCGAACTCCGTGATGTCCAGCTTTCTCAGCGCGTCTGTCCGATAAGCTTTGAAACCGCAGAAGGTATCGGTCAGGTCAAAGCCCAGCCGTTCGTTCAATTGTTCGGTGATTTCCACGTTGATCCGCCGCCGATCCTCAGGCGGGACGCTATCGCCGTCGAAAATCTGCATGTATCGGCTGCCTGAGACGATATCGACTCGTTCTCCGCTCTCGGGAAAGAGCTGAGCAACCATCTCGCGAATCATGTGCGGCTGATGCTGGCCATCACAGTCGATCGTCACAAGGGCGTCGTAGCCCCCCTCGATCGCAGTTTCAAAGGCCGAGACGAGGGCAGCCCCATACCCCCGGTTGACCGGGTGTGTGACGACCTGCACTCCCTCCAAGTCCTTGAGCAGCAAGGGGGTTCTGTCTGAAGACCCGTCATCGACAACGATCACATCATCCGCATGCCGCCGGACTTCCGCAAGCACATCCAGGACGTGCGACTCTTCATTGTAGACCGGCAGAGCGGTCAGAAATCGCAGCGGCATCAGTCAACTCCCAGGTTCCATCGGGCCGGATTCATACGAACTTCATTCTAGACCCGACGGCATCAGGGTCAAACCGCTCGACGGGGCTCACGGGCATTCAAGCCGAAGTCTGGTGTCTCGGCCGCCCCAGACGGAAATTCTTGACACTCGCGAGTAGCCCGTCGTGCATCGATATTTGGGGTGGCATGGCGTCACGGCGACAGCCGGGTCGCCATGTTTGGAAGTCACTGAATCCATGCTCACCCGCCTGTCGGCGTGAGAGCATGCCTTCCACCGGAAATTCTTGACACTCGCTGGACACCTCTGAATTCACTGCCCGGTGAACTTGGGAGGCCGTTTCTCCAGAAAGGCCGTCACCGCTTCGGTCAGATCGTCAGATTGGAGAAAGGCCGAGTTCCAGAGGGCCACGTAATCGAGCGCTTCCTGCACCGTGCGACCCTCACCGGCCCGCATGACAGCCTTTGAGCCCTGAACAGCCAAGGGAGAGTTGGCTGCGATTTCCTTCGCCATCGCCAAGGCGGCTTCCAAGACCGCAGAGGCATCCGGGAAGACATCATTGACCAGCCCGATCTCACGGGCACGCTCGGCTGTGATGTCCTTGCCGGTATAGATCAACTCAGCGGCATGTCCGGCCGGGATGACTCGGGGCAGACGCTGCAGCGTTCCAAGGTCAGCCGTGAGTGCCATTTTCGTCTCCCGCACCGAAAAGACTGCATCGGCGGCAGCAAGGCGAATGTCGCAGGCGGTGATCAGATCGATCCCGCCTCCCAGGCAGAACCCATGTACGGCTGCAATCACCGGCTTCGGACAGTCCGCCACCGAACTGATAGCAGCCTGCAATCGCTTCGCTTCCCGATACAAGGTCCGCCGCTGCTGCACCGCAGACCCCGACGCCCCCGACTGCATCAACAGCGGTCCCATCGTCTTGAGGTTCAACCCCACACTGAACGCCTCCCCCCGCGCAGCAATCACCACCGCCCGCAGATCGTCCTCCCCCGCAACAACCTCCATCGCCCGCGGCAGGTCCGCCCAAAACCCCGGCCCCATCGCATTCCGCTCATCCGGATTGTCCAACCACAACACCGCCACACCGCGGTCGCGATCAAGAGTGAAGACGTCTGAGTTGAAATCCATAATTGTTATCTCTTCAAGGTGGGTGGAGTTGAAAGATCCCACATGAGGACTTGACCATTGCCACCGCTGGCAAGAGTCTTGCCGTCTGGGCTGAATGTCAGTGACTGGGCAATGGCTTGTGGGGATATGATCGTTTCACAAATCTCACCAGTCGCGACATGGATCAAGTGAATGCGTGGTTGCAGCAGGTCGACCGCTGCCACGTATCTTGGGTCACCTTTCGGAAAGTCATGTGTCAGAATCGCAATCCACTGTCCATCCGGACTGTAAGATGAAGCTCTCACTGTGGAGGCCTTTCTCGCAACAACGCTGGAGAGATCAATTGTTCGGATCAGCTGGCCATTGGTGACATTAATGAAGAAGAGCTTGGGTGACTCCCCGTACCAATTGGTCACCGCGATCTGTTCACCTGATGGCGAGACGACAGGCGGCCAGGAGAAGTTTTCTCTTTCCTGAATCGGGATTGCACTGATCTCACGTCCGGTTGCGACTTCCCAAAACTTCATGAAGGCACGCTTGAAACTCCGGCTACTTTCGCCTTCATACTCCTCGAAGCGGCCATACATCAAATGACCATTTGGCGAGAACCCTGTCACGACCGCGACTGTGCGTGACTCACTGATCGGGATCGTCAGAGTTTCCCGGCCTGACTGAAGATCGATCAGATCGATCGAGGTCGTCGAGGACTCATCCAGATTGCTGATCGCCAGCGTGTTTTGATCGGGTGAGTAAACGGACTCAGGTATACAGTTTTCACAAAGGACCTGCACCCTCCCTGTTTCGACGTTCCACAAGCTCAAAGACAGAGGCCAACCGTGTTCATAGGTCCCTGAGACTTTTTCACCCGTCACCCAGAAGCGACCATCTTTCGACGGATTGATTCCGAAGATTCCACGTGGTGGGTCATGGTGAAGCGTGCGAAGCAATTGCCCAGTTGCCAGATCCCATTCGCGGATCTCACCTTCAAATGTCCAGCGTTGCATGACTTTGCCATCCACTTCAACCTGTTCATAGTGTGATTCCGATTTTGGAACCACAACCGTCGTCCAGTCCAGTGAATGATGAAAGTTCCCATCGAAGGGCCATCCATGCCCCGTCTCGATGGTCGTCAGCTGCTCTCCTGTCTCTGCGTTCCACACCTGGATGACCCCGGTCATGTCGTCGCCCGCAAGGATCTGTTTCCCATCAGGAGAGTATGCAATCCCGACGAGTTTCCCATCACGCACCGGGTGGGTCAGCGAGAATTTCAAACGGGATGAGACAGGTTCGAGCGTGATCTTGACTTCCGGCTCGACGACCTTGACCAGGTGGGTGGTCGGGGCCACATTGCCGGCAAGCCACTCATCAAACGACACCGTGACGGTCGCTTCCCCGGCCTGGATCTCCGTCGGCACGCGGACGCCGTCGTGAAAATTGACATAACAGCACCGCTTGCGAAAGACGTGCTCCGTCGTATCAGCATTGTCACCGGGGAAGGTGATTTGCACTTTGGGGAACAAGCCCTCGGGGATGAGTTTGCGATACTCCACATAGGCTGTGGTACCGGGGCCTAGTCCGGGGGTCCCCACGCCGAGATACACTTCCTTCTGGCGTCCGATGGTCAACGTCGTCTGGTCATACAATGCAATCTGCCACGGTCCACCGAAATGAATGATCGGGGCGTCCTCCGGCGTCCCGGAGAAGAGCAGTAGTCCCGTCCTGTCTAACGGAGAGACGCGGCATTCGACCCGTCCATCCGCTGCTTGACCGTGATTGCCGGTCATTTCGAGATTGATATGCAATGAGTAAAAGCGAGTCTTCGGATCCTTCGTCAGCTTTGATTTGACCCGCGAGTCGCTATGAATCAGATGTTGAAGATTAGTTGTGTAGACGCTCAACCGTTGGTGTCGCCGATCACCCTCTTGCACTTCGCCGAGGTCGAATCGATAGGTGCCGTCATCGGGATTCGAGGACTCGTTGGCAGCGAAGCGTTCGGACGGTTCCGTCAGATCGCCGTTGCCGTTGAGGTCTGCGTAGAGTGTGTCGCCGTCGTGGACGAGCCAGACGCGGGTTGTGGCCTCCGGACCGAAGACGAGCAAAGCGTACTTGGGGTCCCCCTGATAAGCGGGTTCCTTGTTGATCGTCCGGGGGACTTGCGTCAGATCGATCGCCGACGCAGGAGAGGTCCCACAGAAACTGACAGCGAGCAGACAGAGAATCACCGATTTCATTTCAGACGCCTCCGACTCGACAAGCGTGTGCACAGTGAGACTACGTCACGGGGAGAGCATGAGTTGGATTGTTCTAATAGTCAATCGGTGATTCCGGCAACTGTTGGTTGCTGTTGCGTCAAACAGTGCAGGGTGCCGAGGCCCCAGACGAGGTCGACGGCGTGGATGCCGATCACCGGGCGGTCGGGGAACAGGTCTGCGAGGATGCCCAGGGCGATGCGGTCGTGGGGGTCGTTGAAGGTGGGGACGAGGACGGCTGCGTTGGCGATGTAGAAGTTGGCATAGCTGGCGGGGAGCCGGACGCCGTCGAAGTGGAGCGGGGCCGGCATCGGGAGTCGGACGACTTCGAGAGGCGAACCGTCCTCCAACCGCGCCTGTTCCAGCCGTTCGCGGTTCTCTTCCAGAATGTGATGATTGGGATCGTGTGAGTCTTTTTCCTCTGCGAGCACGATGGTTCTCGGATTCACGAAGCGGCACAGGTCATCGACGTGTCCGTGTGTGTCATCACCGACGATGCCTTTCCCGAGCCAGATGACGTTTCGCACGCCGAATGATCCGCACAGCACGGACTCCATGTCTTCGCGGCTCAGTCCGGGATTCCGGGTCTGCACTTCCTGATCGAGCAGACATTCCTCCGTCGTGAGCACAGTCCCCGACCCGTTCACTTCGATGGCGCCCCCCTCCAGGACGATATCACGCCCTTCAAATTGGATCGGGATTGCAGGGACACTCAGGTCGTTGGCCAGCAAATCGGGAATGCGGCCATCCAGTTCCCAGTCGGGATACTTGGCCCAGGCATTGAACCGAAACCGGGCGATGGCGAGCTTGATTCCGTCATCGCTGCGAACAAAGATCGGTCCGAAGTCTCGCGTCCAGCCCCGGTTGGTCGGATGGCGAAAGAACTCCACCTGACTCGAGTCCACTCCCACTCGCGACAGGAGGTTTTGTGCCTGCTGCTCATGCTCGGCTGAGTTCACAAGCAGACGCACGACTTCACCGGATGCCAGATGCCGGACGATCTCTCCATAGGCCCATTGAATTGTGGGCAGTTTACCCGGCCAGTCATCCGCATTGTGTGGCCATCCAAGCCACGTCGCAGCGTGGGTCTCCCACTCAGCAGGCATGTGGTAACTGGTGTTGGTCAAGTTCGTTTCTGAGGTCATGTGAGTTTTCGTCTACGGTCAGTCCGGCAGATTTCGCCAGAAACTGGTGTGGCATGCTCTCACGCCTCATGGCGGGTGAGCATGTTCTTGTGTGTACTGAGAGCATGGCGACCCGGCTTGGGCCGTGACGCCTTGCCACCCCCCAAAGTGAAGCCCCTTCCTTGGTCGATGTGTTAAGCTTCGTCCAGGAATCGTTGATCGAGGCCTTGATAGGCGTCGATGCGGCGGTCGCGGAGGAAGGGCCAGTTGCGGCGGACATCCTCGATGCGCCGGCGATCAACCTCTGCAATCAAGACCTCTTCCTGATCCATGGAGGCTTCCGCGATCACGACTCCAAACGGGTCCGCGAGAAACGTGGTGCCCCAGAACTGAATCCCCGCATTGTCGGGATCGGGCTGTTCGTGTCCGACGCGGTTGACACCTGCAACGTACAAGCCGTTCGCGATCGCATGGCTGCGCTGGATGGTCTGCCACGCATCTCGTTGAGCGGTGCCGAATTCGTCTTTCTCGTGCGGATGCCAGCCGATCGCTGTCGGATAGAATAGAATCTCCGCTCCCCGCAAACTCGTCAGCCGGGCCCCTTCGGGATACCACTGATCCCAGCAGATCAGTGTGCCGATCTTTCCGACGGGAGTCGCGAAGGTACGGAATCCGAGGTCGCCGGGGGTGAAGTAGAACTTCTCGTAGTAGGCCGGATCATCGGGGATGTGCATCTTGCGATACTTCCCGGAGACTTCGCCTTTTGTGTCGAGAATCGCAACCGTATTGTGATACAGCCCCGCTGCCCGTCGCTCGAACAGCGAGGCGATGATGGTCACTCCTCGCTCCTTCGCCACACGTCCGAGAGCTTCCGTCGACGGACCGGGAATCGGTTCAGCGAGGTCAAACAGGGATGCGTCTTCTCGCTGGCAGAAGTACTGCGACCGAAACAGTTCGGGCAGACAGATGACCTGAGCACCGTCCTTCGCGGCCTGCTCGACAAACTCCGCTGCCCGATGCAGATTTTCCTCAGCATCGGTCGACATCTGCATCTGAACCAGCCCTACGACAAACTTATCCTTTTCAGCCAAGTCCACGCTCCTTTCCTGCAATGATGAATGGCTGAATCGTAGCGGATCATGTGATGGCTGCGTCAACTCAGCAAAAATGATTCACAATCCACGTTGCTCTGCTGCGACGGCGAACTCCTGCGGGGGCGGCAGGCTGACAAGCCGAGAGGTGCGAAATCACGAGGGGCAGCCGAATCACAGCCGTTCGATGATCGTTGCCGTGGCCATGCCGTGGCCGATGCACATGACCTGGAGGCCGGTGCTCTTGTTGGTCGCTTGCAGTCCTGTGACAAGTTTGGCCATCAGGCCGCCGCCCGTCGCGCCGAGGGGATGTCCATGTGCGATCGCTCCGCCCCAGGGGTTGACTTTGTCCATGTCCGGCTTGAGTTCGCGAGCCCAGGAGAGGACAACGGTCGCGAAGGCTTCGTTGATTTCAATCCAGTCGAGATCGTCGATCGTCATGCCCGCTTTCTTAAGAGCTTTGCGAGTTGCTGGGATGACGCCGGCCAATTGCAGCGTGGGGTCGTCGCCGACGGCCACTCGGGCGAGGAATCTGGCCCGAGGCTTGAAGCCATCTGCCTCTGCAACCTCACGATTTCCCACGAGGACGGCTGAGGCCCCGTCGGAGATTTGACTGGCGTTCCCTGCTGTCACGACCCCATTTCCAGCGGGACGAAATACAGTTTTCAGCTCAGCCATTTTCGACGGATCGATCGAAGCACGAATCCCCTCGTCCCGAGTTACGGTGATCTTTTTTCCGTCGCCATCAAGGCCTTGAGTCGGAAGAATCTCCGTGTTGTCACCAGCCTCTGCAGCTGCGTAGGCTTTGCGATGGCTTTCCGCTGCGAAGGCATCGACCTCGTCACGCGAGATCTCCCAGCGGTCGGCCAGTCGTTCAGCTGACTCACCCTGGTGGATGAGGTCGTACTTCGCAAGCAGGTCCGGGTTGAGTGTGCCGAAGTCTCCGTCGATGTCGCAGAACATGGGGACTCGCGTCATGTTCTCAACACCACAACCAATCGCATAGTCGATGTCTCCCGCTGCAATTGCCTGAGCAGCAAAGTGCACCGCCTGCTGACTGGAACCGCACATGCGGTTCAGCGTGACAGCGGGAACCTCAACCGGGAACCCGGCCAGCAGCACAGCCTGCCGCCCGACATTGGCTCCCTGTTCCTGTGCCTGTGAGACGACACCTGTCACAACATCTTCGATTTTCTCATGAGCGATTCCCGCTCGCTCACACAGTCCATCGAGGGCATGGGCCAGCAGCTGATTGGGCTGCACTTCGCGAAACACACCCCCGCGACGGCCAAAGGGAGTACGAACAGCATCGAGTATGACAGCTTCAGGCATCGTGAGGCTCCGAGTCTCATTCGGGGTTAGAGGGTTGAGTGACCATCGTATGCAACAACCTGGCTCGTGTGGAGCAAACCGCTGATGTCGGAATTCGAACGTTCTTTCAACTCGCCATCCAGGGGGATAAAAGGGTACGCGGGTGGCCCAGACGCCCCTGCGTCTGGGTGCCGGAGGCACGGGAGGCTTTCTTGAGGACGTCGTGCTGCCTACAGTGGGTCGATGGGAAAGCAGCGTATCTATGACAATGAACTGTATGCACACTTCGTGACGTTTTCCGGCTATCGTCGTCGCCGACGACTGGACCACGATCGGGCGAAACGGATCGTCCTGGGTGTCCTCAACTCTCAACTGGCCAAACAGTCCGCAAGATGTGTGGGGTTTGTTGTGATGCCGGATCACGTGCACGCGGTCGTCTGGTTTCCGCAGCCGCACCAGTTGAGTTTGTTCATGAAACAGTGGAAGCAGCGTTCGTCGTTTGCAATCAAACAGTTCCTGCATCAGGAGCTTCCCCAATATGCCGCGGCGACGGACGCGGGTGGCCCCTTTTGGCAAAGGAAGTATTATACTTTTCACATCCACAGCGAAGTGAAGCTGTGTGAGAAACTGGACTCCATGCATTTGAACCCGGTGCGAGCGAGGTTGGTGGAAAAAGCGATCGACTGGCCGTGGAGTTCGGCCCGCTGTTACGACAACCGCAGGGTGGCCCGACCGGCATCGGTCGGGTCGCGGAGCGACAGGACGAACCCAGGGCTTACGCATCGAATTCACAACGGAAGTCCCATAAATGCAATACTTTCCGCAGATTTGATTGGCTCAGAGTCATCTGGGTCCACTGCTCAGGGCATGGCAGCGCTGCACCGAACCCCAGATGACCTACAAACAGGATGGAATCAGCGGTTCCGACGGTCGAAATCGGTGCGTAAGCCCTGGACGAACCACACTGTGCTACCATCTTTGGAAAACCTGCACTTCAAGTTCTGGACCCCACCATGGTTGCACGGCGTGTGTACGACTCAGAACGACATGCTCACTTCGTCACGTTTTCGCGCTATCGACGTCGCACACTGCTGGAGCACGATCAGGCCAAACGGATTGTCATCGGACATCTGGGCGCAAAACTGACCAATCGAAATGGCCTCTGCATCGGGTTCGTCATCATGCCCGATCACGTACACGCACTCGTCTGGTTTCCGGAGATCAAGCAGTTGAGCCGATTCATGAACGAGTGGAAGAGTCAATCGTCGGCAGCCATCCGGAAATTGTACGAGTCAAGGTTTCCACAATACTGGTCACAAGTCGAACGGACGACAGTGTGGCAACCCAGATATGATGGGTTCAATGTCTTCAGCCGAGAGAAGCTGGAAGAAAAGTTAACGTATCTGCATCTCAATCCGGTGCGAGCAGGTTTTGTGGAGAAGGCCATCGAATGGCCGTACTCATCAGCTCGCTGGTACGAGCAGCACAAATCTGTCGGCCTGCCAATTTGCTGGCCTCCGGGAATGGAGTAGGAACGTTTTTGCAGAGGCCCGAACCCACAGTGTCAATCATCCTGTCGCGTTGCGACCCAACCGTCGTAAACTCCGGTCGGGCCACCCTGCGACGTTAGATCGGTCGCGTTCTTGTTTTTTGTCGATGTCGCTGCAGCCTTGACCCATTCTGTCAGTCCTCCGGTCATATTCCGGCAAAGGTCATCGTAGATGCGAGTAATTATCGTAGTGCTAGGGTGTGGGGTTGTCGCAGTGTTGTTAGCCATGCGTCCACTCCACAAGTTTACGGGACTTCTGGTGATTAGTGCATGTGGGGCAGTTGCGACTGTGCTGAGCGGGAATCACCGCGACCTCATCATCCCGTTCATAGCTGGGGGCGGAGTTGGTGGGGTACTATGGCTTTGGAGTCTTCTGCGGCAGATGTGGGATCCACTTTCTGCCAATTCTACGAGAATCGCAAGTCTCGGACGCGCTGTGAGAGCGACCAGCTATGTGGCGGGTGCATTCGGCGTCCTATGTGCAGTCGTTTGGGTGATTGCTGGTAGCATCCAGACAAGTGTAGACTCTGGACTATTTGTAGTGCGTGCAGTGGCGTCGCTAGGGTGTCTAACTTCTGCGATTGTTGGTGCTCCACATGCTGGTGCGGCACTTGCGTGCAGTTTGTGGTGCAATAATGTCAAAAAGTAAAAGCCTAATGCTGAAGGCCAGTGATTGCCGCTTCGGGCGGATCAAGGACTGCCGCTGGCTCGACACGACCGGTCCGACGGACGTGGCGCGGTTCAAGTACGGCTACGACCGGGCGAGCAACCGCCTGTGGCGCCAGGACACGGTGGCCACGTCGCAGAGCCAAGCGTTCGACGAGCTGTACGAGTACGACGGCCTGTACCGTCTGCACGAGATGGGGCGGGGGACGCTCAACACGGGCCACACGGCCCTGACGACGACCAGCTTCGCGCAGTGCTTCTCACTGGACGAGACGGGGAACTGGATGGGCTTCCGCACGGACAATGACGGCAACGGCACCTGGGATCTGGAGCAGACCCGTAGCGCGAACCAAGTGAACCAGATCACCGGCCTGACGCCGCCGACCAGTCCGGTCGGATACCGGCTGTACTACGACCCGGCGGGGAATCTGGACCGCTGGGTGGCCCGACCGGAGGTAACGACGGTTGGGTCGCGAAGCGACAGGACGATTCACACTCCGTGTCCGACAGTCTTTGGAGGATCGTTCACGCAGTGACGTTCGTCTTGTGACTGCGTCACCCAGCCTGAAACGGCTGGGCCACCCTGCGGCCCTCATCGCCTCCATGAGAAAACTGCTCACCATCCTCAATGTCATGATCCGAGAAGGAAAATCATGGAACCAAACACCATGACACCCTTGATTCTCAAGACAGTCGCTACTTGGCTATCCGGCGTCCTCTGCATATTCATCAGCAAAAGCCAAAAGCTGATCGCCAATCTCAGACTCAGCGAACGTAATATCATCGAGAACCAGCCTGCCCAGTATTCGTGAAAGATCCTCTCGAATGAGCGGGTCTTCATCTTTCTGAGTCTTCATTTGCAACAAGGTTCTTTCAACCTCCGGTAAGAATCTGTGGGGCTGCTTTCCCTGCATTGCCACTCGAACGTGACTGAGTAATTCGTCGATTGTCATCATTCAGTCCTCATCGAATCGGAAATGCTTGCCTAAATGGATCGGGAACATAGATCTGAATGCCACCTCCAGTGGCATACGAACCAAAACCCAACTTGCTTTTTTGTCCAGCAACTTTGCCATAAAGTATTGTAGTGCCTTTCTTGATACGGAATGCAGTAACTCGTTCTGCTGTATTATTCGCTGGCAAAGCAAGATATCTGCGTGCATTGCCCGGACGACTGTAGCTCTTTGGTGAAAACCAAAGTGAACCGATCTCCGGAGCTTCACCACCCCAATGGCGGTAGACAATCAAGTCTTCAGCTAAGGTAATCGCCGATGGTTCGCCATCGAATGACCTACGAACCGGGGCAAACCACCGCTTTTTCGGAACTACGAGCTTGAGAGCCTCGTCTCCTTTTGCAATCACTAAGAAAACTCCAGGCAAAGCTGCAAGGGCTGCTTGGCCATACTCTTCTTCATCAAGGTGGTATGTTGTGACAACAATCCAGCCGGTCGGTGTCAGTTCAACCAGACCGGTCACGTACATTTCAGACAGTACGGCTGCCGTACCCGCGCCAGCTTTCAGTGCTTCAGCATAGCTGTCTCGGAGTCAGGTAGGTCCGGCTGTGCCGGACGAGGATGAGGTGTGAACGCACATGGTTGTTGCGTCCGGCGAAAGCCGGACCTACCCGGCTGCACCGACGCCTCCTGTCGCCCTGCGACCCAGACGCAGGGGCGTCTGGGCCACCCGCGCTCAACAAGGAACCGATAGATGACGCCTGCTTTCCACTTCTGTCATCACATCATACGATGTTCTTTCTTCATCAAGAACACTTGAGGGAATCTATCATGAGGCTGCTCAGCACTGTTTCACTGGTGATCTGCCTACTGCATGCGCCGATTGATACGTGTGCGGACGAAATGTTCGAAGCGGGTGTAGGGGTGATCGATATCACTCCGGTGTCCGGGTATCGCATGAGCGGCTACTTTAGCGAGCGATTGAACACAGGGACGATTGACCCGCTGCTCGCCAAGGCCGTCGTGCTGCGCCAGGGGGACACGCAGGCAGCGATCGTGTTTTGTGATCTTATCGGCATCTCACTCGATGTGTCACAACGGGCACGCGAGCAAGCACAGGAGGTAACCGGCATCCCTGCGGAACACATCGCCATCGCAGCGACCCACTCGCACACCGGACCGATGTACTTTGGTGCCTTACGTCAGCACTTTCACGACCGACTCGTTGCACAGAAGGGTCTCGACCCGTACGAGGTGACCGACTATCCGACCGAGTTGGCCGGTCGGCTGGTCCGGGCGGTGATGATGGCCCAGGAGAATCTGAAGCCTGTCACCCTGCACGCGGGTTACGCACAGGAAGACCGGCTGTCGTTCAATCGTCGGTTTCACATGAAGTCCGGCCCGGTGCGGTTCAATCCGGGGCATTTGAATCCTGATATCATTCGACCGGCCGGGCCGATTGATCCGGAGGTCGGGTTGATCTCGTTCACGTCGGAGGGGACCTCGTCTCCGCAGGCGGCAATCGTGTCTTTTGCGTTGCATCTGGATACGCTGGGGGGATCGCTGTACTCGGCCGATTATCCCCGTTACGTGCAGGAGGTTCTCCGCGAGAGCTACGGAGACGAGTTCGTGTCGCTTTTCGGCGCTGGAACATGCGGGGATATCAATCATGTTGATGTCACGAAACCCGCGCCCGAAGGTCGCCGGAAGACGAATGAGATCGGCACGATGCTGGGACAAACGGTCGCTGAGGCACTACCGCAGCTGAACGACGTCTCGCAGCCATCGCTGGCCGTCGCACGTTCCGTTGTCGAAGTCGATCTGCAGAAGTACACCGCTGGAGAAATCGAAGAGGCCCGAGCGATGATGGACCGCGTTGATGACTCAGGCGTGCCGTTTCTTGAGCGGGTCAAAGCGTATTCGATTATGGCAGCACAACTTCGTGGCAGCGACACAATCGGACTGGAGGTGCAGGCGTTTCGACTGAGTGACGACGTGGCCATCGTGACTTTGCCCGGCGAAGTGTTCGTCGACTTGGGACTGGCCATCAAGCAAGCCTCGCCTTTCGAGACCTCGCTCATCGTCGAACTGACCAACGATGCCCCCGGCTACATTCCGACACGCAAGGCCTTTGCGGAAGGGAGCTACGAAACCGTCAACTCCCGCGTCGTCCCCGGCAGCGGCGAGCAAATGGTCGACGTGGCGATTGAATTATTGAACGACTTGCATGCAACATTGCCATGATCGTTCTCGGCGAGCGAGCGCTGCGCCAAGTTGCTATGGTGGCAGTATCCCATCCCTCATGGAGTTGACAGATGAATGATGCAGCACACCTGGGTTCCTCCCTGAGCCGACGTGAATGGATCAAGACGACTGCGGGTGTCCTGGCCGCGGCTCCTTTTGTCTCAGGTCGTGAGTTACAGGCAGCAGCGATCAAACCTCAGACGCGGGTCATCACGCACGGGCCAAAGCATCACTGGTTCGGCTATTACGACAAGTGGGAGTTCGATCCGACCAACCGTTACGTGCTCGGCATGGAGGTCGACTTCGAGCATCGGTCACCACGGCCGGACGATGTGATCAAAATCGGCATGGTCGACCTGCAGGACGGTGATAAATGGACCGAACTCGGACAGAGCACTGCATGGGGATGGCAACAGGGGTGCATGCTGCAATGGGTACCGGGGACTGAGGCGACCATCATCTGGAACGATCGTGAGAACGGGCAGTACGTGAGCCGGTTGCTTGATGTACAGACCGGCGAGCAGCGGACGATTCCGTCACCGGTTTACACCGTCAGCGCAGACGGCAAGACCGCGGTGACTGCTGACTTCCGCCGCATCAATGATGTCCGACCCGGTTATGGGTACGTCGGATTTGCAGACCCGCATGCTGATGATCTCGCTCCTGAGGATGCGGGCATCACCCGCGTCGATCTGGAAACGGGTGAGACTGAGCTGATCATCTCGCTCAAAGACATCGCGGAAATGGGAATAATTCCTCGCAAGGAGCCTGGGATCAAGCACTACTTCAATCATCTGCTGTTCAGCCCGGATGGCTCACGCTTCATCTTTCTGCACCGCTGGCAGTATCCCAAGGGGAACCGCTTGACCCGCATGTTCACTGCTAGCCCCGATGGCAGCGACATTCGCACCATCGATGACAACGGGCTGACGTCACACTTCATCTGGCGTGACCCCCAGCACATCCTCGCCTTCTCGGAACAGCAGCCCCACGGACGAGGATTCTTCCTGCTTGAAGATCGACAAGGGGGCGAGGTGACGCCTGTCGGCAACGAACTCATGAAACAGGACGGACACTGCACGTATCTGCCGGGAGCGGAGTGGATTCTCAACGACACCTACCCCGACAAGGAGCGAAATCAGATGCCCTACCTCTATCACGTGGAGACGGAACGAGTCGTGGAGTTGGGCCACTTCCACTCGCCGAAGGAGTACACGGGGGAATGGCGATGCGACACGCACCCCCGTTTCAGCAGAGACGGCAAGCTGATCGTGATCGACTCGCCCCACGAGAACGAAGGGCGGCAACTGCACCTGATTGACATTAGTGAGATCGTGGGATGAACCACCAAGACGCCAAGTGATTGTCCGTAGCTGAACTCGCCAGAGTTCAGAACCCTGACGAGCATCCCTCCTGCTGAATTCTGGCGAATCCAGCTACGAGCAAATGCATCAACAATCGATCTTGAAACGAAAGACAGAACATGCAGCTTCGCGAGTTAGGGGCCAGTGGACTGCTGGTGACGCCCGTTTGTCTGGGCACAATGACGTTCGGTGATCCGGTCTCCGAGGAGGACTCGATTGCGTTCATTCACGAGGCGTTGGGACTCGGGATCAACTTCATCGACACAGCCAACAACTATGAGGGCTATGCGCGTTATCTCGGCAGCCCAGGGGGAGTGGCAGAGACGATCGTCGGCAAAGCACTTAAAGGCCGGCGAGATGAGGTGGTGTTGGCGACCAAAGTCGCAGCCCCTCTAGGCGATGGGCCGCAGGATCGCGGGTTGTCGCCGAGTCACATCCTGCGCGAGATCGACCGCAGCCTGAAACGATTGCAGACAGACTACATCGACCTGTACATCATGCACTGGCCGGACAAGCACGTCCCGCTGGAGACGACGCTCTTTGCGTTGGAGACGATCGTTCGTCAGGGAAAGGCCCGCTGCATCGGAGCGTCGAACTTCAATGCGGCTCAGTTGTGTGAAATGCTCTGGATCGCTGACCGACAAGGCGGCCCGCGAGTCGTCTCTTCACAGATCCCCTACAGCATGCTCCGTCGTGAGTTCCACCACGATCTGGCCTTCTGCGAACGTCACAACATTGGGGTGACCCCCTATCAGCCGTTGCAGGGGGGGATGCTGACAGGCAAGTACCACCGTGGTCAGGCATACCCCTCGGACTCACGGGCTGCAGAAAAGCCGGATTGGTTGTGGGCATTTGATGACAGCCGATTCAATCAACTGGAGGCAATTGAGGCGCTGGCGAACGAGATCGATGTGCCGATGTCACAGTATGCCCTGGCATGGGCGCTGCGGCAGCCCACCATGTCGTCGCTGATTGTCGGGGTCAAACAGCCGCGTCACATCATCGACGCAATCGCATCCACGAAGGTGCAGATTCCCGATGAGCATATTGCAAAGCTCGACGCCATCTGTCCGCCTCCCTGGCAGCAACCCGATCCGATCCGTGCGGGCCAGACTCTGTAATGTAAGGACCGACCATGCCCTCCGCCGATGTTTCCGATGTGTGCATGACGCATCAGGTCGAGAACCAGCCACCGCCACTGCTGGACTACGATGCCTTCGGCGCGGATGCAGCATTGGTCGAGGGAGTGAAGCGGGAGGGGGGCGGCTGGGCCATCGAACGGCTGACCGAGTTCGGTCGACGGACGACCAGTCAGCAATTCATCGAGCTTGGATTCCAGGCGAACCGCAATCGTCCAGTTCTGCGGACGCATGACCGCTTCGGGCATCGGATCGATGAGGTGGAGTTTCATCCGTCATGGCATGAGCTGATGCGGATCGGCGTCGAAGCGGAAGCTCACGCGCTGCCATGGAATCATCGTCAGCCGGGAGCAAACGTTGCTCGGGCAGCGCTCAATTACCTGTTCTTCCCGATTGAAAGCGGCGTCGGCTGTCCGCTGACGATGACGTTCGCCGGGGTGCCCGTACTGGCAAAGGAAGGGACGTTCGGCGAGCAATGGGTCAAGCGACTCACGTCCACAGAGTATGATGGACGCAACCTGCCTGTCGACCAGAAGTCTGGGGCATTGCTCGGCATGGCTATGACTGAAAAGCAGGGCGGTTCCGATGTGCGTGCAAACTCGACAACAGCACGACCCATTGGGAAGGGAGGTCGCGGAGAAGAATACCTGCTCACCGGGCACAAGTGGTTCTGCTCAGCCCCCATGTGCGATGCGTTCCTGACACTCGCACAAACGGAGTCCGGGTTATCCTGCTTTCTGTTCCCACGTTGGTTGCCGGACGGTACTCGCAATCGGTTCTTTCTCCAGAGGCTCAAAGACAAATTGGGGAACCATTCGAATGCCTCCAGCGAGATCGAGTACCACGACACCTGGGCCGTCATGGTCGGCGATGAAGGGCGGGGCGTGCCAACGATCATCGAAATGGTTCAGCACACGCGGCTCGACTGCGTTGCGGGCTCAGCAGGTCTCATGCGTCACGCGCTCGCGCAGGCGATCCATCACACAGCACATCGCAAGGCGTTCGGCAAGTTGCTCATCGACCAACCTGCCATGCAGAACGTGCTGGCCGATCTGGCCATCGAGACAGAGGCAGCGACGACTCTGATGCTGCGGCTGGCGCGTGCTTTTGATTCGACAGACGATCGGTATGAGCAGGCGTTTGCTCGGATCGCGACCGCCGTGTCGAAATACTGGGTCTGCAAACGGACTCCGCAACACGTCGCTGAGGCCCTTGAGTGTCTCGGCGGGGCCGGGTATGTCGAAGAGTCGATTATGCCCCGGCTGTATCGTGAAGCGCCACTCAACTCCATCTGGGAAGGCTCGGGCAACGTGATGTGTCTCGATGTGTTGCGAGCCATGTCCCGCGAGCCGGAGTCACTCGCAGCGTTTGACTCTGAACTGCAGAAGGCATCCGGAGTCGACAAGCGAATGGATACGCTCGTCAGTCAGATTCAGAAGGGACTGCAAGATCAGTACGGAATCCAGTTTCGTGCCCGACGACTGGTCGAGCAGATGGCCCTTGCACTTCAAGGATCACTCCTGCTTCAGCATGGCGACTCTCATGTGGCTGAAGCCTTCTGTGCGTCACGACTGGCAGGAGATCACGGTCATGTGTTCGGCACGCTCTCGCCGGACGTGCAATTCACACGCATCATCGAACGCAGCCATCCACAGATTGCATGATGAAGGTTGTTTGGCGTCGATCTGAGATCTCCCACTCAACGACATCCGATCTCATCAACCGGCTCTGTCTTCCTCTGAATCCCGGTGGTATGATTTCCCCATGAGATCGACGACATCAGGCCATCATCGTCGAGGGACTCAGCTGCCACTGAGCAGACGGGGGTTCGTGCAGGTGGGAGTCGGGGCCGGTCTGGGGACGAGATTGGTCCATGCTGCATCCGCGAGCCGGTGCACAGATACGGCTGTCATCCAGATCTGGCTGGGAGGCGGGCCGAGTCACATTGATCTGTACGACATGAAGCCGGAGGCGCCTGCGGAGTGTCGAGGTGTCTATCGGCCGATCTCGACGAATGTTGCAGGTCTGGAGGTCAACGAACTGCTGCCGAGACAGGCAACTCGGATGGACAGACTGTCGGTGATCCGCTCGCTGACGCATCCGTCGAACGATCATGTGACCGGCACACACGTGATGCAGACAGGTCACCTCGGGCCGACATCTCAGAACCCTGATCCGACGCATCCGTCCGCAGGCTCCGTGACGGCCCGGTTGCGCGGGGCGAACGTCGAGGGGATGCTGCCATACGTGCACATTCTTCCCGACCTGCCGATTCAGTTGTATTCACAACAGTTCAACGCCAGTTACTTCGGTCAGCAGTTCGCACCGTTTCCGGTCACGATGCCGTTCCCCTTCTACAACGCCGATCAATCGGTCAACGTGCGAGACCTGAAGCCACTGGATGAGATGACGGTTGACCGGCTCCGCGAGCGACTCGAATTGTGCCAGACGCTGAGTGATCGCAAGGAACTGGTCGCAGACGTCGATCAGGAACTTCCCCTGTCGGTTGAGCATCAACGAGCGATCGGCCTCATCACAAGTGCAGCAGGCCAGTCGGCATTCGATCTTTCTCAAGAGAGCGATCCCGTCCGCGACCGGTACGGTCGCAACACTTGGGGGCAGGGTGCGTTGCTTTGTCGGCGACTCGTGGAGGCGGGTGCAACGTTCGTCACGCTGAACACGGACTCATCATCGAACATGTGGGATCATCACGGCAATCTCAAGCAGGGACTGGACAGGCAACTCCCTGCTTACGACCAGATGCTGGCAGCACTGCTGGATGACCTTGTCGACCGGGGGCTTTACAATCGCGTTCTTGTGATCGTCTGTGGCGAGTTCGGTCGAACGCCTCGAATGAACGAGCGTGGGGGACGCGATCACTGGGGGCGAGCCGGATTTATACTGATGGGAGGAGGAGGCGTGAAGGGAGGACAGATCGTGGGAGCCACGACCTTAAAGGGTGAGGAACCGGTGACTCGACCAATTACGCCCGCCGACCTGCTGGCTACGGTCTACCACGTTCTTGGGATCGACCCTGCCCGACAGTTTATTGACCAAAGAGGGCGCCCAGCGGCTGTATTATCCGAGGGCCAGGCAATCACCGAGCTGCTTTGAGGGTGATTGGTCCTCATGACTTCCGGGTGAGCAAACTGCCATTCGGTTGTGTGTTGCGTGTCGTAGCAGAGTCATCTCGCAGTGCCGAATTCTTCTGTCGCTATCTGCAGTAGCCGCTGGCTGGGTGAAGACGACTGGATCGCGTTCAAGGCAGCCTTCAGGATGTCTGACGCGGCGGGGGCAGCGACCTTGCCACCCGCGGGTTCGTCGGCTGTGCTGGTTTCATCGACCGTGACCATCACGAGCACGCGGGGAGCCTCCGCCGGAGCTCCGCAGATGCATGAACTGACGTATCGCGTATCGGAGTAGGCTCCTGACTCGGCGTCATACTTCTGAGCTGTACCGGTCTTCGCGAACACATTGATGCCGTTGATCGCTGCGCGTCTGGCGGTTCCCCGCTCCACGACGTTGACCAGCGGGCCAGTCGTCATCCAACGGGCAACGTCCTCGCTGAGGATTGATGTCGCCAAGACGTCACGCGGTTGAGGGGCGTTCTCGGACAAATGAAGCACGAGATGAGGCGTCAGCCATCTGCCTCCATTTGCCAGGGCCGAGTGCGCAGTCACCATTTGCAGCGGAGTGACCGCGAGTTCCTGTCCCATCGGGACAGATCCCGTCGAGTAGTCATCCCAACGCTCCAGAGGTCGAACGATCCCAGCAGCTTCTCCGGGCAATTCGATTCCCGTTTTTCGTCCAAAACCAAATGCACGAATGGCTGCATACAACCGGTCATTCCCCATGCGCTGGCCAATCTGAGCCATCCCGATGTTACTGGAATGGGTGATGATGCCCGTGACATCGAGCTTGCCGAACGTACGATGGTCGTGCAGCAGGCGTGTCCCCATCCGGTAGGTTCCCAGACAGGAGAACGTTTCCTCGCGTGAAACGATGTTCCTGTCGACCGCCCATGCTGCAAGGCACGGCTTGATTGTCGACCCCGGTTCAAAGGCTGAGGACACGATCGGGTTTGTCCACGCTCCGGCTGGCGCCGTGGAAGGGGCCGCAGGATCAAAGGTCGGACGAGACGCCATTGCGAGGATCTCACCGGTCTGTGGGTCCAGAACTACTGCGGAGGCCGAACGTGGTTGCCAGACCTGAACAAGTTCGTCGAGACGCAGTTCCGTGGCACGTTGCACATCTGCATCGAGTGTGAGAACGACGGTGCTGCCATGCCGGGGTGGTTGCGTGACTTCCTCCAGCACCTCAATGACATACCCCCGGGCATCGCGGACGAGTGTCCGGCTTCCATCAACGCCCTGCAACACCTGATTCAGCGACTTTTCGAGCCCTGCCTGAGGGACTCCATCAATGTTTCGCCACCCGAGGATATGGGCCGCTAACGTCTGATGGGGATAAACACGTCGCAACTCCTCTCGTAATCCCCATCCCTTGCCGGGAAGATCCAGCTTCAGGATCGCCGCTGCGTTCTCGTTGCTGAGCCGCCTTTGCACCCAAATGAACTGACGTGAACGCTGGGCTTCGATTCTCGTGATCAGGTTTGCCTCATCCAGTTCAAGAACCTTCGCAACACGGGCCGCGAAGGCTGAAGGATCGTTGAGTCGGCTCGGATCAACGTAGAGACTCAAACACGTCGATGACGTAGCCAGCAGGTGACCGTTGCGGTCAACAATGTCTCCCAGTCGGGCTGGGATTCTCTCATCGTAGGTCTGTTGAGAGATCGCATGATCGGAGAATTTCAGATGCTGTGTCAGCTGGAGATGGATCAGGCGACCAGCGATCATCCCCCAGATCAGGAGTAGACTGGCAGTCAGCAGTTGCAGACGACGGCTCACAAATCAGTCTCATCGGAGGTTTGATCGGCCATCCTCACAGACGGACCGGTCAGTTCGTGCATTCGAATCCGTAAGCGAGAGCGCTCTTCCAGCAGTTGATCCATTCGATAGTGCTGAAGACTGATCGTCCGCTTGAGAGCCAGTTCATCCTTCTCCAGCTTGATCCCTATCATTGACACGAGCAGGATCAAAATGAGGCCTGCGGTGAAGCGGAAGATCAGCATGGTTGGTTCTCAGCCTTGACTGCAAGCTGCTTCCGTCTGAAGAACGTTAAGCGGGCATCCCTACATGACCGAGGATCGAGATGGACACCTCAATCGAGTCACAAATCTCCTAGATCCATTCAGGAGGATGGAAAGAAGCGATTGCGCGCCGTACCCGGAAAGGTTATCGACCGAATGGGTCTTTCCGGTCGACCGCAATGCGGGTCGCATCAGCAGGCAGCCGGAGAATCATGCCGGGTTTCAGGGTTTCGGGACTCTTCAGTTGATCACCGTTCATGCCGTATATTTCGGTCCAGCGGGATGAACGTCCCAGGTATCGCTGTGCTAGACTGCTGAGCGTGTCATCTTCACCAACCCGGCAAACCGGACGCCCCTGCCGATCCCTGAAGAGTTCGGATTGTGCCGCTGCTGCGGAATTCGGTGATTGTCCTCCCACCGGTGCGATCATCGTATCGCGACGGTTCGTCGTGCGAAACAAGTTTGGAAAACGGGTCTCCAACACCTCCGGCGGAGGGATTCGCAGTTTAACTCCAACCTTCAGCTTGTCCGGATGAGGGACGCGATCCTGGTTGTACTGGGCGAGAGCGGGCACATATCGTGCAGTCCCGTACGCTTCCTGAGCGATCGACCAGAGACTGTCATTCTTCGATACGGTGAGTTCTCGTTCACCGACAACGCTTTCAGGGGCCGATGTTGTGAACGGCGTTGTCTGCGGACGACTGGCGGGCAGTTCTGACAGGGCTCCAAGTGTTGGTTCGGGCGGTGACTGCTGGAACGTCGGCTCTTGCTCGCGAATCGTTGGGACCGGTTCCAGATCCCAGCCGACATCGCGTTGAGCAACTGTTTCCTGAGTCGGTGTCGCGGCTGGAAGGGCAGGCAGTGAGGGAGCCCGCATCGGCTCCTCACGAACGATAAACGGGTCGGGTTGTGTTTGCTCAACGTCAGGCTGAGTTGGAGCGGGTAATGCATCTCCAGGGAAGGCAAGCTCGTCGACCTGTTGTGTCTGTGAAGAGCCGTTGAGGCCAGCAACGTCCCCAAACGGGTTCGGTTCCACATTGGTTTGACGAGGAGCTTCTTCGTTTATGTCCCCACCTGCGAAAGGGTCCAGGTCATTGGACTGAGGAGCCAAAGGCATCGCCAGATCCATCGATTCGAGAGGCTCCGGTTCCTGTTGCTCGGCGAGTTCACTGTCAGCTTCTAGTGAGTCGGACGATGGTGCCAATCCGAAAGGGTCAGGCTCAGGATTCGATTGTGCGACTTCCTCACTCTCTGGAAATGGGTCGAATTGCGCATCATCGCTGGTCGACGTTTGTTCCTGTTCATCCGATGATGGCTCAAAGTCAAAGACCATTTCCTGCTGCGGTGGTGGAGGAACAGAATCGTCAGCCAGTAACAAATCCTCCTGAGGAGCTGATCCTGCAGACTCCGGGAACGGGTCATCATTGAATGGCGAAGGCTCGGCTTGTGAGGGGAGCGACGATCTCTGAGGTGAGTCACTCGTGGAGGCAACCTGATCACCAGAAAATGGGTTGAAGCTGGAAGAAGCCGGATTACTGACAGGTGTGTCTTCCGTTAAGCTCGGTCCCGAGGAAGGTGATTTGGCTCCACCAAACGGATCGAACATGCGGCTGGGCGTTGCCGACGGATTCGGTGACGAACTCACGAGCGATTGATCTGATGACTCGGTCGATTGCTGCCCCTCGAAAGACGGGTTCCCTGCCAAGGGATCTGTTTCCCCCGGTTTCTCGGCGACCAACTCTGACGATCCTGCCTTGGTCTGTTGATATTTGTTGTAGAGCACAAACCCGAACATCAACAGCAAGCATGCGACGAGCACGACGCCCAAACGTGGTTCAAGCGTCTTCTCCTCTTCTTCGTTTGCAAAACCCCAATCGTTGTCCTTGTCCTTCGCACCGCTGGTGGGTGCACCATCCTTGGGAGGACGTCGGGAGGGGCCGTTGGATGATTCTTGGCTCATAATCGCACCGCGACTCGGAGTTTGGCTGAGCGTGATCGGGGATTCTGGCGACGTTCGACGGAGGATGCAGTGACCGGTTTCGATGTGACCGGTTGCCAAATTTCTCTGTTGCGAAAGGCCCGTTTCACAACTCGGTCCTCCAGTGAATGAAAGGTGATGATCGCCGCTCGACCACCGGGAACGAGAGCGTTCGGGAGGACCCGATCGACAAAGTCTGCAACGTGCTGCAACTCTTCATTGACAGCAATTCGCAGAGCCTGAAAGACCCGTGTGGCCGGATGTCTGGATGTTCGCGCTCGACCAGGAATGGCCGATTCAACGACCGCTGCCAGGTCACGAGAGGTCTGAATAGGTGTTTGTCGCCTTGAATTGACGATGTCTGTGGCAATCTGCCTGCTGAACGGCTCCTCACCGTATTCGTCAAAGATATGAGACAGGTCTTCGGCAGAGCGGTTGGCAAGCAATTCCGACGCTGGACTTCCGGTGGAGGTGTCGAAACGCAGGTCGAGTGGACCGTCCGCCTCAAAACTGAACCCTCGACTGGTATCAGCGAGTTGATCGGAAGAAAGACCGAGGTCGGCCAGGATCCGGTCGACGCCGTCGATCTCATGCTCCGCGAGGATGTTCGGCAGTTCGACATAACTTGATTGATGCAGGACCACGTTGGGGTGAGGGAGACCCAGTGTCCGACTGGCCAGTTCGAGCATCATGGGGTCACGATCAATTCCTATCAGCAATCCACCCGGTTGAAGCCGTTCGAGGATGTCACGGCTGTGTCCCCCAGCCCCGACCGTGGCATCGACCACCTTGAGTCCGGGTCGCAGGTCGAGGAGATCAAGAACCTCGTGTGGCAATACAGGTTGATGAATCGGGAACGGATCGCGTCGGGGAGGACGCATGAGGAGATAATTCGTGTTCGACGGTCATGAAACCGTCACGGGAACTGAGAAGAGGTGAACTGATCGGGCTCTCCGATAGACAACTTTGTTGGGAGAGGCCGAGACGGAATCGCGATTTTTAGCGGTAAAAGCAGCATGGGGAAAGATCAAAAAAGCCGTTCGCTTCGAAGCTGCCTCCATACAGCCAATTGCGAAGCGAACGGCGGCAATCGGCGAAGTTCAGCCGATCACCAGTGTGGCATGTCCTCATGACCGCCGTTTCCGCGAGCCCGGTAGCCAGCGGATCTCCCATGTCTCCTGATCTGTCACCTGCAATGCAGCAGGACAATTCATCCCATCTACCCCTGATCACCCAAGTGCAGCACTCGACATCTTGTCAAAATCCTCACGATGCCCTTCAAGGAAGTCATCCCAACGGACACGATCCCAGATTTCGACGCGATTATGCACGCCTAACAACACCACTTCCTGCTCAATCCCGGCAAACTCAATCAACCTTTCGGGAAGCCGAATACGCCCCTGACCGTCGATCTCGATCTGTTCTGCCTGCGAGTAATACAAACGTTGATAGTTCCGGACCTCGGCTCGCTGAGCTGCCAAGTCAACCAACAGACTCGCTCGCCGCTCAAACTCGCTCCCGGAATAGAGAGTCAAAGCCCGATCGGTTTCCGGTGCGAGGTAAACCGTGTAATCTGTCTCTGAAGTGAGTCCTTCCTTGAGCTTCTTCGGGATTGCCAGACGCTGCTTGTCATCGACAGTTCTGAGATAAGTCCCTGTCAGAGACATCGTTTACGTCAAGAATCAGAAGCACCAAGATGGACCGCGCAGGAACGAGAGCACCAAGCCTCCACTTGCCCCCACCCTGCTCCACGCGTCCCCAAAATATCAGCCAAGTGCGGATCGTCAAGGATGAACCAGCGTGCTATCCGACCGCATTGCCACTCAATCAGCGCAGGTCTCAGTCAGCGTTGAGATTGTGATTTTCAAGTTTTCTGAGACAGCTTCCCGAATGTCACCTGTTCTGCTTGGGGGGCCTCTATCATAGCAGATTTAAAGCTACGATCAGATTGCGAAAGCCAGTGACCTCAGACGCAAAGCACATTAGGGCAATGAGATACGAAACATCAACATTAGTGCATGCATCTGAGCCTGTTTCGAGTTGCTCCAGTTCGCCTAGTTTTGCAGAACGATTTACTGAGGGCTGACTTCGGGAGTAACGAAAGCGAAATTGGATACGTAGGGGTTGTTAAGTCGGCCGTTGATGGACCATCCGGAGAAGTCCACTTCGCAGAACAATTCCGGCTTCAGCCAGCGGCCTCCGTAGGGACTGTAGACCGTAGGGAAACGTTGCTGCAGACTTGAGAACCGTTCGGTCATCTTCGACAGAGCATCTGGATCAACGTCTTCTACGGAGACTTTTCCGACGAACTTCAATCCCCCATGCTGAGGTGCTGCCAGCAGCAACGAGCGGGCGTCGCCTTGAGCATTTGTCGTATAGCCGAAGACCAGGCATTGAAGTTTTTCATCGCGTCTGATCGAGGAGCGTGAGCTGGATGCAGATGTTCCGGGAGAAGTGTTTGATGTCCCTCCTCCGCTTGCCCCACCTGACCGTGTTGTCGTGGATGACTTCGAACCGGAAGCCGAAGAGGACTTCGGACCTTTGTTGACAGACACGGTGCTGGTCGTCGAGTGAGATTCTGTGGAATCGTCGTCCTCGCCAGATGAGTCCTCACCTCCTTCGTATCCTCCATCGTTGGAGTCGCCCGAGTCTCCTCCGCCATGTGATCCACCGCCGTCGGATTCACCTCCGGCAGACCCTCCTGAAGCGATCCGTTTTTGTTCGGCGATGTAAGCGTCCGGATCAGCAGCTGCCCCGATGGAGCCGACGGTATCAGACATACTCTCCCCGCCGAAGGACAAGCTGCCATCTTCACCAACTCCAGCGGCTCCGGTGAACTCAGCGAGCGCGTCCTCCATCGACGCTGGCGATTCGGCATTTGAGGGCAGGTTTCCTTGTGCCTTGGCAACCATCGTTGCCGACTTGATCATGAAAGCCATCGGGCTGGCACGCTTTTTCTTGGGCTCGTCGGCGTGTGCCTGTCGGTGTGCTTCCGCAAGTTCCTGGATGTTGATTCCTCCCACGATCAGGAATCCGAAGAAAATCGCGGTCATGCCCCATGTCGCTCCCCACAGGAGCTTTGTCGTTTTGGGCATCGACAGGAGCACAGGCTGCCATGTCGCGATCGGTTTGAGGAATGCGTCCATCGGTCCGATGCGATCACTTTTGGAGGCAGCGAACATGTAGGCCAGGAAGTGGCAAGTCGCGAATGCGATCAGCCCCAGGACCATCTGGCCGATGGTCCAGTAGAGTCGAATTGTCTCACCGAAGATGACTCTTCCGAGGACGTTTGTGACAAAAATCACTCCGACGCCGCCAGCAAGAACCCACAACCACTCGGGAACCGCCTCCCACCAGTGGTCGTAGATCTGCTCCTCACATTCAAACTTCGGTGTTTCAACGAGGGCACCGATCGCCGGATAGAAGCCACAATCAGGGCACCAGGAGGAAGCTCCCCAGTCCGATTGGCTTCCACACTGCGGGCAGCCTTTTGCTTCTCCTGTGATGTCGCTCATGACGTGTCCTCCGTCGCAACCGGTCGTGTTGGGGAGATACTGAGGGTTGTAATGGCTGATCGACGGGCACAATGTCCCACCTGAGCTCAACCATAGCTCAAAGAACGGAGCACGTTTCGAGAAGTCATCATTCTCGTGGAGAAATCCCGGCTGATCTCTGATGAGTGGACGCTACTCACTCGCCGCCGGTGGATAGGTCCGGGCCAGACGAAACCCGTAGTCGATATAGATGAAGCTGGGACGATCAGACCAGCGAAAAGCAGATGTGGTATCCGACTCCGGACGCGCGAAACCACCTCCCCGCATCTCGCGGTCGATACCTTCGCGAGAGTCACTTCCGTCAACAACCACATCGGTTCCACTCTGCGGATCCTGGTAGTCATCAAAAAAGAAGCTCTGGCACCATTCCACTGAGTTACCGTGCATGTCGAACAATCCCCATGAGTTCGGTTTCAACCGACCAACTGGCGACGCCTGGTCCTGGGAGTTCTCGCTGTACCATCCGTAATGGGTGAGGTAGGCCGCTTCGTTTCCGAAGGACCATGCCGTGTCGGTTCCAGTGCGACACGCGTACTCCCATTCGGCAGCCGTGGGAAGTCGATAGCCGGTCCGATCCAGGAGGTCATCGGGCAGCTTGATGGTGGAACTCAGGTTTTCTTGCGATTCCTTCAAAACCTCCAGCGAGGGATAGCACATCTGGTCTTCAGCGATTCCGGCCTGCTCACTCAGCCATCGGCAGTACATGGCCGCCTGATACCAGCTCAGGATTACGACAGGAGAGTCTGGCGAGGGAGCGTACGTTGACAGCTCACGACGGGTATCCATCCCCACTGACGTCAGAAATTGTGTGTAGTCGGCGACCGTGACTTCGTGAGTGGCGATGCCGAACGATCGAGGAATGAGCCGTTTGTGCGCGATCTCGTTCGGCTGATGATGCAGGGTCGAGGGGAGAGATCCCATTTCGAATTCGATCGGCCCATCAAAGAGAGCAAAGGACACGCCTTGAGGATCAACATGCCAGCCCATGTCAGGATTGAGATCTGCTGTTTGCAGAGCTTCGATCGTTTCATCGACCTGCGTCCCCTGTCCCCACGTTCGGAGCAGCCACTCGACAGCCGCATGAACACCGGCATCCGGATGAGTTGCGAACAGATCGTGCAGCTGCGACCTCGCGAGTTGGTCACGGTCCCCCGGTAGCAGGTCCCCTAAGCCGTACTCTCCCAACGATAGACACAAAGCGGCTTGAGTTGGCGGATCGGTTTCCGTCTCAAGTTGGGCATTCACTGTTTGCCAGGGGACGCCTGCGGGAGCCATGGCATGAATCAAGCGGGTGCGGATTCCATGATTCTTCGACGCCCGCAGCAGAGGCCAGATCGACTCACCCTGCCCCAAGGCGATTAGGGTGACCGCGAAGTTGGTGATACGAGCATTTCTCTCCGGGGTCTCCTCCAGGACGAGTTCGGCCTGCAAGTCAGCAGCCAATGCTTCAGTCACTTCGTCCGCACGAGGCTTGAGCACGCCGAGCAAAGGTGTCAGTTGCTCCGGTTTGGCCTCCGGGACGAGGGACATCAGTGTCTCTAACGAGTCGTCGAACAGCTCCGCCAGCACGGTGGCCGCCCCGAACTGCACTAGCCGATCGGAGCCGTTCAAGAACTGCTCTTTTAGCGGTTGCTCCAGTTCCTCACGGATCGGGCGAAAGTTGACGAGCCAGGGGGTGAGTTTGGTCGAACTCATCGTCAGCATCTGAGCCACAAGGTCGCTGCTGACTTGTTCCCATTCGGGCACTTCGGAGTCGAGTGCGGCCAATGCGGCCAAGGCCCGGAATTCTCGAATCCGATCCTCAGATGGTTGCTGACTTTCCCGCCACAAGGGCAACTCCACCAGACCGGCATAGCCATACTCCTTGAGCAATCCAGTCAGCATGATTGATTCCTGAGCGTCGGATTCGAGCAGTTGCGGCCAGATACGGTCGATCAACTCCGTCGGACCTTCTTTCGTGGAGGGAGCAATTGCCGCCTTGAGCATCAGCAGGCGTGCGCGGGAGGCATCGCTGGTGTCCGGTGATGCGATCTCCTGATCCAGCTGTGGTGCAATGTCTTTCCTGGACGGCAGGAGATATTCGATCATGTTCGGTACTGATGCGGAGACAGCTCCTCCCAACGAATGGAGTTGATCGAGCGCACGTTGCGTTTGTGTGTCTCTGAGTGCCTGTTCGCTCTGCTTGGCTTCGACCCCGAACCAGGTCGAGACGATTGCTGCGATCAGGAACGTCGCGAGCACGACACCCAGCATTCCTGCGATTCCGGGATTTCGTTTGGCCCAACGCCACGTGCGGTTAAACAGACTGACCGGACGTGCCTTGATGGGGTGGCCATCCCGCCATCGCTGTAACTCTTCGGCCAGTTCCTTACCGGTCAGGTAACGTTCATCGAGCTTCTTGGTGAGACACTTCTGACAGATGGTCTCGATGTCGCGTGGTAATGTCTCATCGAGCTGTCGGAGTGGCGGCGGCTCCCAGTTTTGGACGGCGACGAGCACTTCGGTCACTCTCCCCCGGAACGGGCGGACTTTCGTGAGCATCTCATGCATGATGACGCCCAGACTCCAGATGTCTGTACGCCCATCTGCAAGGTGTGCCTTACCGCCGGCCTGTTCGGGACTCATGTAGGATGGCGTCCCCATAAACATCCCCTCGCGTGTCCGTAGCGTGTCCTCATCATCACGGCGGGCCAGACCAAAGTCAGCGATGTGTGGTTCGCCATGCTCATCCAGGAGGATGTTCTCTGGCTTGATGTCCCGGTGAACGATGCCGTGCGAGTGAGCATAATCAAGGGCCATCGCCAGCTTGATCAGATACTCAGCTGCCTCCTCGCACGTCAGCTTTCCCTTCTCCTTCATCAAGTCGCCCAGCGTGCGACCCTCGATGAATTCGTAGGCAATGTAGCTCGAATGCGGCAGACGTTCGTATTCGTACACCGGGACGATGTTCGGGTGACGCAGCTGGGCAGCGGCCTTCGCCTCACGCATAAAGCGGTCGACGTCCTGCTTGCCGGAGAGCACGCCCGTCTTGGCAACTTTGATGGCCACCTTCCGATCGAGGTGTGGATCTCTGGCGAGATAGACGGTCCCGAACGCTCCCTGCCCTAAAACTTTCAGAATCTGATAACGCCCCAGCTTGGGAAAGATCTGCCCTCCTTCAGCATCATCGGACTGCGAGGTGTCGACCGACGCATCCGCAGCGAGTGTCCGTTCGATTGGCTCTCGTCCGTCGGAATCCAGAGGAAATGTGTCCTGAGAGCGTCCCGACTTTGCAAGGGAATCGCGCAGTGTCGGATCAAGCGGAAATGGTCGTTCGTATCCCGTTTCGATCGGCCCGGCGATGGTCTGAGCCGTGGTCAGGTCCTCACCTTCCGACGTGTCCCCGACGACCATGTTCAGGGTCGCGTTAACATCATCCGCTTGCTTGTCTCCCATAGTCGCGGAATCATCAGAAGCTCCCTCGGAAAAAGTCTGAGACGCATCAGAGGCGGGGTGTTGTAGAAATGTCTGCGCATGCGTGGCATCCACAGATTCATCGGCAGCGGGCATCAGCAGCGTCGGCTCCGCGCGGGAATCTTTGGGACTGTTAGGTCCCTCTTCTTCGACGAATGTTGCGTCCTCTTCGTCGCGTGGCCACGATTGCAGGGTTTGGCCAACGTCGTCTGGGTCTGGGGTATGTGAGGTTTTGTCGCTCATTGCGAAGCCTGATCCTTCCACTGTGGGCTGACCCGCTGGTCAGTACCATCCTTGCCTCATTCTCGCAATTCAAGCCGAGAACGGAAGGGGGATCGCGATGATTCTCCCATTCGATCAATTGTTCACCGCACTCTGTCGCTGCATTCGGAACGCTTACGAAAGCTGGAAAGACACCTTCCGATTTCGTTCCCCGGATTCCTGCACTATGATCCCCGCATGCAACTCGACGATACTATCTGCTACTGCTTTCATGTCTCAAAACGGAAGATCGTCAACTATCTCCGCGTGCATCAGCCCCGGCGGGCGAGTCAACTCAGCCAGTGTGGCGGAGCGGGAACCGGGTGCGGATGGTGCGTCGCCTATCTCAAACAATACTTTGCTGATTACGAAGCACACGGAAGCGTCGCTGAAGACGCTGTGACTCCAACTGATTACGCCCGCGATCGAGCGGCCTACATCCGAGCCGGGAAGGGGACCCCGGCGAGCGGCGCAGTGCCGCTGCCACCATAAGAGACCTCGAGATAAAATCACTCAGGGCCGCCCGCATCTCCGATCATGCGACGACAGATTCGGTCATTCGAGCAATGTTGTAGTACAGGATCACGCCCAGCATGTCGACCAGTGCTGAAATCAGAGGATTCGACATCAAAGCCGGATCGACGCCCAGTCGCTTGAACCCGATCGGCAGCATGGCCCCGACCACGTTTCCCGTGATAACAACGACAAACACCGTCAGACCGACAACGATTGCCTGCCAGTAGAAATCGACAAGAGTCATGGCGACTAAAAGTGAAACGCTGGCAAGTCCCGCTCCCAGCAGTGAGCCGAGCAAGAGTTCCCTGAGGCAGATCCGTGTCGCGTCGCCTTGAGCCGTCTCTCGCAGAGCCAGGGCCTGAATGATCAATGTGGCCGATTGCGAACCGGCATTGCCTCCGCTGGCCAGGACGAGTGGCAGAAACATGGCCATCCAGGTAATGCCTTTCCCCTCGCCGATGAAGAGACTGATGATGTATGCGGTGAGGAACGAGGCGCCGAGCAAGATGATCAGCCACATCCCTCGCTTCCAGATCAGCGTGCGGACTGCCGTTTGCAGATATCCGTCTTCCAGCGGCTCCACGGCGACCTGACGCTGCTGGTCTTCCGTTGCTTCTTCGAGGAGGACGTCCGCAGCATCGTCGTGTGTGACGATCCCCACCAGCCGGTTCTGGTTGTCAACGACAGGAATGGCGATGAAGTCATACTTCGCGATCTCGCGGGCGACGCGTTCCTGATCGTCATCGACACGGACGGAGATCACGTCCGTTTCCATCAGTTGCTCGAGCCGGGTGTCCGGCTTGGCCAGAATCATGTCCCGAAGCGAAAGGAACCCCCGGAGGTGCCTCTCTTCGTCGGTGATATAGACGTAGTAGATGGTCTCGCGGCTGGGGGCCTGCTTCCGTAATCGCTGCAGGGCGTCCCCCACAGTGATGTCCGCCGGGAGTGATGCATACTCCGTGGTCATGATCGACCCGGCGCTGTACTCCGGGTACGAGAGAAGCTTGCGGATGTCAGCACGTTCCGCATGCGCGAGCAGTGGAAGCAGCGATTCGACTTCTTCCGGCTCCATCCGTTCCAACAGGTCGACGCGATCGTCGGGCGACATCTCTTCGACCAGTCTCGTCAGGTTCTGACCATCGATCGAACGGACGAGTTGAACCTGAAACGGCAGCGGCAGGAAGCCGAGAATCTCTGCCTGTGTCCTCGGGCCGCAATGAGTGAGGACTTCCCAGGCAGTCGCCGCATCAAGGTCCTCCAGAACTTCCGCAGCTACACCTGGATGGAGCGCTTCGCAGAACTCCTTGAGTGCGGGGCCGTCTTTCTCATCCAGCATCTGGCGAAGATCTGGAAGCAACAGCGTGTGGAACACGGAACCTTCCATGAGAACTTCCTTCGTCACCTGTGGACTTGCGTTGTCGATGTTCAGCAAAAAACCCCGACCGGCGTGGGCCTGTCGGGGCGTTAAATCGAAATGTCGATCAGATCGCTACCAGGGGCAGCCGATCATCGCTTGGAGAACTGAAAGCTCCGGCGTGCTTTGCGGAAGCCGTACTTCTTGCGTTCGACCATGCGGCCATCACGAGTGAGATATCCACCTTCGCTGAGCTTCCCGTGGAGTTCGGGATTTTTGACCTGCAGGGCACGGGCGATGCCCAAGAGCACGGCTCCAGTTTGACCGGTGGTTCCCCCGCCGTTCACACGAACCCAAATATCCAGGTTCCCCAACGTCCCCGTCGCTTTCAGGGGAGCCTGAATCATTTTCTGATCGCGTTCCTGGGGGAAATACTCGGTAAACTCACGACCGTTGATCGTCAGCTTGCCATTGCCATCGGAAATCCGAACTCGGGCAACAGACGTCTTCCGCCGACCTGTTCCCATCGCGACGCCATGCTTGTCGACTCGACCACGAATCAGAGGCGCATGAGCACTTCCGGCGTCGTCACCATCATTGTGTGAGCCGATATCAAGCAGCGGCTGATCTACAGTCTCAGCCGAGTCGACAGTCTCCACCTCAGTGGACGCGACGTCTTCTGAAACTTGTTCTTCTTCTGGATTCTGCGTTTCGTCTGTCATCAGTGACTCTGGGGATACGTATTAAATCAGGTCGGGCAGCGGAGACCGTCAGGCGAGTAGGTGTGCAGGCATCTCAACAGGCTCTTGCGCCTGATGCGGATGATTGGGGCCAGCATACAGTTTCAATTTGTTCAGCATCTGACGTCCGAGTTTGTTCTTCGGCAGCATTCGACGGACGGCTTCTCGAAGAATCTTTTCGGGCTTCTTCTCCAGCAGGTCTGCAGCTGTTTCCACTGTGCGACCACTCGGATAACCGCTGTACCGTTCGTAGGTTCTGGTCAGCATCTTTTTCGTGAAATAAGGATGCGTGTCATGTGCCAAGGGCTGGCCCGAGAATCGAACCTTATCGGCATTCACGACAACCACGAAGTCACCCGTGTCGACGTGTGCCGTGTAAGTTGGTTTGTGCTTGCCCATCAGGACGGTCGCGAGACGGGTTGCCAGACGGCCGACAACCTGATTGTCGCCATCCACCACGAACCACTCGGGCTGGAACGTTTCTTTTCTTGCCATGAACGATTTGCTCACAGGCGAACTCCTCAACATCTCATTATTCAGCCCCGTGTTTGACGGGGCAGGTCATCGAACTTATGGAAGCACAAGAGGTTAGCGGTTCTTTCGGACAGGTTCAACAGTGTTCAGTCTGTCTCGTACGGATTTTCTCTGACCCGACCGACCGAGCCAGAAAGCCTGAATTCATCGTCAGAGCACTACTTGACGGAACGAGGTGAAACCCGTCCAATGAAATAAATAAGGGAGAATTACCTCGATTTCATCGCAATTTGAAACCTGCTCGAATCATGCCAGACCATCCTGAAAATGAGCCTCGCGATCCTCGGGAGGAACCGATTCACGGTCAAGTGCGATATTCGCAAGTCAGTGCCCGCGTTCCGGATGAGGTCGGGGACGGATGTTTCAGCAACGGAGTCATGGTCCTGACCGGGCCATTCGAGATTGTGCTCGATTTCGTCAACCGGTTGAGTGAGGCTCCCCGGATCGTCGCCCGTGTTGTTCTGCCGAGACAGGTCACCAGCCAGTTTGTGCAGGCCCTGTCTCAGAACGTCGCGAACTTCGAGTCCCGTTTTGGCGCTCTTCCCCGCCCGCCGCAACCAAATGTTCCGGGTTCGCGTTCCGAACCGACTCCACCGAACCATCCCTCTGATTCCCTCAGCCCGGAACCGATCCACGAAGGCATCGAGACACCGTTTCAAGGGATCGCCGGAGAAGGATTTGAGAGTGGCACACCAACCTCGCCTGCGCAACCAGAAGTCGTGTCGGCATCATCTGGACCGCCGATCGACCAGATCTACGATGATCTGCGTCTTCCCGACTCGATGCTCAGCGGTCGTTATGCCAACGCGGTGCTGATCCGTCATTCTCCGACAGAGTTCTGCCTGGACTTCATCACGAACATCTACCCACGATCGGCAGTCTCCACTCGGGTGTATATGGCGGCTGCCAATGTGCATTCTCTGCTGACGTCCCTCAAAAGATCGCTGGAACAGGGCGGACCACAGAAGTAAGCCCAGATTGATCGCCTGAATACGCACCGTCACATCTCGTATCCGAGTGCTGCTGCAACCTTGCGACACTGATCCATGGCCGCAGAAAAGGCTTTCGGAGTGAGTGACTGAGCTCCATCGCTCGCGGCATTCGGCGGGTCGGGGTGGACTTCGACAATGAGTCCGTCAGCTCCGGCAGCAATCGAGGCAGTGCACATGGGGGGAACCAGTGATGCAATCCCCGTCCCGTGGCTGGGATCGATCACGATCGGCAAGTGGGTCCTCTCCTTCAGGTAGGGGACCGAGGCCAGTGGCAGAGTGAAGCGGGTGTGAGTTTCGAATGTGCGGATGCCTCGCTCGCAGAGGATGACCTGCTGGTTCCCCTGATCCAGAATATATTCAGCGGCCAGCAGGAACTCGTCCATCGTCGCGGAAGGCCCCCGCTTGAGCAGGACTGCTTTGTTGGACTCACCGACTGCCTGCAAGAGATGATAATTCTGCATATTGCGGGCACCGATCTGCAGCACGTCCGCGTACTTGCCGACGAGTTCCACATGCTCGGGAGTCATCACCTCGGTCACGACGGCCAGTCCCGTTTCGTCGCGTGCCGCTGCCAGGAGTTTGAGTCCGTCTTCTTTCATCCCCTGGAATGAATACGGGCTGGTCCGAGGCTTGAACGCTCCGCCACGCAGGCCCTTCGCCCCCGCTGCTTTCACAGCCCGGGCGATTGAAAGGATTTGCTCCTCACTTTCGACTGAGCAAGGTCCCGCCATGATGCCGATATGTCCGCCACCGACCTTCAGGTCGAGCACTTCGACTGTCGTGGGCTCAGTTTTGGCCTCTCGACTCGCGACCTTGTAGGGAGCCAGAATAGGCACGACCTTTTCGACATCTTCGTGGGATTCCAGCGTCTCCCGGTTACCATCCCGTTTCTCGCCAATTGCCGCCACGACCGTCCGCTCAGTTCCGACGATCACGTGAGCCTTCAGCCCCATGGCTTCGATGCGTTCGACCATACTTTGCACCTTATCCTCGCTGGTGCCTGACTTCATCACGACGATCATGGTTGTACTCCGAGGCTGGGTGTGATTCCAAATACAAGAGATGTGAGAAGAAAACAGGCCCTGAAATCTCCGGGATTTCAGGGCCTGAGGTGTTTCGTATTCGCCAACGTCTCAGTCGGCTGCCCCTCGGCACAGGAATCCCGTTCTGGTCGTCAAGGACCAGAAACGAAACCAATCTCGACCGGTAAAGCTTCGGGACGGGGTCATCGAATTACATCAACGGATAGTCAGGATCGATGAACGATCAAAAATGTGAAATTCATCGTACGCCGGGCAGACTCGTCCGTCAATTGGCAAGCGGCACGACAGCAGGGCCGATGTTTGTTTCATTCTGGGATGACATGCTCAGAGGGGGGCCGCATCTTCGATGCGTCACTAATCAGAATGGCCCGCTGATCCTGCTTAGTTCGGACGAATAGTTGATCATGATTCAGTCCATCTGCTCCGTGCATTTTCGTGGACGGCATGTTCGGAACAACCGACAGGACCGTTCCTTCAAGTCGCTGTGATCCGAAATGTCGTGGTGACTGATCAAAACGACGCAAGTTTCCGGCCTTCACATCGATCAGAGACCGCTGTCCTCGTTCGAGGTTCAGTTCTCTCGCTCTGTTTCTCCAACAGGTTTCCCCATGAAGAAAACTGTCGCACGGCTCCAGGAGTTCTCCGTTCCATTGATCATGGGAGTTGTTGCAGCTCTCGTGGCTGCGAATGTCGATCCGGAGGCTTATCACTCATTCGTCCACACTCGGATTCCCCAGTGGGGAGCGAGCCATGCCGAACATGTCTCAGCCGCCGCAGACGAGGGCTGGGCACACTCTCTCACCCTGCACTTTCTCGTAAACGACCTGTTCATGGTGCTGTTCTTCGGAATCGCAGCAAAAGAGATCACCGAAGCCTGTTTACCAAACGGGGCGTTGAATCCGGTTACCAAAGCGATCAACCCCCTGTTTGCGACGATCGGCGGAGTGTTAGGACCGATCGGTGTGTTTCTCTGTCTGAATTCGGTCATGGGCATGCCGACCTGGCAATCGGGATGGGGTGTGCCCACGGCAACGGATATTGCGTTAGCGTGGCTCGTGGCCCGGTTTCTGTTTGGCAAACAGCATCCTGCAGTGAGCTTCCTGCTGTTGCTGGCCGTTGCAGATGACGCCATCGGATTAGGAATCATCGCGATCGGCTATCCCGATCCACATCACCCGACCGTGTGGCAGAACGTCCTTTGGATTCTGCCGGGAATGACGACCGCTTACCTTCTGCGACGATTCGGGGTTCGTGCCTGGCTTCCATACATCACGATCGGTGGGACGCTCGCCTGGTGGGGGTTGCACAGTGCTCACCTGCACCCGGCATTGGCCTTGGTGTTCATCGTTCCGTTCTTGCCCGGCCCCAAAACCGACCTCGGTCTGTACGAGGATAACCCAAGCATGGACGTACCTGACATCAATCATCACGCGGTCAGCCACAGTTGTCTGGAGCGATTTGAACATGATCTCAAGGGAGTGGTTGATTTCGGTCTGTTCTTCTTCGCCTTCGCGAATGCAGGAGTGCCGTTCTCAGAGATCAACGGGCTGACCTGGATCATCCTCACATCTCTGCTCATGGGGAAGATGCTGGGCATCACGAGTTGCAGTTGGCTGGCCTGTAGACTTGGGTTCTCACTGCCAGATGGCATGTCGATGCGACAGGTGTTTGTCACCAGTCTCGTCGCCGGACTGGGACTGACAGTTGCCTTGTTCGTGTCCGGAGAAGCATTCACGGATCCGGTCGTCCAGGGAGCTGCGAAAATGGGGGCCGTGTTCTCGGTCGCAGCTGCGGCTCTCGCGTACGCCGCCAAATGGGCGACCGGATTCCACCCGGCCAGTCATCCTGTTCCCGCGATGAAGCATCCCGGACGGGAATTTGCGGTTGTCTCGAATACCGAAGCTGACGCAGAGGTGTTGGACAACCAGACTCACGAACCGGCATTGTCAATGTCGTGACCTGCTGCCTGAGGTAGCGGATTCCCCTGATGCACATCAATGGTAAGAAGCGTGTCCTATGAGCCGGGTCATGTTGGATTGGTCAAAGCTGTACGAGGAATGTCTGGGGGACTGTCAGCTGCCGGACCTTCCGGCGCGACTGGTTATCCCGAGGCCGTCGAAATCGGTGACGGAGTTCCTGGAAATCGCCCGAAGCTCGTCATCAACACTCCAACAAGTGACGGAGGCGATCGAGCGGGATACGGAACTGACAACTCAGGTGCTCCGTCTGATCAACAGCAGTGCATTCGGCCTGAAACAGCGCGTGACATCCATTCCGCGAGCAATCACTCTTCTAGGACATCGTCGATGCAAGGTGATGCTCATGAGTGCGGCCCTGGCAGCATCGATGACATCTGCCAATCAGGGTTTTGATGGTGCCGATGGATTCCTCGCCAAGTCACTCGAGCGCGCGATCTTCGCCCGTCAAACGGCGATGACCCTGAATGTTGACGCAGAGGCTGCGTACGTCGCTGCGTTGTTGCAGGATTTACTGTTGCCATTCCTGCAACATGCCTATCCCAACGACTACAACGAGTTCTTGAGAGACGGAGAACCACTTGATCAACTGGAGCGGGCACGGTTTGGGTGGGACCACGCCACGATGGCCGCCACGATTCTGAAGTCCTGGAATTTTCCCACAGATGTCGTCTGCTGCGTCGCCTACCATCACCAGATCCAGAAGATTCTGCAGGTCGACCACCTACGGACATCAGGACTGATTGCGCCGGCGCTGAGCGCGCTGTTGCCAGATGGTTTTCAGCAGGAGCCGGAAGGGGTTCTCAAGCTGTTCCACGTGCAACAGGCCATTCCCGATTTCCGGTTCATCGAGATCGCAGCAGAAGTCGACGATGAATTCGGACAACCGGATGGACAGCTGTTTCACCGGATCTCGCTGTGCGATCACCTCTCCAGGCTGGCGGTGGGTGTTGTCGAACAGAAAAGAGCCCAAACCAACTGGCTGGGGAAAACGATCGGCCGGTACACCCTGGAAGAGAAGATCGGCCAGGGCAGCATGGGCGAAGTCTACCGGGCACGTCACTCCATGCTTCGCCGACCGGCAGCCGTCAAGCTGATGTCGATCGCACATTTGAACCCGGAAGCCATCCTGCGATTCGAAAAGGAAGCCCAGACAACCAGCGAACTCTCCAGCCCTCATACCGTACAGGTCTACGACTATGGGACGACTTCCGAAGGCGTGCTGTTCTACGTCATGGAATATTTGGATGGAATGAGCCTCAGAGAGTTGATCGAAACCTACGGCCCAATCCCGGAAGGTCGGGTCATCCACATTCTTTCCCAAGTCTGCGGATCACTCGCGGAAGCACATGGAAAGGGACTGATCCACCGAGATGTGAAACCGGACAATATCGTCTTGTCCATTTCAGGCGGAGTGTGTGACTTCGCCAAACTGCTTGATTTCGGATTGGTAGAAGTTGTGGGCGGGCATGCGGAGAAGTCTGGTGGCAAATCCATTCAGGGAACGCCGCTTTACATGGCTCCGGAAGCCATCCTGAATCCCGAGCACATCGACGGGCGTACGGATGTCTACGCATTGGGAGCCGTCGCTTACTACCTGCTGACCGGCATGCCTTTGTTCCCGGGGAAGAACATTACCAATGTGCTTCATGCACAAGTGCACGAGATTCCACCAACTCCTTCAGAACTGCTTGGCGAGCCAATCTCGGACGATCTGGAAGGACTGATCATGCAGTGCCTCCAGAAGCCGTTGGAACAAAGGCCTGGCTGCGTTCTCGAAGTCGCAGAAAGACTTTCTCGGTGTCCATCCGCCAACCAGTGGTCTTTTGCCGATGCCCGACAATGGTGGGCTCAGCACGACAATTCACGTGATTCGCGTTACTCTCTGGAGTTGATGCGACCGGAAATCATTGACTGCAGTGATCTGGCATTGGGCTCGACCTCTCAGACTCACCTGGTCATTTCCAATACCTCGACTGCTCGAGCAGGAACCCCTTCGATTCACTGACGCTTCACCGGTTGAGTCGACTCGGAATGCCTCGTGTTCAGGCCGTTTTCCTGATCAACACAAGGTCAACACATTCGGAGCGTCTGCCGGGAATCGGTCTCAGCTGGAACCGGATGCTCCCTTTACTCAGGCAGATTGCAGAAGATAGTGGAACCCCTCTCGAAGTGAGGTTATCATCGAGGGTCTTAAAATAGCACACATCATCTGAAATCTCCGTATTCGGCTGGTGAACTTCCTCTCAAGGACGGTGTTCATCAGCGATTTTCGACCATCCAACTGCGGGAAGCACCATGCAACTTCGATTGAACAACCCATTGATTCTGGCAGTGTGCCTGCTCCTCCCGACGCCCGTCTTCGGTCAGTTCACGGAACTCACCGGCCGCGTTCACAAGGGGGCCAACACAGTCGTCGGCATCGACGCGACGGCTCTCAAAGCAACCGAACTGGCTCAGAAAAACGGATGGACGAAGAAGCTGGAAGCAGCTTACGTCGACCGAGCCATCTTTCTGCCCCCGGAAGCGGAGAAACTCCTGATCACCAGTCAAATCGCTCCCGGAAACGACTTTCAAGAGGCGTGGGAGCTGGCCCTGATGAAACTGTCCGAGCCGGTCAAGATGACAGACGTTGCCCGAGCTGAAGGGGGATACGTCGATCAAATCAACGGGAAAGAGATCGTCTGGACGCCGAGTAATGCGTACGTTGTCGCACTTGAGCCTCAAATGGTGGGAGTGATCTACCCCGCTCAGCGACAAGCCGTTGCAAATTGGATCGACGAGGCGGCAAAGAACAGTGCCAATGGCCTGTCCGAATATCTGGAACTGGCACTCGCGAAGATTACTGCACAAACACCGATCGTCATGGCGGTCGATCTCAGAAATATGGTTGATCCCCACCTCGCCGAACAGCGATGGGCCGCATCCGAGACGATCGAGAAGACCACCTTGAAGGTCGAAGACGTGGTCGCGATGCTGACATCACTTCGGGGAGCGACACTGGAATTGACCATCGATTCCAGCGTTCACGCGAAATCACGAATTGATTTCGAAAAGCCGATCACGCTTTCTGATGCCAATGCAAAACGTCTCGTTCTCGAAGCCTTGCAACGACTGGGCAGTCAAATCGACGACTTTGCAGATCACAAGTATTCCGTCGTCGGAAAATCGATCTTCATCGAAGGAGAGATTTCCAAGGGGGGACTGCGACGACTGCTCAGCGTGGTTGAGGTACCAACCACAAAGTTCAGCGAACTCGAGGAGGAGTCCGTCAACTCGGACAAGGCCCCCTCTGCAGGAGACATGGCTGAAAACTCGCAGACCTATTTTAAGTCCGTGAACACCCTTCTGGACGACCTGCGCGGAGATCGCAAAAAGCAGGACACTCGCGGTGGATATGATGCCGTTTGGCTGGAACGTTACGCCCGCAAGATCGATCGACTTCCGATCCTGTATGTCGATGAGGATCTCCTCGATTACGGAGCCAAGACTGCAGAAACACTGCGATACATGGCCGGAAAGCGAAAGGATGCGGGACTCACCGCGGGTGTCCGTAAGTCCTCGCTTCCCACGGCAGGTGGTTGGGAAAACGGTACCTACACAAACTACGCTTATGGTTACGGCGGAGCCGGATATGGTTATCGTGCCGGATATGCTTATGGGACTGGCACCGTCGGTGTCCCGCAACCGGACCGGGGTGGTGAAACACAACGTGCGATGACGCAGATTGAGCGGCAGGAACAAAACCGTGCAACGTCGGTCCGGGAAGAAGGGTGGCGGCTGATCGACAATGCAACCGCAGAGATCCGCAGAGAGATGACCCAACGTTACAGTGTTGAGTTCTAAGCGTCAGAGCTCGGCTGCTTCCTGGGATTGGCTGAACACATCAACGGGAAAACGCAGCAACCGACAGGCCTTCCTGTCGGTTGTTGCATTTGTAGAGAGACTTCATTCACTCGCTACTTTGAGCGTTGCTTGTCGAAGATCGCGAACCGCTTCAACCCGAGCTTCTGCAGCCAGAACTGGGCGAGGATGAGGAGCGTCGTGTTGCCGTACTTCACGCTGCGGCGGAAGTTGATACTGCTCATCTCATCGAAGTATCTCACCGGGACTGGAATATCGCCCAGCTTGAATCCGAAATAGACCGACTGAGCCAGAAACTGGCTGTCGAAGGCAAAGTCGTCCGTGTTGTTCTGCCAGGGGATGGTTTCGAGCACCTCACGGCGATAAGCACGAAAGCCGCTGTGGAAGTCCCCCAGGTTCTGGCCCAGTGCGATGTTCTCGGTTGTGGTGAGAAAGCGATTGGCGATGTACTTCCAGCCGGGCATGCCACCGTCGAGCGCCTCCCGTCGCGTCCGGATCCGAGACCCGAGGATGACGTCACAAATCCCCAGCCGCAGGATCTCGACAGCAACGGGGATCACTCGGGAATCGTACTGGTAATCCGGATGAATCATCACAACATAATCAGCCCCGGAATCGAGAGCCGTCCGATAACAAGTCTTCTGATTGCCCCCGGGGCCCAGGTTCTTCTCGTGTGGAATAACAGTCAGACCCAGATCACGGGCGAGCGCGACCGTGTCGTCTGAGCTGCAATCGTCGACGAGCACAATCTCATCCACGCTGCCGACGGGGATATCATCCACCGTCTTCTTGAGAGTCCGAGCTGCGTTATACGCAGGCATGACGGCCACGACCCGACCACGGGGAGCCTCTGAAACAGCTTGTGGATCGACGGGTGACTCCGACATTAAAACCGATGCCCTTCCTGGGGTCCGTCGAGCGTTACTGTAAGTACCTCTGGCCCGTTCTCCGTCATCAGAATCGTGTGCTCAAACTGAGCGGACAGCGAGCGGTCTGCGGTTCGGACTGTCCAGCCGTCCTTCTCAGGAGGCGAGGTCGCCTTCGACCCGAGATTCAACATGGGTTCGATCGTGAAGCAAACCCCAGGAGCAAGGATGTCACGACTGGCTTGCGGTACCGGATAATGTGGCACTCCGGGCGGTTGGTGGAACTGTCGACCAAGTCCATGTCCCTGAAACTCCTCGACAACCCCGAGTCCCTGCTGGTTGGCAAACTTGGCGATTGCATAGCCGATCTCGATCACACTGCTGAACGGTTTGAGAGTCCGAATGCCTCGCCACATTGCATCAAAGGTCCCTTGGACAAGATGCAGAGCTTCAGGCGAGACTTCGCCGATCATGAATGTCTCGGACGAATCGCCGAACCAACCGTCGACGATGGTCGTCAAATCGACGTTCACAATATCCCCCTCCTTCAACACATCGTCGCTGGGGATGCCGTGACAGACCACTTCGTTCACACTCGTGCAGATGTGCTTGGGGAACCCCTTGTACCCCAGGCAGGCCGGGGTATGACCGTGATCGCGCGTGTACTCTGCGACAAGTCGATCAAGTTCGTTCGTGCTCACGCCCGGCTGGACATGAGGACGGATGAAGTCCATCAGCTGCGCATTGAATCGCCCTGCGGCACGTAAACACTGCCGTTGTCGTTCATTATAAATCGGCGGCCTTTTGCCGCGCGTCAAACCTCGCATGATTCGCTCCCACATCGACTTCACATTGTGAGAGGACGAACACGAACTTGCAACCGGTCGGACAGCCGACCTGATTTACAACAATTCCCGGTGAGTCATTGCAAAGTCGTCAACGATTCTCGGGAGCATCCGCGATCCTCGGCAGACTTTGCCGGATCATCAAACTGACATTTCGTGACGCTTCGTTTTGAATGCGAACAGGTTAAGACAGTTCACAAAGAATCTCCGGCTGTGGCGGAACGACTGGCACGCCGTCTGCAATTGTTCACCCGCATCAAAGGGGCGATCGACGCCCGCAACAACTTTCGAGGAACTGGGAGTTCCAGACCAACAATCAACTCAGCAATCGACGGCTGAGATAACAACTCACGAAGGAGAAACCCATGCTCGTTTTGACTCGCAAGCAATCTGAAACCATTCACATCGGCGACGACATCATCATCAAAGTTGTCCAGACAGGACGCGGAAGTATCAAGATCGGTGTCGAAGCTCCCAAAGCCGTGCGAGTCCTGCGAGGCGAGGTCGCCGAGGAAGCAGAGCAGCATGTCTCAACAAGCCAGGCTCAGCCGTCAACGTGTGTCGCCCCCCCTACCAAGCCGGCGATGAATGCCGGTAAAACAGTGAAGTTCGGGGCAGTTTGATGCGAGTGTGGCAGAGTAACAAAGGGAGAAATGAATGCCGCCGGGGTGAGGTCCGTCGCATCAAACGTTGAGTGAACTTTCACTTTGCCACTCTGCCACCTTGCCACTCGACCACTGACCTCCCCCCTCAGAGAACGGGAGTCACACGACGCTGACACCCATACGGGAACGGGGACGACTCTTTCTCATGCAACGAGAGTTAGCACCAGGAGAGCCGCACCACAGTGACGTTCGCTCCTTTGACTCCGCATCGATGTCGCGGCAAGCGAATCAGCCGTCCGTCCCACCCCCGTTCTCTGAGGTTTTGAGTGAAGTGTTGAGCGCGGGAATGTCGAAATTTGAGACTCAGGAGCCCGCCGCGAATCGTGCTCATCGTCGAAGACGAACCCAGACGTCTTTCGAATCATTCCGCCGTAAACGGCAACTCGTCCGTGCGGCGGGTCGACATCCCCTCTTTGTAGTGTAGTCGACAGACCGAGACGTACGACTCGTTGCCGCCGACTTTGATCTGCTCACCCTCCCGCAGCGGTTTGCCTTCCGCGTCGATCCGAAGCACCATGCTGGCTTTGCGACCGCAGTGGCAGATTGTCTTGATCTCCTGCAGACTGTCCGCCCAGGCGAGGAGATACTGGCTCCCCTCGAACAAGTTGCCGAGGAAGTCTGTCCGTAAGCCATACGCCAGCACCGGAATATTCAACTCATCAACAACATCCGTCAGTTGGTCGACCTGCTGTCTGGTGAGGAATTGAGCCTCATCGACGAACACACAATGCAACGTCTGAGCAAGATGCTCACGTTCACATAGGATGCGAAGGTTCGTATGGGACTGAAAAGTGATCGCTTCCGACTGCAATCCAATGCGTGAGGCGACCTTGCCAATCCCATACCGACGATCAAGCTCCGGGGTCAGCACCAGCGTATGCATCCCGCGCTCCCGGTAGTTGTACGAGGCTTGCAGAAGCGTGGTCGACTTTCCGGCATTCATTGCCGAGTAGTAGAAGTAAAGCTTGGCCATCTCATCCTCCTGCGGCACCGCTCACGCAGCCATCGTTGGCTTGCGTGACGGTCGCAGAGAAGTCTGCAAGGTAGCCCCGCCTGTGTTTGATGACCGCTGGCTGCCATCGGGAACGACGGTCACCCAACGTTGAATCGTCGACATGCAAAGTCAGATCTCCTGCGAGCAGATCAAAGCTGATCTCATCGCCATCTTCGACGAAGGCAATCGGTCCACCGACAACAGATTCCGGGGCACAATGGACACCGATCGCACCATGACTGACACCGCTCACGCGGGTGTCGGAGAGGAAGGCGACCTTTCCATCCAACTCGGGCGTCGCCAATGCGGCTGTCGCGACGAGCACCTCCGGCATGCCGCTGGCGACGGGACCCAGATTCCGCAAAATAATGATGTGACCCGGCTTGATTCGCTTCTCCTCGACAGCTTTGACCACGCTGCGGACATCATCGAAGCAGATTGCGGTGCCGCGGAATGTCGAGTCGTTCATGCTGGAGACTTTGTAAACGACACCATCGGGAGCCAGGTTGCCGAAACAGATCTGCATATCCGCATGCGGCTTGAACGGAGCATCGAGCGGAGCGATCAGATCATCGGGACCGTCCGTTGGTGCGTCGGGGATATCAGCAAGGTTCTCGGCGTGTGTCTTGCCGGTCACTGTCATGCATTCGCCATTGAGAATCCCAGCCTTCAAAAGATGTTTGAGGAGCAGAGGGGTCCCGCCGATGTGGTGCAGGTCGTACATCGTCTTTTTGCCACGAGGGGCAAAGCTGCAATAGACCGGAGTCTTTCGGAGAATGGGCTGCATATCCCTGAGACCGAAGTCGACCTCGGCCTCGCGTGCCAGGGCCAGCAGGTGCAGAATGCCGTTCGTGGAACCGCCGGCTGCTGCTATGACCGCTGTTGCATTGGCAAAGGCATCTCGCGTGAGGATGTCACGGGGACGCAGATTCTTCTCCAACAACATTCGTAGGGCGTGACCGACTTGTCGGCACTCCTTGAGCTTGTCTTCACCAACAGCCGGAATCGAACTGCTGAACGGCAGCATGATGCCCAGTGCCTCGCAAGCGATCCCCCAGGTGTTGAACGATGCTGCGATTCCACAACCCCCTGCGCCGGGGCAAGCTGTACGCAGTATCTCCTCAGCCTCGTCGTTTGACATCGCTCCGACCGCTGCTGCAGCTTGCGAGTCGTAGACGTCGAGGATTGAGATGTCCTGCCCCTTGTGACAGCCGGGAGCGATGCTGCCGCCGGAGACGATCAGCCCCGGAAAGTTGAGTCTCGCCAATGCCATCGCGAAACCGGGACCGTTCTTGTCACAGCAATGCAGGCCGACCATCGCATCGTAACCATGCGCTCCGACGACCAGTTCCGCACAGTTGGCGATGAGGTTCCGCGACGGCAGTGACCCGTTACCTCCCTCCTGACCCTGGGTGATGTTGTCGCTGACCCCCGGCGTCCCGAACGGAAATCCAATCAGCCCCGCATCACGACAGCCGGCTGCAATCTCCTGCCCAAGGCCATAAGAGTGCATGTTGCACAGGTTGCCTTCGAGCAGAGGTACGCCGATGCCGACCTGAGCCCTGTCAAAGTCCTCCGGCGTGAAACCCAGGCCGTAGTAGAATGCGGTCACACCGCGTTGCCAGCCGTGGGTCAGGTTCTTGCTGTTCCAGTTGAGTTCAGTCATAGTCTAGGTTGAGGGTTGAGGGTGCTCAGTTTTCAGTTGGTAGTTTCTGTTCCCTGTTCGCTATTCCCTGCTCCCTGTTCGACGTTTGAGCACGATGAAGTACCCATTTGTCTCGTCCGGGAGGAGTTCCCAGTCGTCGGGATGTTGGCGAAGTTCACGCACCTGGTCCGGAGTCTTGATCTCACTGTAGGGGTGCTGCGTGTCGATCACGATGTAGTCGGTGTCATCCGGCACCTTGTCTTCATAGTTCGCGACCTTGCGGGGATACTTGCTGTAGTCGTACGAGCGTGCATGGTGGGTATAGCGGGGGTGTACGAAGTCCGTCGAGGCCACGCGGGCATCAAGAGGGATCAGCGACTCGATTTTCGCGAACTGCGTCGCCCGCTCCCCGGGAATGTACAACCGCCGCCAGTAGGTCAATCGTCCCGGATCCCAGAACTGCAGCGACATTGGATGAAAGGAAAGACACGCTCCCGTGAACAGTGCACAGCAGCACGCCAGACGGGCGGCTGACATGGCGTCTGTCCTCATCCAACTCATGAGCCGTCGGGCATTCGGGAGCCCGGCTGCTGCAGACCAGAGCACGATGGGAATCAGCGGAGCATGAAAATGGTGCACGGGCGCGGGCGTCGATTGTGCGATCTCATTGAGGCACAACAACAGGAACAGGGGTCCCCCAACAAGCAACCGAGTCGGAGAAAGTAACGGAGTCCCCCCGAGAGGGACCACGATCCGCAGGAAATACAGGATCGTGCCGGTGGTCAGTAATTCACCGAGAAGCAGTCCTGGCTGAGTGATCATGTTGGTCACAATTTCGGTGGGCGTCTCGCCGAAGCGGCTGAAATAGCGAGCGTAGTGGACTGTGTCTCCACTGCGAAACCACGGGATGAAAACCTTCACAGCCAACAGCAGATAGACCGTCGCCAGCACCGCAGTGACCGCGCCGACAATCAACGTTCGGCGTCGGTCAGGAGTGGTCTCTGCTTGCCGCCATGTCGAGATCGCCAGCCACAATCCGAGCGGGGCAATGACGATCGCAAAATCTTCCTTGGCCGTCAGCGTGGCGACGAATAACAGTCCCATCGTGGCCAGACGTCCGCGTTCCATCTGGTCGATGGCGAACAACAGCAACGGCACGCCAAAGCTGATCGGCCGGAACGTCTTGAAATCAATCG
>JAGQQG010000043.1 GCA_020426325.1 Planctomycetaceae bacterium | reverse complement strand
GGGGGGGAGGGGGTGTACCAGCTGTTTTGGGGGGAGCTGCATAATCACAATGCGGTGGGGTATGCGAAGGGGTCGCTGGAGCGGTCGATCGATTTGGCGCAGGGGCATCTGGATTTCTTCGCCTTCACCGGGCATGCGTCGTGGCATGACATGCCGAAGATGCCGGGCGATCGACACATGAAGTGGGTCGATGGGTTCAAGGTGCATGCGGACCATTGGCCGAAGACGCGGCGGATGATTCAGGAAGCGAACACCGAGGATTTCGTCGCGCTGCTGGGGTATGAGTGGCATTCGAGTCATTTCGGTGACTACTGCATGATCTTCCCGGACGATCAGCCGGAGTTGTATCTGCCCGAACATGCGGACAAGCTGCTCGATTTTGCGCAGGCGAAGGGGGCGTTCGCGATCCCGCATCATGTGGCGTACAAGCAGGGTTGGCGGGGGGCGAACTGGAAGCACTTCCGGGGCGGGGCAGTGACGCCGGTCGTCGAGGTGTTCTCCGAACATGGCTGCTCCGAAACAGACGTCGCACCGATTCCCTATCTGCGGCACTCAATGAGCGGCCGCGCGACGGCCAACACGATTCAGCCGCAGTTGGCGAAGGGGCTGCGGTTCGGCTTCGTTGCATCGAGTGACGACCATCGAGGCTATCCGGGTGCTTACGGCGAGGGAGTGCTCGGCGTGTGGGCACGAGAACTGTCGTCAGCTGGCCTGTTCGAGGCGTTGCGAGCGCGTCGCACCTATGCAGCGACCGGTGATCGCATTGCAGTCGACTTCCAGATCAACGGACACCCGATGGGCAGCGAACTGCCGGCGGCGGGCGAGCGACAGATCAACGTCAGCGTGGAAGGGCAGGACGCGCTCAAGTCAATCGAACTGGTCAAGAACGGCCGCGTCATCGAGCGTCACTTCCCGGAGGATGAGATCGCCTCGTCGACCAGTTTGCCAGAACGAGTCAAATGCCGTTTGCAGTATGGTTGGGGACCGTGGGCTGCGCTCGATCTGGGCAGGACGTGTCACTGGGACATGCGGATTCGTCTCTCGGAAGGCAAGATCCGCCGCGCCGCCGGCTGTTTTCAAGCGGCACCCTTCGGCGAGGAACTGCGTGATCGACTGCAAGTCATCTCCGAAAGTGAGGTGCATCTGCAATCGCCCACGACTCGCGTGCAGTGCTACGGCGAGGACCCGACCAAAGCGGTCATCCTGGACCTTGAAGCCCCAGCCAGTGCTGAACTCATCGTCGAGCTGACGCAACCAGTTGAACAACGGATCACCGCACCGCTGCGAGATCTGCTGGAGGACAACGTCGTGACTTTCACCGGCGGTTTTACCACGGAGAGCTACATTATCAACCGTCTCGTCGGCCCCAGTGAGTATGCGGCACAGGTCCAATGGAAAGACAAACCATCAGGGCAGGGGACCGACTGGTACTACGCCCGCATCACTCAACACAACGGCCACATGGCCTGGACGAGTCCGGTGTGGGTGGGATGAGAGCTCACATGGACAATCAACCACACAGGAGTGATCATGACCTATGACGAATGGCTCGCGCAGATTCCCTTTCGCCAAACGAAAAAAGGGGTCCGCCTCGATCTGCGGCTGTACGTCTACCCGGACGAGCATGGCAACTTTTATGTGACGGACAAGGAAGGGCACATCGCAGGCGATGGTCATCCGGTTGGCGAGCGAGGCGAGGCTGTCGACGTCTTCGCCGAGTTGTGGCTGAGAGCGATGGAAGCGCACACGGATTCGGAAGACATGGACGAGGAGTGACGAATGCGAGCCGTTGTTCAGAGAGTGTCCACCGCGAGTGTGACCGTTGACGGTGAGGTCGTCGGGCGGATTGGGCAGGGGTTGTGTGTATTGCTCGGCGTCGCGACCGATGATACGGCTAACGACGTCGCGTACATGGCGAACAAGATCGTCGGGCTGCGGATTTTCGAGGATGACGAGGGGAAGATGAACCGCTCGCTGGCGGAGATTGGTGGAGCGATGCTGGTGGTGAGTCAGTTCACGCTGTATGGCGACTGCCGGAAGGGGCGCCGGCCGAGTTTTGTCGCGGCGGCGGGACCGGAGCAGGGGAATGAGTTGTACGAGAAATTCGTCGCAGCCGTGCGAGAGCAGGGGATCATGGTCGAGACGGGCCGTTTCCGGGCCATGATGGACGTCGCCCTTGTGAACGACGGACCGGTGACGTTGCTGGTGGACAGTCAGAAGTTGTTTTGAAGTCGCAGGGATTCTGCTGGGAGTGTGAGTCCACTGATTTGCACATCTTTGGGATCTGCACACACCATTGGAAGCCTGGGTTCAACGCTATGGGTAGCACCGTTTGTCCCAACCGGTGCCGCGTCAGCGGACAGAAGCCTTTGCAAAGACGACCTGTCATCACAAATCGTACGACTTCTGGGATGCTTCCTGTCGCTTCGCGACACGGGTTGGGACAACCCGTGCTACCCAATTCTCAGAGCTCGGCAGAAGCCTCGCCCTCCCGTTCCCATCACATCACTGAATTGCCCAGCTTGTCGGCTCCAAAATTCCCATTCCCCCCAATGGCAGTCTGGGCTAGACTCCTGCCCCATTGATTGAATGGATTCCCGCTGGAGCCTACGGAGAGGCGAACGCTTATGTGGTACGACGTATTTGTGGTCGCGGTGTTGATTGTGTCCATGGTTCGCGGTGCCATACGCGGGGTGATCTGGCAACTCGCCGGGATCGTCGGTCTCGTGCTCTGCCTCGTGTTTGCGGAGACGATCTCTGCGACAGTCGGCCCACACGTTGCTCTGGCTGAGCCGCTCAACCATTGGGTGGTGATGTTTGGCTCTTACCTGTTCTTCTCGTTTCTGTCATTCGGGTTCGCCCGCATGATTCACGGCTGGTTGGAGCAGGCGAAGATGACGGAATTTGATCGTCACCTGGGCTCTGTCTTCGGTTTGCTCAAGGGGATCGCGTTTTGTCTGGTGCTGACTTTTTTCATTGTGACTTTGTCCGATGATGCCCGGGCCATGCTGAAGACTTCGAAGAGCGGAATGGCGGCTGCCATCATCATGGATCGCCTGCATCCGATCATGCCGGAAAAGATCCGGAACTCGCTGGACAAATACATCCACCAACTTGATACGCCCGACTTGCCGCTCAAGCACAATCACGATCATGAGATTGCTGACGGCCACGACGGAGAGATTGACATCTTCGGGGATCCGATCCAGCCAACCAGTGGTCAGTCGTCGGAGCCATCATCCACGTGGGGCGATCTCTGGGGGCAATCGACTCCGACGACTCCGTCTACGAACGCGCCCGCCTTGGACCCGATTGATGAAATCATCAGTCGGCTGCCATCTTTCAATCAGGCCACGGCACGGACCGTCGTCGAGCAAGCGATGCAGAACGTGCCGCCGGAGCAAAAGACCCGGATGCTGGATGAATTGAAAGCAGCCGCTCCCGGGATGATCCTGACCGTTGCCAGTCAATATCTCAAACAGGGATCGCAGTCGTCATCCGTCCAACAGGCGGTTCCGCAGGATGTGTCGACGTTGATCCGTGACATCGCTTCGCAGTACTCGCCGGCACCGCCCGGCCAGCCATCAGTCGCCAGTCAGGTCGAGGGGACGATCCGCGGTCTGCCTGATTCGATCGCTCTCGGATTCCTTCAGGACTGGCGGGCGGACCTCGTGGGTGATCAGGCCGACCCGGATCCTCAGACGAACAAGAGCACGAGTATTGAGCAGCGGATCATCCGTCAGCTGACCATTCAACGCGTGCCGGTCGCTCAGCTGAGCGATTCGATGCAGCAGCGGTTACGAGCCGCCCGGCAGTGAGTCAGGGAGAGTGCCCGATTTGTCCGGGGTACTCCTGGACCATGCTACTGGTCACGAGGAGCTTGAGCGACTCTCTCAACGGAGCAGGGAATCCGGCCCGCGATCCGTGTGCTGAGATCTGGCGCTCTCGAGACAGCTATAAGATTCAGCGCTGTCTGGATTCCCGCCTTCGCGGGAATGACATTGAGTTGGGAAGCGGAGGATGAGTCTGAAAAACCGACAAACCACCAACGTCCGATAATGTCCGTTATGTTCGATTCGTTGAGGATTTTTCAGCGATTTCAGGAGGGGTCAACATCGCTCTCTTCTGAGAGGGGCTGTAACGGCCTCGGTCGCCTCGAGATGGGTTGCAGGTCACGCTGACGAGTGGAAGCGTTCCAGAGGGGCACACAGTGCCCCTTTTTTTCGGTCGTTGGAACCGTGAGATCGACCGCCGGGAAGTTCGCGCCGAGATTCATGTGAGCGATCCTTTCTGAGACGGTCAGCCGGCGAGTGGCTGGCCTTCCTCTCCCCCAGTGGTGGCCAGGTCTTCCAGGACGCCGATCCTCCGAAAGCGATCGTAGCGGTGGTCGAGCAACTGGTCGGCCGGCAGCTTCGAGAGTTCGCGAAGTGTTTGCGTGAGATACCCTTTGAGCCCCATCGCCATGTGGTGATGGTTGCGGTGTGCTCCCCCCAGCGGTTCCGGAATGACCTCGTCGATGATGCCGAACTCCAGCAGATCCTTCGCGGTGAAGCGGAGGGCCTGAGCCGCTTTGTCTGCGAACTTCTGATGTTTCCAGAGGATGCCGGCACAACCCTCCGGGCTGATGACGGAGTAGTACGAGAACTGGAGCATGGCGACGTGATCGCCGATGCCGATGCCCAGTGCCCCGCCGGACCCCCCTTCCCCGATGATGACACAGATGATCGGCGTGCGGATGCGTGACATCTCGCGAAGGTTGTATGCGATCTGATATGCCTGTCCCCGCTCCTCGGCTTCAATGCCGGGGAACGCGCCGGCTGTGTCGATGAAGCAGATGATGGGCAGGTTGAACTTGGCCGCAATCTGCATTTTGGCGAGTGCTTTGCGGTATCCTTCCGGATGAGCCATGCCGTAATTGTGTTCAGTCCGCTCCTGAAGGTTCCTTCCCTTCTGATGGCCGACGAACATCACTTTCCGGTCATCGATCTTGGCGAACCCGGTGAGGATGGCTCGGTCATCGCCGTACGCTTTGTCTCCGTGAAGTTCCACGAACTCATCGAACACGAGTTCGAGATAGTCGAGTGTCTGTGGTCGCTGCTGATGGCGGGCGACCTGCACAATCTCCCACGGGTTGAGATTCTCGTAGATCTCCCGCTTCATACGGTTGACCTGAGTGCGCATCTGACGGATGGCGTCCTTGGTCGCCGGCGTGGGATTGGGTTGTGCTTCGAGCTTCTCGAGCTGGTCTTCCAACTCAGCGATCGGTCGCTCGAAGGGGAGAGTGATGAGTTTGGACATGGCAGTTTACAACAGACATCTGATTAATCTGGTGGAGACTGAGTATACCCAAGACTTCCAAGAAACGCGAAAGCGAGTGGACTCGGATTTGGTCAACTCGCTCTCACTTGTAGGTAGGTCATTTCCTGTGGCCAACAGAACAACCCTTCTGATGAGCATGCAGCCGTGATGGCCAATTCAGCATCGAAGAGTCCGCGACGAAGGATCTCTCCCCAGAGTTCACTCCCACCGATCGCTTCTGTCGGAATCACGTAGCTCTCCGGCCTCTCTGTAGTAAAGATGTAGATCCCATCGGAGAGTAGGAAATCTTCTGCTTTGAAACAGACTCCAACGATCGTCGACCAGGGAAATTCAGCTGCCCAATTCTCCCGCCCGGGGGGAGAGGCATGGATCGTCACTCGGTCGTCATCAAAGGTCACGTTGAACCAGTCAATGTGTTTCAATGGCGGAGATCGAACCGTGTCGATCGGGTTTCTCAGCCACTGTGCGAATCGTCGCCAAATCTGTCGAAGTTCCACATTCACCTTTTCTAATCTGACCAGAGATTTTCAGCTGATGTTGATCCAGTCGATGCCGTCCGGCTTGTCATGATCCTCTTTGGGAGAGGGAGGAGGTGCCGCTGGTTTCTGCGGGGCAGAAGAGGGGGGCTGCTGTGCTGGTGCCTGCTGTGGAGGTGAGATTGGTTGACCGGGATACTGTCCTCCGGGTTGAGGCGGCATCTGTGGGTATTGCCCCGGCATGCCGGGTGGGAATTGACCGGCAGGCATCTGGGGATATTGGCCGGGTGGCATCATCCCGGGCTGCATGGGATACTGAGCACCCGGGTACTGAGGCATGTATGGCTGCTGCATTGGAGGGTACTGCATCGGCTGCTGCGGCATCATGGGCTGATGCTGCGCTGCCGGTACTGGCGGAGCCGCTTGAGGAGCCCTCGAAGGAGGAGTGGCCGCTGCCGGTTTCTCTGCAGCCGGCGTCGCCGGTTTCGGTTTCGCTGGTGCGGGCTTGGGCGGCGCGGGTGCGCCGGATGAAGTTCGCTGATGGTCTGCACGAGAGTCCAGACGCTGGTCTACCGTGGTGGCCTGCTCTTCCGCGGTTTTGGCCATTTTGGCTTTCTTGAACTCTTCCGGCTCCTGTCGAAAGAGTTTCACGGATCGTACTTCCGAGAAGACCTGCTGCATCGACTCGTGGCGATCCTTCACCTTCTTGCTCAACATTTTCATCACGAGCGCATCAGCCTCGGGATGGATGTTTGGATGGTACGATGACGGCAAGTCGGGCTGGTCACGGACGTGCATCATCAGCAGTTCGTTGGGATTGCCCGCCATGAACGGGGGGCGACCGGTCAGTGTCTCGTAGAACAGAATCCCCAGACTGTAGATGTCCGCAGCCGGCGTCAGTTTTTCACGTCGAATCAACTCAGGAGCAATGTACGTGCGCGTTCCCTGAATGACGATGTTTTTCTTGCGAGTCATCATATGACCCATCGAGGACGAGCCTTTCGAGGCGAGCGAGAAATCGATCACGCGGACTTCGCTGCCCTTCGTCATCAGGATGTTGTCCGGCTTGATGTCCTTGTGAATCCAACCCTTCTCATGCATATAGCCGAACGCCTGCGCACAGCACTCCATCAGCTTTCTCAGGCGGAGATGGACTGAGTGCAGGTCTGCTCGGATCAGCGATTTGAGGTTCGATGAGCGAAACAACTCCATTGTGTAGTAGTGTTGTTTCTTGTTGAGCGTCGAATCGATGTAGCGGATGATGTTGGGGTGTTCGAGTTGTTTGATCACGCTGACTTCGTGCTTGAACATCCTCTTGTGATCAGCATCTGTGAGCGCCTCGGGGAGCAGCAGCTTCATCGCGACAGACTGCCCCGTCGCGGTGTTCGTCGCCTCCCAGACTTGAGACACGTTCCCTGTGGCGATGCAATTGGTCAGTTCATGACCGTCAACAACCAGTTCGGCTTCAGACATGGCTGAGGCCCCTCATCTGCGAGTGTTAGTGGACCCGGCGTGAATGCGACGGGCGGGGAGTTAAGCGGCGTGTCCGCCAGATTGTCAGTATAACGCCCTGCCCCGACGTTTGCCGAGTGCGTTCTGATTGCTGGACCGTTTGAGCTTCAAACAGTCCGTCAAAAAAGTGGCACAGACATTCTGGCCTGTGATGAGAACGGGATCGTGCCGCGTCTCCGGTGGCAACCTGTCACTTGGGTGGAGGAGGCGTCACCCGTGGAAGAGTGGCAGGTCGGGGCGATGTGGAATTCGAAGAGGCCGGCCCGTCAGCGGCCAGTTCGGTGCGTGGGACCACCTGTGTGCCGTCCTTGAGTTCTTCCGAAGAACGCACGATGAGTTCATCGCTGGTTCCGAAGGCACCGGTGACGATGGTTCGCTCCTCGCCGACAGCCCCCAACAATTCAACAGGCACTTCACGGACAAAGCCGTCACGGATCACGCGGACACGCCGCGTGCCGTCCGCTCCGTTCACCAGGGCAATGTTGGGGATCTCCGTGACAGGCGATCTGGGGATCAGCGACGTCTGCACGGTCTGTCCGCTCTCCCACTGCCCTGCCCCGTTGTCGAGAACTGCAATGCCGGTCGCAATCGACTGAAACAACTCGCGCAGCGGTTCAAAGGGTTCCGTCAGAGGCAGAATCCCTTCGATCTTTGCAGTAGCCACCTTTCCTTCGATCTGCAGTTGAATGGTGTCTCCCTCCTTCGTCTTCAAACGATCAATCGGGACCTGCACCATCATCGTCGACTTGTCCACCAGCGTGGCCAGCGGTTGACCGGTCTGGATGAACTCCCCTTCGACGGCATGCACTTCTTGAATCACTCCATCAAAGGGGGCTCGCAGATTGCATTGGTTCAGCCGGAATTCCGCGAGATCGAGATCCGCCTTGGCGACATCGAGTTTTGCAGTGGCAATCTCCCGGGCGGTCCCCTGCTCTGCCGATTCCTGTTCCAGCTTCGCAGCTTGATAGGCTGCCTTGGCGCGGTCCATTTCAAGCTGACGTTCCTGAGCATCGAGCCGGATCACCTCCGCCTGTGATCGGGCGACCTCTCCCCTTTTAATGAGAATGGCGTTGACGACCCCATTAAAGCGGGCAGCCATGTCGACGGACTTGGCAGGGACGAGCTTGAGCGGGACGTGATACGTTTCAGCGGGCTTCAACAGCAAAGGCTCGCGTTCGATCACCACCTGTTGCGGTTCGTTGGCCGCTGCACTGGGAGTTGTCGATGTGCGTGGCTGTGTCGCCCCTGGCGGTTGCTGGGCTAAAACGGCGACAGCGAGCACACTCAAGCTGCAGGCGACGATGAGCAGTCGGCTAACGACGCGGATCTTCCCGGACTGACGCATGAACCACCTGCTGAGGCGTAGAGCGACCGATCACAACGGCGGTTCCCCTCTGGACCCTGCCGTCCCAGCCCGTCAGCGTAAGGGGGACGAAATCGATCGTCAACGGCACAGGAACCAACCGGACAGCTGATGGCAACACTGGCCAAGGCATTGTTTTGTGTCGAGCCACATCTGATGACATCGACCGCTCCCCTGGAGAGTGGGAGTCGGCGTTGGTTCCAGATTCGCGATACAGGTTGATTCGTAGATGCCTGCGGTCGTGATGCCGGTTTGCAGACTTGCCGGCGAGACCTTCCACGGGCGGTCCGCATGGAGGAGTTCGATCGACATCAGGGCCTCGGTGACGTACTCCGCACAATGTACTCCCTCGGCTCGCTGGCCGGTTAAGTGATGATGGACGGAATAGGACCTGCCCAATTGGCTGTCGAGATATCGGGCCAGTCCCCTGCCCTGCTCCTCAGTGAATGGCCGCGCAGGATGATAGACGTGCAGTTCGTCGGGACACTGACCGATCAGATAGCTTGTGAGTGATTGTTTACGAACGCCTGCTCCGTTCATGCTGTCGTAGACAAACGGTTGTCCGTGTTCGATGACGACAATCGCGACGTGTGTGTAAGAGCTCGCCGTGTAGACCCGGATGGCGAGGCAATCCCCCTCGCTGAAGAGTAGAGATCCCGTCTGCAATTGGGGTGACAGTTCGTCAGCAGTCTGTCGCAGCGAGACAACTGCCGCCGTCGAGAGCGTTTCCGTTGAGGCGACATCAACACCTGTGGGAATTGTAAACGCGGTCAGCATCAGTAGTGAATGCAAGATTGATCTCCGAATGGGTGCTCGGCTGTACTCAGACCATATGGAAACAAAAAATTGACTGACCGCAGATCACCATGAAATCCGATTTGCCAATTTTTGTTCTGGAGACGATCAAGTTGAATTCTTCTCCGATCTTTCCCTTCGAATCAGAGAGACCATGGCAAGTGCGAGTGTGACCGCAGAACATGCTGCGATAATGCCCCAAGTCCACTCCTGGTTGTCAAGGTGACTGATTGCAGACAACGTTGCACCGAGTGTTCCGACGATCCCACCAGCAATTCCAATTCGATTCATCACACCACCCGGCAAATCAGACAGGTCAGATAGTCACTCTCGGGACAGAAGATTGAGACAGGATGGTCGGTCGCCTGACCGCGGGATTCGAGAATCTGGACATTCTTCCCAGTCTGCAAGGCGGCTTTGGCGATTGCTTCCTTGAATTGTTCGCGGCTGACCAGTCCTGAGCAACTGCAGGAAACCAGAATTCCTCCGGGGGTCAACGCCTTCATCGCTTCCCGATTCATGGCGGTATAGGCCTTCAGTGCGGACTCGACTCCCTTACGGTGCCGGGCCATTTTGGGCGGGTCGAGAATGATGACATCGAACGTCTCCCCTGCCCCGTTCAACTCAGCGAGTTTCCTGGCTGAGTCGGCCTTCTCGAAGTGAACGCGGTCAGCGACCTCGTTCATCACCGCATTCTCAGTGGCCATCGTGATGGCGGGGGCCGACGAATCGACGCCGATGACTTCATGAGCCCCGCCCAACCTGGCGGCCGCGATGCTGAAGCCGCCGGTGTAACAGTGCAGGTCCAGCACACGACGACCCCGAACGTACTGGGCGACCGCTCGTCGGTTGTCCCGTTGATCGAAGTAGTAACCAGTCTTCTGTCCCTCGACGACATCGACCCCGAATCTCAGACCGTTCTCTTCGATGAACAACGGACGCGGTGGTTCTTTGCCGGCGACGAGGCCGTCATCCTGCACGAGTCCTTCCGCCTCGCGAATCCCCTTCTCAGTCCGCAGCCAGATGCCGCGTGGCTGAAGTTTCGATTGCAGCAAGTCGATGAACGTCTCTCGTCGTTCGTACAACGCCCGACTGGTGATCTGCATCAACAGCCAGTCGTCATACCGGTCGACCGTCAGGCCGGAAATCCCGTCCCCTTCGCTGAAGACCAGTCGGCACGCCGGCTGTTTCCCTGCTTCTGTGAAGAGTCGTGACCTGAGGTCGATCGCCTCATCCAGACGCTGGGACCAGAAGCTTTCATCCAATGCACGCTCGGCATCCCAGGAATAGAGCCTCACCTGCAGGTTGCTGTCCGGGTTGTACAACCCACGTGCGATGAATTCACCGTCGTGTGAAAAGACAGTAACCTCGCTCCCTGCTGTGGCGTGATCATCGACCCGTTCGACAGCTCCTGCGAAGACCCAGGGATGCCGACTGAAGAAGGGTAACGCCCGGCGAGGCTTGAGTGTGACTCGTGGGAGCCCATCTTGAATCGTATCAGACATGACTCACTCCGCCGTCGAAGAAGACGGTTGTGCGGAGGCCCGTTCCACTTCTGCCAAGTAAGCCAGCAGCCGGTCACGCTCGTTGGTGAGGTGACGCACGCGAAGCAATGAGCGGACACGGGTCAGCAGTTCGAGACGATGGACCGGTTTCGTCAGAAAGTCATCCGCACCGGCAGCGACCGCTTTTTCGATGTCCCCCATGTCCTTGAGGGCCGTCACCATCAGCACCGGGATCTTGCTGGTCTGATCATCGTGCTTCATTCGATGACAGACTTCATAGCCGCTCAGCTTCGGCATCATGATGTCGAGAAGCACGAGATCCGGATCGGTGTCCCGGACTTTCTGCAATGTCTCTTCTCCATCAGCAGCCATTTCAATCTCGAATTCCCCGTCAGCCAGGTAGGCCTCGAGCAGTTCACGATTCTGTTGGTTGTCATCCGCAATCAGGATGCGACCGGTGATGGTTGGGTCGGCGTCAGTCATGACACGCATTCTAGCAGGGTCCCCTTCCCCGTGACAATGTGTGCAACGACGGTCGAAACCGGTTGAACAGCGGCAACACGGCTCGGTCAAGCGTTAAGTTGCAGCGGGCATAGGGGGAGCGGCGTGCTGCGGTTCGCAGTAGGGGCACTGCCGGCGGTAGATGATTCGCTTGCACCGATGGCATTCACGCGGACCATACAGCAACGGCGGTTCCATCTTGAACTGCTGATAGATCAGATAGACGAACACCAGAATCACAAACGAGATCAGTGCCGATGAACCGTTGTGCCCCGACATCGCAGCATGGTAACTGATCGCAGCACAGCACAGGCTGTAGATTCCGATGACCCACCACTTGCCGCGATTGAATGCAGTCCGCTGGACCTGTGAGTTCACCTGCTCTGCGACGTACGATTCAAGCAACTCTTCTTTCTGGAGATTCACTGCCTCAAGATTGGTAGCCTGGATGGCTTCGAGAAGACGTCGAACGCTGTCCAGGACCCGATAGGAGTCGTCGAAGTCGAACGACTGTTGATGGGCCCATCGATTACGGAACGCACGCAACTCGCTAACCAGGCTTCGCTCTTGGTGTCCCAGGTGTTCGCGGAAACAGGAATTCCACTGATCCCACATCACCGTCAGCAGGGAATGCGCATCCCAATCGATCCCCTGCCCGTCTTCGGTGAGCCGGGACCGTCCATCACGGAAGCTCGCGAGAACGGTTTCCTGCCATTTGTCCTTGAATGTCGCCTTCAGCTTTTGCTCAGCGTACGGGCGCAATCCGATCGTCAGTTCATCGAGAGCTTTGCCGATATGTTCGTGATTTGTGGGCATGCCCACATCCTCGTGAGTTCTGAACGACGGATCAGCGACTCCTCGCTTCGATGCCGGGGAGCAACGCTGTCTGTGGAAAGACTAGCTCAATTTCAGCATCCGTGATTGACTTGTTGTCAATTCACAACAGAAATCCCCCGCGAAACCGGTTCGGGATCATCGAGACCATGAGGCGTGTCGTGTTATTCAACCGGCAGGATCGAAATGTCTGCTACAACCAGACGATGGTCTGACAGGACTGTCCATTCGTGGTGACAGGACACGGGGACACAATGAGCATTGGTCCAGATCTGATCCAAGTTGAGCACCGGCAGCGGAATCGGCCATGTGCAGGCATACCCCTGTCCCGCTGATTCGAACGCATGGGTGTGATGGGTCCTGAGTAGGTCCAGATGGACCGAGTTGTTGGGTGTATTGAAGTCACCGAGAATGATGACGGGTCGATCCTGAAGTTGCGCGGCCTTCTCAGCGAGCGCTTTGAGAGGATCCGCACGAAACTTGAGAGGTGAACTGTGCACATCGACCAGCAGGAGTTCCACCGACTGCCCATGGATGTTGAGCGACACCTGTCCACACTTGCCTCCGCCGGCAAGTGTGCTCACACTCCCCTCCCCTGCTGTTCCACGGGACAGGCAGATCAGGCCGCCTCTCAGGGCAGATACCTGGTAGCCAGGGCATTGTGATTCAAAGAACTGTCGTGTCGCCTGCAAATCGCCGCCGGCTTCGATGAGACCCACGATGTCGGGCTGAAGGCGATTGATGGTCTCTGTATAAGAGGGTCGCCATCTCCCTTTGCCCTGCCCGGTGTTCCAGCACACGACCCGAATCGAGTCCTGTGAGGCCACGACAGAATGCCACTCAAAAAGAGAAGTCGTCGTCCACCCCACGACTGAGAATACGACGACTGCCCAAATCACGGTGGAACGGGAGTCACGCAGGATTCGAGCACAGACGAGGCGAGCGATTGCCAGCAGGAGAATGACCGGCAGCGGAAGTGCGTAGAAGACTGTCGCCAGCAATGGGACACTGTCTTTTACTGTTAGATGCAGCACGGTTCCGGTCAGAACCGCGAATGTCAGCAAGCGTCCGGTCCAGTTCCAGCAGAAATGTCTGGACGGAGTATCAAATTGGTCGCGAGATGATTCAGACTCAGCCACTCAGACAGATGAACGTACTGAACTCGCTCAACGAATCACGTCGAGATCGCTTTCAAAGGATTCCTGGGCGGCCTTGTATTCTTCCAATGCTCGGACCTGATTCGGCAGCAGGAATTCCTCACCAGCCGGGAAGTACTGGACGTCGTCGGTGAGATACGTGGGAGAAGGCAGCGTCTGGCCGTTCATGGTTGCCTGACAGCCGGTGAGACTCCCGAGGACAAACAGGCCTCCACAGGCCAGAGCAAGCGTTGACGGTGACATCAGGCGAAGTGACATGATTGAAGTCGTCCCTGACTCAGTGAAGGTGTACTCAGTGAAAGTTGCGAAGCCGGTCTCCGCCCGACACTCCGCTGCGCGAAAATCCGCGCCGTATGCCTGATATCGACCCCTACGATCGTCAACCTTGATTATTTTTGCCTAACCCGCAGACTTTTTACACAGGCGATCTTGGGTGTGCCTGTAAGTCGTTATTGAGTTTTATGATGCGTGTGTCGAAGTCTTTTGCGGCAGGAAGTGAATCGTAGGCTCCCAAAGCTCTCTATGGATTCCAGTGTCCCTATTTTACGCCTTGAAGGCCCGCTGGAGTTCTTCCAGAGAGGTCTTCCCCTCCGCCACCAGACGCAGCCCGTCCGACTGAAACGACTGCATCCCCTCGCGCCGGGCCTGGTTCTTCAGAGCACTGGCATCGGCCCCCGACTTGATCAGTTCCTTGATGGAGTCGTTCACTTCAATCGCCTGGATCACGCCCGTCCGACCGAAGTAGCCGATCGATCCGCATTTGTAGCATTCGTCCGGTTCCTCCCCCTCAATTGGTTGCGGAGGCCGGTAGAGCACCTTGGTTTCCGGCGGGAGTCCGACCTTCTGCAGAAGTCGGGGATTCGGTCGGTAAGCCTGCTTGCACTCATCGCAGAGCAGTCGGATTAGCTTCTGACTGAGCACCATCGCCAGACGATCACTCACGATCTCTGCACCGAGTGTATCACGCAACTGTGTGATGCAGTTTCCCGCGTCGGGGGCTTTGTACTCAGCCACGATGCACACTTTCGTCGCATCGTCGAACACGATCTTTAAGCGATCCTCTTCATGAAGCGGCTCAACGATGATCACATCCGCATCGGACCGAATGGCTCGTGCGAGCTGTCGGTCAAAGGTCTCCCCTTCGACACGTTCCGCCTGCGAGATATGAGTGATCGAGCGGCCACCGAAATCGGCCAGCGAGTAGATCGAATACAGATAAGCATCGATGCTGCGAATGACCGCGAACGAGAGGGTTGTTACCCCGGAGTTGGGTGGCCCGCAGACCAGCACCACTCCCCTTCTGTGAGACGTCAACTCGCGAATGCGGACGCGCAGATCCTCGCTGAAGCCCAGATCATCGGGCGTTTCGAGTTGGACCTGTTGATTTCGGGGACGCACGACGAGTCGCTCGCCGCCGGCCTTCAGGGGGGAGGTGTTGATGAGCAGATGATACGGAGTTTCCTTGTAGTCCGTGACGATCCCGCCGGCTTGCGCATTCTGCCGGTCGCGAATATCCAGGCCGGCGAGGAGCTTCAGCATCTGCGTGATGGCGAGCGCCTGCTGAGCCGGCATCCGGCTTCCCGGAAACGGGACGCCATCGACGTACAGCGTCACGGCTGCCACGCGTCCCTTCGGGTCCAGACGGATCATGTCTGCCCGGCGAGCCAGAGCGTCGCTGATCAGTTCCTTGGCCGGCACCAGCCCGGCCTGAGCCAGCTTCGCGTTTGCGCGAAGGTCAACCTCTTTGCCGTTGAGCGCCCCCTGAAACAGGATCGACTCAATCTCGAACTCTTCCGACGAGTCGTAATCGCGACGGCTGCCCCCGCTCTTCGACTTCCCAAACCCAAAGACCATTGTTTGCTCCCAGACGACCGCAGACTTCACATGGAAGTATCATCTCACGTCGATCGGTCAATGGGAAGCATTCGCAGTCGAAATCGCTCACGATTGCTGCGAACTGACACGGACAAAGCTCCTCAGTTGCCTTCCCGACGGCTGCGGCGGGAGAAACCGAATCCGAAGAACGAAGCCAGCCCCAGCAGTGCCAGCGCTCCGGGTTCCGGGACGGCTGAGACATTGCCGCTTGCGGAGATGGGATCAGCGAGTGCCCCCAAAGTTGACCAATCGTCGCTGACGCTGTAGGTCTTGCCGACCCCGTTGAGGTCCTGATTGAACGAGTTGTCCTGTGTGGCGGTGGCCAGCACGTAACTGAGCATCGTGTTCTCGTCCATCGTGATGCCTGCCTGGGCGAACATGGCATCCACGATGGTCTGAAGATCATACGCGAAGCTCAGGTAGTAGTCAGTCTCTCCGTCATCATCCAGATCGGTGTCTCCCAGGGTCACAGCCGAGTAATCGTAATTGACGCCGTCGACTTCGGTGATCGTCTGGACCGGGCCGGTAATCGATGTGGTGTTCGGAGAGATGTTGAGATCAGTCCCCGGACCGTAGATTGCCAGTTCGTCGCTGCTTCCCTGGTGGTGCACGCCGAGATAGAGGTCCAGAGCGCCGTCTCCGTCCGCATCAACACCGATAAACAGGTTCCTGTCGAACTCCGGAGTCGAGTTGCCTCCCGGGGCACCAAGACGCACCCGGAAGAAGAGTGTGCCGTCGGTGAGTGACGTGTCGTCTCCGCCGTTGTCGAACTGCGTGTAGAACGCATCATCTGAGCCAAGTCCGACGATGTCGGAGGACGATGTTGTGTTGCCCGTCTGCTGGTCGTCGAAGTAGTCGGTCTGATTGCCGCTCGAATAGCTGATGGCAGTCCAGTTGCTGATGGGGTCATCCACCATGGCGCACTCGGCCTGTCGACCAGTCGACAGGAAGTGGGTCACCAGGACAACAAATATGAGGCAAAGCGATCGCGGAAGATTGGCAGACAGCATGACGTTGAGATTCATTCGGATGAAGTGACTCGACTGTTTCGATAGAGATGTCGTAAGACCACATGTTGCGGACCTGCAACATCGCACGTTGCAAAACGTTATCTCGGGGTTTGCTTCGTGATGGATTTCGTCAACAGATTGCAGTCAATCCCCTCGGAAGTTGCTGAAAGGTTGAGGAATGTGCGGGGTGTACAAGTGCTGTGGATCTGACGGTGTGAACGACTCGACGGAGCGGAGGATGGATCGTGGCGGGAAGAATTCAGGTTGGTCAGCTGGGGTCAGACGGCAGGAAGGACTTCGTCGCGGGGCTGAGCGCGATGGGAGGAGTACGTGGTGGGTGACGTGGAGGAGTGGCGACTCATGAAGTCGCAAACACTCCCCTGCGAAGCAACACATGGGTGAGTTGTGTTCGTCGCCGGGGAGCTTATTCTGCGGAGCGTCTTTCCTGACGGTCCGCTCTGATTACTCGTGACGCATCGAGACCTGGCCGCGGAGCGGCAGTCCTTCGAGGTAGCGTCCGGTCACGTAAGAAATGTCGGAGAACGGAATACTAATCTCGACCGTGCACAGATCCCGTTTGCTGGCGTTACCAACTTCATTTCCGGGATCAGGATTGCCTGTCTCGGGGGTCACTGTAATCGTGATCGTCACGTCACTCGGGTCAACCTTCGTGACGGTTAATGCATCCTGGATGATCTGCGTGACCTCTGCATTGCTGGACCCGTTCACGATCGCGGCCCGTCCCCCTTCACGCGCGGCGTTGCTCAGAATCTGCAGCACCATGAAGGCCTGGCCGAACTCAATGATCCCGAACACGAGTGTCACGAACAAGGGGAGCACGACGGCCATTTCGACCATCGCGGCACCACGGCGATTATCAGAAGAATGCTTTTGAATGCGTGTCATCAGTCTGGCTTTCTAAAACGCAGTCTGCACGACCGAGTGGTCAGGGAGAAGAAATGCAGCAGAATGAATTACGGCCACGCCGAGAATGTGGCCGTGAATCGATCAATTGATGATTGACGAAGGGGCAAAAATGCTGTCCTGCGTCACTGGCAGATCGCCGGGGATCACACAGTTATCCACGAATGGTGCCGGTTGAATAATGACCTTCTTGTCAGCCGGTTTACCCGTCAGTTTGACATACATGATGCGAATTCCGACGAACTTGACGATTGTGTAGTTGGCGTTGTTGCCCGGACCGGAGACGGCCGTGAAGATCGGGATGGCACGCGGCTGCCCCTTGATCGCTTCCAGTTCATCCTTGATGCCGGCACTCAAGCCCGTGTCGCCGTTCAGCTCTAGCTCTCCATTCTCATCGAAGGTGATTTCACCGCCGAAGTAAGACAAATCGTCGGCGTTGAGTCCGTAAAGGATCTGCCGGCTGATGTCTGCCGTGCTGTTGTTGTTACTCCCCAGGTCGACCGTGCCCCGATTGCCGGGGGGCAGACTCTGGTTGCCGTAGGGATACAGACTGCATTCGAGGATTCCATCCGCACCACTGGTCACGGCCCCTGTGCTTTCGTTGTACGAGTAGCTGTCACTGCCGATCCCGTTCATCAGATCGGTCCACGTCTCGATATCGAGGGCAATGGGGAGAATCTGCGGGTTCCCACACGGGCATTCACCGTCTTCCGTGTCACCCCCGCCTCCGCCACTTCCTGTCGTCGAGAATCCGGAGCCGGGTTGCATGACGGCTGTCGAAGAGACAGAGACCGTGGCCTGATCCGTACCGAGCACCGGTGCGAAGAACAGGTCCAGCGGTCGATCACCCAGAGCACTGCCGGACTGATCGCGGTGCAGAGTCACCTCGACCATATTGTAAGGAGCAACACCCCACAGCTTGTCCCAACTCTGGGTTGCTGAATTCCAGGTGTACTGGCCAAGTCGCACATCTCGTGCCGAGTCGGTGTAGACGGAGTGCACGTCGCCCGCGCGGTTCTCAGCCGCGACGTCGGTCGCCGCCTGTTGGGCGTTGGTCAGCACCTGAGAACTCGTCAGTCCTGATCCTGGACCATACCCATCAGCAATCTCAATCAGTGCAGCCAGTGCAGCCGCATCAGAAGTGTTCTGAAGCTGAGCTTTGGTGAGCGTGATATAGCCGGTGTCGACCGTAAAGGCCGTGAAGCCCAGGATCACGACCATCAGCACGGCCGACAGGGCAAAGATGTTGCCGCGTCGATTGTGCTGGCCTTCAGGCGAATGGAATTTGTTCAGCGAGTGGTTGTGGTTCTGATGGTGTTTCATCGGTCGCATCCTCCGCCCTGGCAGGCGAAACTTTGGTTCAATGACATTCCCGCGTCGTTGTTGGTGCCTGTTTGCCGGTGGGCACAGTTCAGACAGTGCCGACCTGCACCTGTTCAAATTCGTTACTCAGTTGCCTCTTCCGGCCCCTCGCTGGGATCATCTACGACGAGCTGGTGCACGTACTTGTCTTCCTCGTCGGTCTGGTACAAGCCGTCCGCGCTGTAGTAACGGACTTCACGTCGCACGAATCGATTGACTCGATTGGCCCCAAATGTCACTCGCGAATTCGCGATAGAGAATTCGGGATCATAGTCGTTGAAGTTGTTCCGCCAGGTGTTGATTCGAAGGTTCAGGTTGGACTCACCGCCGAACTCTCCCCAAGTAATGGAGTTGCCGTTGATGATCTGCAGGTGCATGTGATCGTCATGCATCCGCGTCACTGTGGTGAACGTGACATAGTCCACTGATGCTTCAAACTCTCCGTGGTGGGTGTGATTGTCGTAACCCAACACATACGAGTCGTACCAGCATTGCAGCTGCATGCCGCCTGCAGCGAAGTCCGGGAGTGAGGCATGATTCAATTCGAAGACCGCGTACAACGATCCGTTCGGGTCGGACGGACCGAACACGCAGACGACCTGAGGCACATCGGCGACCGGATCTGGAGCAGCAATCGCCAGTTCCCAGTCCTCTTCGATGCGGACGATGTCCGGAGGATCCTCCTGTGCGGAGCAGGTCGAGGGAGAAGCGATTGTGATGGCGACGATCAAACCTAAGCAACTTGTCGCGCGGATGAGAGCCAGTCGCGCGCGCAGAGCCAACACGCTGTCAAATGAGCGCATTCAAGCCTCCTGGAGCATCATAAGGTGTACGGAAGATCCTTGGCGGGATCAGGACGAAACGTCTGTTTGAGGTGTGTGGAGTCCATCGGTGATGGCCTCGCGGACCTAGCCCGGCTCTCGACTCGGCCATGTCGTAATGAGAACCTAGGTTGACGATTCGGCGCATGCGGGCAGAATCCGCCGAATCGGAAAAAGATTTCGCCGATTTCCCGGCAAGCAGCGGAATTAACACATTCAACGAGACGACGTTGCATGCAGGCAACGCGCGGGGTGGCATGGCGTCACGGCGATCGCCGGTTCGCCATGTTCAAGTGATAGCGTTAAACATGCACACCCGCCTGTCGGCGTGAGAGCATGCCACCCTCCGCAAATTTCCGCATAACCGTTATGCGTGGGGTTCGGTCATGCTCATAGGGTCGAGTGCCTCTTTGAGCACATCCGCCGGCAGGATGTTTTGTTCGGTACAGAGTTCGCGTATCGTCTTACCGGTTTTGAAGGCTTCCTTGGCAAGAGCAGCAGCCTTCTCATAACCGATGTGTGGATTGAGACTGGTCACCATCGACAGACTCTTCTCGACGCTCGCCTCGCAGGCTTCCACATTGGCTTCAAGACCTTCTGCACACTTGTCGACGAACGCGTTCGTCGCACCAGTGAGGAGTGCGATCGATTCCAGCGTGGTCTGCCCCATCACGGGCATCATGATATTCAGCTGGAACTGTCCCCCCCCTGCCCCGCTGATCGTCAGGCACCCATCGTTGCCAATCACGCGTGCTGCCGCCTGCATCAGACTCTCGCACATCACCGGGTTGACCTTGCCCGGCATGATGGACGAACCGGGTTGCAGATCTGGGATCATCACTTCGTAAAACCCGCAGCGGGGGCCGGAGCCGAGCCAGCGGATGTTGTTGGCCACGTTGAACAGGGTCGTAGCAATCGCCTTGAGCTGGCCATGACACTCGACCAGTCCGTCCCGCTGCGCGTTCGCCTCGAAGTGATCGGCTGCTTCCACAAACGGGATCGTCAACTCCTCAGCGAGGACCTTCGCCACCCGGTCACCAAACTCCGGATGCGTGTTAATCCCTGATCCGACCGCTGTCCCGCCGACCGGTAGTTCGAGGACCGCATTGATGGCCCGTTCGGCCCGCTCGCCTGAGAGTGTGAGCTGCCGTGCGAACCCGCCAAACTCCTGACCAAGCCGCAGGGGTGTCGCATCAGCGAGATGGGTTCTGCCGATCTTGATGATTTTGTCCCACTCCTGTGCTTTGTCGCTGAGGACTGTTGCGAGTCGTTGCAGGGCCGGCATCAGTTTCTGGTTGATGGATCGAGCGACAGCGACATGGATCGCGGTCGGGAAGGTGTCGTTCGTCGACTGGCCCATGTTGACGTGATCGTTCGGATGGATCGGCTTGGCCGCCTCGAAGCGGTCTCCTCCGTCGATCTCGATCGCCCGGTTGGAGATGACCTCGTTGGCGTTCATGTTGCTCGACGTGCCGCTGCCGGTCTGGAAGACGTCGATGGGGAACTGATCGTCGTATTTCCCCTCAGCGACCTCGCGGCAGGCATCGATCAGAGCGGTGACCTGGGCATCCGTGAGCGGGTTCTTCCCGGTGCCGGTCAGCTTGCCCAGATCCCGATTGGCCGTCGCACAGGCGAGTTTCACCAGCCCCATGGCGTGGATCAGCTCCGGATGCAAGGGCCATCCGGAGATGGGAAAATTCTCGACCGCTCGCTGGGTTTGTGCCCCGTAATAGGCTTCCGCCGGCACTCGCACTTCGCCCATCGAGTCTTTTTCAATTCGGTAGTCGGTCATCGCTCTGTCGTTGATCGGGGAATGTGGTTTGACGCTTCTGCCGGGATTGTAGTGGGTTGAGGGTTGAGAGTTGAGGGTCGAGGGACTCGGTTCTGTCGCGAATTCGCCGAATGCGTATAATTCACCACGGAGGCACTGAGACGCGGAGGAAATCCACGGCAATCGCATGTCAGATGTAGGTGAATTCGCCAGAATTCAGACAATTCGTCGCTACTCCGCCCACAGTCTGAACTCTGGCGAGTTCAGCTACGGAAACGCAATCACCGTTTCTGAGGAGATTTGGACGTCTTGAACATGCGATTGCCGTGGGAGGAAATCCGTGTTGATCTGCCAATTCAGCGTCATCTGTGTTCTATTCACGATGATCGACCCCAGTGACAAGGAGCGACACCATGGCTAAAAAGTCAGCGAAGACAACGTCGACCAAACGCAAAAAGGCTCCCGTCAAGCGAACGAGGGCCAGCAAGAAGGCTCTCAACCCTCAACCCTCAACTCTCAACTCAAACGGTCAACCGCAGACGATCGGGCGTTACCTGATCGACCGGCTCCAGCACTATGGGGTGACGGACCTGTTCGGGATTCCGGGTGACTTCGTGCTCAACTTCTATGGGATGCTGGAGGAGAGCCCGATCAATGTCGTGGGCTGCACCCGTGAGGACAACGCCGGATACGCGGCCGATGCGTATGCACGCGTGCATGGACTCGGAGCCGTCTGTGTGACGTATTGTGTGGGTGGACTCAGCCTGTGTAACTCGATTGCTGGTGCCTATGCGGAGAAGTCACCGGTGGTCGTGATCAGCGGGGCTCCGGGAATTGCGGAGCGTCAGAACGACCCCCTGCTTCACCACAAGGTGCGTGATTTCAACACGCAGCGGGAAGTGTTCGAGAAAATCACCATCGCGAGTGCCTCGCTGGACGACCCGCTGACGGCCTTCCGTGAGATCGACCGCTGTCTGGAAGCAGCCGTCCGCTACAAGCGTCCGGTCTATCTGGAAATCCCCCGCGACCGCGTGGACGCCCCTGCCCTGTATCCGCACACGCCGCTCATCACACATTTGCAGAGTAACGACGACGCATTGAAAGCCTCACTGGCAGAGGCGACAGCCAGGATTCAGGCGGCCAAACAACCTGTCATCATCGCAGGCGTGGAGATTCACCGGTTCGGGCTGCGGGAACAGGTCCTCAAACTGGCCGAGTCGAACAACATTCCAATGTGTGCCACCCTGCTCGGCAAGAGTGTCGTCAGCGAGAAGCATCCGCTGTACCTCGGCGTCTACGAGGGAGCGATGGGCCGCTCATCAGTGGCGGAGTTCGTCGAGTCGAGCGATTGCGTGATCCTGCTGGGCACCTTCATGACCGACATCAACCTCGGCATCTACACGGCTCATCTCGATCCGGGCAGAGCCGTCTATGTCACCAGTGAAAACCTCCGCATCGGTCATCATCACTTCCATGACGTGCTCCTGAAAGACTTTGTCAGCGGACTGGCCAAGGCCAAGCTCAAAGCGAAGCCGAAAAGCTCGCTTCCCCAACGGAAGGAACGCCCCGTCGGTACCTACGATGACGACGACCCGGTTACGATTGCCAGTCTGTTCGATCACATCAATGTGGTGATTGATGACGGGATGGTCGTGATTGCGGACGTGGGAGACTCGCTGTTCTCTGCCAGCGATCTGACCATTCACAAGCACACCGAGTTCCTCAGCCCGGCGTACTACACCTCGATGGGGTTTGCCATCCCGGCAGCCGTCGGTGTGCAGACGGCCGATGAGAACCTCAGGCCGCTCGTTCTCGTGGGGGACGGTGCCTTTCAGATGACGTGCCTGGAAATGTCGACGGCTGTCCGCAACGGTCACAACCCTATCGTCGTCGTCCTGAACAATAAGGGCTACACGACCGAACGCTTCCTGCAGGATGGGCCGTTCAACGACATTCTCAACTGGAACTATCATCGCATGAACGACCTCCTCGGCGATGGCTGGGGCTTCGAGGTCAACACGGTCGGCGAACTCCATCAGTCCATGAAGGCGGCCCTCGCCAACAAGGATGCGTTTACAATTCTCAACGTCCATCTCCGCCCGGACGACATCTCCCCCGCCCTTGATCGACTGGCAAAACGGATGTCCAAGACGATCTGAGGTGGATCGACGGTTCTGAAAAGTCCAGATAGACTGAGCGGTAAGGTCAATTTCGTTTGGAGGAGTTGAAATGACACAAGTGTTCGTCGATGCAGCAACCGCTGAACTTCTCAAGGACACCGGCTGCGATGTGGTGATCTGTGATCCGCAGGGGGTGCCTCTCGGTCGCTTTCGGTCTGATGAGATCGCTCGCCGTTATGCGGAAGCAGCGACCGCCTTCACCGATGAAGAGCTCGATCAAGCCGAGAGAGACCGCGGAAATGACCTCACGACCGAGGAGCTCATCCGAAAACTGGAATCGGGTCATGTATAAGGTCGTCTGGTCTTCCAATGCCAGAGAGAATCTCTGGTCTGTCTGGAGAAGTTCGAGTGATAATTTGAACCTGTCGATCGTGGCTTCAATGCGAAAGGCGCATAATATCCTCAGTGCCGATCCCCACGTGGCAGGCGAGTCTCGGGACCAGGGCCGTAGGATATTGATGATCGAACCTGCAACCTTCGTGTTCCGTGTGGTCGAGGATGAGCAATTGGTCAGAGTTCTCTCCGTTCGAGTGTGGCAGCAATCCTGATATATTCCGAAGCCTCTTTGCATGACACAAAGCTATATCGATCTCCGCAGTGACACCGTCACTCTGCCGACGCCGGCCATGCTGGAAGCCATGATGTCAGCTGAGTTGGGCGATGATGTGATGGGCGAAGACCCAACCGTCAACCGGCTCGAAGCCCGAATGGCGGAGATGTTCGGCAAGGAGGCTGCTGTCCTGGGGTGTTCCGGGACGCAATCGAATCAGATGGCGGTCTGGTCCCACTGCACTCCGGGTGACGAGTTGCTGATCGAGTCGACATCGCACATCGGTAGCTTTGAGGCTGGTGCTCCAGCCGCGCTATCCGGAGTCAGTGTGAGGACGATTCAGGGGGACAGCGGGCGGCTTGACCTTGAACAGCTGGAAGAAGCCCTCCGCGAGCCGGACGAACACTTTAGTCCGACCCGTCTGCTCTCGTTGGAGAATTCGACAAACGTGGGAGGCGGACGGACGTACCCGCTCGACCAGTTGGAACGGGTGGGAACCTGGGCACACAAGCACGGACTGAAGGTCCATCTCGACGGAGCGCGGTTGTTCAATGCCTGTGTCGTGCGTGGTTACTCTCCCGCAGACGTTGGACGTTGTGTGGATACAGTTTCGATCTGCTTCTCGAAGGGACTGGGATGCCCGATGGGGTCCGTCCTGGTCGGGGATCATGAGACGATTCACCGGGCCCGGCGGGCGCGAAAGCTGTTTGGTGGAGCGTTAAGACAGTCGGGCATCATTGCCGGGGCTGCCCTGTTCGCACTCGACCATCACATCGAACGGCTGGCAGAGGACCATACTCACGCTCGGCAGCTCGCGGAAGGAATCGCCCAAATCGACGGACTATCCGTTGATCTCGAAGGTGTCGAGACAAATCTGGTCTTCTTTGAGCTTGACCCGGAATATGGAAGATCCCAAGTGCTTCAGGACCGTCTGCACGAACGGAGGGTTCGTCTGTACACTCTGGGACGGCAGAGGTTACGTGCTTGTACGCACCTCAATTTGGGACGTGATGATGTGATTCGGGCAGTCGACATCATGGCAGAGGTTGTCGCCGAACTTCGTGGTGCCGTTGACGGTGCGGTTCACAACAGGTATCCCTAGTCATACCATGCGTGTGTGAATGCAGCCGACAGGGGGTCAAATCTGTCGTCTTGCATCAAAACTACCATGGATGAATCAATTTGCGTTAACAGGCTGGGAACACCGCAGGACGTCGGAATGACGGCTCGTGTGGCTTCTGATGTCGGGCTGCTTATTCAGCAGACTGCCCAAGGAAGCGTGACGAAGCACGTTGAACGTTGTCCCATGATAGAGGCACTCTGGGCAGTATGAGTCAGCGTCAATCTTCTCGACCGCGCGTGGCCATCACGGGTGTCGGGGTCATCAGTCCGATCGGAGTCGGCCGGGAAGTGTTCTGGACGAACCTTTCTACCGGTAAGAACGGCATTGGTCCGGTCGAACACCAGTTTCATGGCGAACGGGCATTGTCTCCCGGATTCGTCGGAGGTGAGGTTTCGGACTTTGATGAGAAGTTTGCAAAAGAGGTGATCCCCAAGAATCAGCGGAAGAATATCAAAGTGATGTGCCGCGATATTCAGATGGGGACCTCCTCAGCGATGATGGCTGTCGAGGATGCCGGTCTTGATCTCGGTGCGATTGATCACGACCGCATGGGGATTGATTTTGGTGCGAACCTCATGTTCAGCCCTCCGACCCAGCTTAACGATCCCTGCTGGAACTGTCTGGACGAGGCTGGCAACTTCACCTTCAGCAAGTGGGCCAAGAACGGCATCACCAAGATGGAGCCGCTGTGGTTGCTCAAGTATCTTCCCAACATGCCGGCCTGTCATATTGCAATTTTTGTTGACGCAAGAGGGCCAAGCAACTCGATCACTCAGGACGAAGCGTCCAGCAACCTCGCTTTGATTGAAGCCCTGAACGTGATTCATCGTGGTGCAGCGGACATGATGGTCGCAGGAGCCACCGGTGCTCGGCTTCACGAATTCAAGGTTATTCATGCAGCCATCTGGGAGGAGTTGGGATATCGGCCTGAAGACCCAGCTGCGAGCAGTCGTCCGTTCGATATCGAACGCAACGGCGAAGTGGTCGCAGAAGGCTCATGCACGTTCATTCTGGAAACGGAAGAACATGCCAAGGCACGGGGCGCGAAGATTCTCGGATACCTTACGGGGGGTGGCTCTTCAAGCGTGAAGGGGAATCAAAGGGGGGCGATCGCCAATGCGATCCGAGCCGCTCTGCGTACATCCGAACTGACACCTGAAGACATCGGCCATATCAATGCACACGGGCTTGGAGCTGTGGACGCTGACCTTGCAGAAGCACAGGCGATCCATGACGTGTTCGGCTCACGAGGGGCCGAAATTCCGGTGACGGCTCTCAAGGGGGCGATGGGGAATTCCGCAGCTGCAGGGGGGAACCTGGAGTTGGCAGGTTCGCTGCTCGCACTTCAGGAAGGGCTGATCCCTCCCACAATCCACTGCGACAATCCTGACCCGGCCTGCAATCTCAACATTGTGCGAGGCCAACCTCAAGCCACGACGCTTCGCAACGTGTTGAATTTGAGTTTTACTCGCCTCGGTCAGGCGAGTGCGATCGTGGTGCAGTGCGATTAGCGAGGGTTCAACATCGTTACTGCGGCATGCTTTCCAGTGCGAGTTGAGCTGCCCGATAGGCCGACAGTTGTTTGGCTTGTGCCTGGAGCGCTCTGCGGAAGTAGCGAGACGGGTCTCCCTGTCCCTGCTGTTGAAGTTTGAGACCGACGAAGTAGTAGGCCTCGCAGAGCTGGGCGTCCCGTAAGGCTGCATCTTTGGAATCGATCGAGGTGAGAAGCTCACGTTCGTCGATCTTCTCCATGAAGAACAATGTCAAAGTGTCGAACCAGTCCCGCATTTCGGGAGCCTTGTTTGCGATCTCGGCATAGGCCTGATTGGCAGCAGCCTGCTGGCCGGCCAGCGACATGGCTGCGTATCGCCAGGGGACCAGATACTTCGATTCCGGTGCGAGGATAAGTGCCTGTTCAAATGCCTGTCCGGCTGTCTCATAATGTCCGGCAAAGAAGTAGGCAAAGGCGATGTCCGCCCGTGCAGGTGGATAAGAAGGGCGGAGTTCAATCACCTTCAGATAGTCATGTAAGGCCTCGTTGGTTTTGTGCTGCAAGAGCTCAGCCGTTGCACGAAGTGCGTAAGCCGGAGCATTGTCAGGACTAAGCTCGATCGCTCGGTTGAAATCCGCTTCTGCTCCCGCATGATCACCCGTATTCAGACGAGTGAATCCGCGGTTGAGGTACGACTGAAGCTGATTACCATCCAGTTCGATGGCCTTCGAAAAGTCTGCGATGGCATCTGCGTTTCGGCTTTGTGTCTGATAGAACATACCCCGATTGTTGAAGACGAGCGCATTCTCCGGAAACAGCTCCACAGCCTTGGTGAAGGCCGCATCGGCGTCTTTGATATCGCCTTTGCGAGCCAGGACATCGGCAAGAGCGAGGTGTCCTGCGAGGTGGTTTGCATCCAGCCTGAGTGTCTCGCGCAGCGCCTCGACAGCCTGCGGGTAGTCTTCGAGTTTTGAGTAAGCTAAGGCTTTCTGATACAGAAGATTACTCTTTGCCTTGTTCAGAATGTCATCGCGATTGGCGATGTCGGTCGCGACTTTGACTGCCATTTCCGCGTGTGATCGGTCTCCTTCCATGGCGGTCAGATGAGACATGCCATAAAGGTACGGCAGATAAAAGTCGGGTCGCTTGGCTCCGTCGGCTGAGATCGCCTTCCGGGCATCCTCGATCCCCTCACGGATGAAGTTGGAGTTGTTTTGGGTGATCCCCATTTCAACCCGAGCACTCCCGCGCAGGTACAGAGCGACTGCGTCCTGTGGATTCTCCGTGAGCACGTTCGACGTTAATTCGACCGTGCGTGCGAAATCTCGCTGGCGGTAAGCGGTGTCTGCCTGCCTTCTCAGTTCTGCATGTCGATCGGCTGCACCGCTGGCTGGTTGAGCCGAAAGCTGTGCGACGAATGTGATGAACAGAGCAGTCAGGGCGATGCATCCAGCAGTCACACGTGTCATGGACTTTCTTCCTTGTTAATTTTCAGCCCGACGTCTGCAGGAACTCTCAATCGGAACGAAACCCTGTGGACTCGAAGACATCCTTCCGTTTCCCGAAGCGGGTGGAGATTTCCTCTATCACGATGGAGAACCGATCCCGTTTTTGCAACCGTCAGCGGCAGAAGAAAACGTCCTCGATTGGTCAATCGTCGCACCGCGTACATTAACAACTCGCGGTCGACCTTGTGAGGTCAACCGGAAAGTCAATTGGCGACCAGAGATGAGATCTTTTCCCCGACTGAGGAGGGAGAAGGCTTCTGTTTCACGAGCGTGACGGCATTCCCCCGTGGGCTGTAATTGACATCGTCAAAGAAGGCCCGCATCAGCAGAATGCCCCTTCCGTAGGCCCGGCTGAGGTTTTCTTCATTCGTCGGATCCGGCAACGCAGCGACGTCAAAGCCCTTCCCTTCATCGCGGACGACAATCGAGCCTTCTCGAAGTCCGTAGCGACAGATCACACGGACACGACGCTTGCGAAATCGCGGGTCGAGTCGTCGGGCCTGAATCATCTTCTCGTAGATGTTTCCGGGTTGCTCACGAACGAGAGAAGAGATTTCGAGATTCCCGTGGACGATGGCGTTGACCAGTGCTTCCTCAATGGCGACCGCCAATCGGTCAGCGGTTTTCTCGTCGCAGATGCCACTGTGGCGGAATCTGCCGGCCAGGGCATCGATGACAACCGGGACGACCCGCAGATCGTTTCCGAGAATGAGCATGAAATCTGCTGCAACAAGTTCGTTAAGACGTGCTTCTCGCTGTTCCGCTGGACAGACGCTCAGATCGAGTTGCGGAAGTCGCAACTCTTCAATCTGTTCCAGAACCTGATTCTGTCGGAGAGGTGGAAGCATGCAGCGATGAACGGATGATCAACTCAAATGGGAGATGAACTGTTTACCAGGGGGTTGGGACGAATGCACAGCATGGTAAGGATAGCATGCAAATTGTGAGTACCACAATTCCTAGTTGGATAATCATCAATCGACGAATTGTAGGGGCGGAGTGCACCCGAATCACGAGGAAATCTCATATCGCTCCACAGTATAATGATTTATGGCCTGTGGGACTTTCAGACTCGCTATCAGATCCTGCCACTTTCGCTGATGCGACTGTGACCTTTAGGCCGATTATCCCAATTGTACGCCGGGCTCGCGCGGCACCACGGAGGTTCGTGCGCAAGGTGGTCATTAGTCGTGGCGAGGGAATTGCCGATGTCTGTCGATCGGGTGTTGCACGATCACTTCCGGGCATTTGCTTGTGAGACAAGTCTGCGAGGATCGGTCCAAACTCCCCTCAACTGTGGAGTGATGAGGGGACAACCTGTGATTGGTGAGTTTGTTGTGTCGATCCTCAGACAATTCTCCCCGGCAATGCTCAGTTGCCTGCTGTTGATTTGTCTGTCTTCAATGGTTCATGCACAGGGGGTGAGGCCCTATCAGCCGACTCCGCTGCATCAGGCTCAACGAGGCGGAGTTCGGCAGTTCGACGGGAATTCACCGGGAGTCCGACAGACAGCCCCCGGAGTTCGCGAACTTGGCGATGCGAGACCTCAATCCGGATTGGCGTATTATGGCATCATGGGAGCGGTTTCCCAGGGTTACGGAGCGACGTACTCGACAGCTCACGGTGCTGTTTCTCTCTCAAAACTGTTGTCCTCTGCACAAGGTCTCAGCGAGGACGCGACGGGGATGGCACAGATTATTCGGAATGGCCGAGTTGTCATGCAGGTCTTTCTCGATGCCAACATCGATCATCAACTGCTTCCGGGAGACCTTGTTGTTTTCCAACGCGACCTGAAGCAGGAACAGGTTCCACCGGATCATGCGAATGGCGTGCGAACGGCCTCGGGAACCGTCATGAATGTGCAGGCAGGGACGCAGGATTTCGTTGAGGTCGCCTTTGTGGGGATCCTCGATCGCCGACCGATCATCGTCCCACTCGATCCAGAATTTCCAACGGTGGCTGATGTTTTAAGTGCCATGAAACAGGACCGGGATCTTGCGAAGACGTTGAGGGTCATTCGGACGGATACCCGACTCGGATTGATCGAGCCGGGGCAACTGCCTGAACGTCTGGTCGACGGCGATGTGCTGGTTTTCGATCCGCAGTACCTGAACCGGGCTGGATTATCGCAAGCTCAGGAGTTCCCGGCTGCGATTCCCATGTCAGCCGGTCAACCGACGGGGTTCTATCAGGAGACACACGAACATACGGCTGACCTGGAATCGTTTCTCCCGGCAGTCACGTCACCTGGGAATGGTTTGCAATTCGCTCCTGAAGCGACGCTGACAGAGGGGCCCATCACCGAACCTGTTCGCGCATTCGACGACACTCCCCTGCCCGCTCCCGATTTCCCCTCAGCGGAAGCGGAGTCGACAGAATCTGCAATTCCTTTCGCTCCCATGTTGGGAACGGTGGATGAGCAGATCACGCACGCGGCTTCTGTGCATCAGACCAGCCACGATTTTGAGATTGCATCGCAAGAGAGAATCTCTGCCGGGATGACTCCCGCTCCACAAATCGAGGTTCCGGAGTTAACGTCATCGAGTCAGCCAGCCCCAGTCACTGACTTGTTTGAACCGGTCTCGCTTCCCAACATGGCAGATTCGGAGATTGAGGCGGCTGCACATTTCGAGTCCGATCACGATGCAGTGTTAGCGGCCCAGGAGAAAGAATTTGTGCCCGAACCGAGAGACCCCACCTCGGGCTTTCAAGGCAAAGACACGCTTTCACAGGTGAAGTCTCTGAATACAGCTTCGATTGCTCTCGCGGTCCTGGTCTTGGCAGCGATGTGTTTCGCTGTCTCTGTGGTCTGGTCTCGAATTGATCGGACAGCCCAGTCGCTTCAACAGCGGGCTCCCTCAGTCGAGAAATCGAATGAGGTGAGTCAGCGGCGCACATTGGACCGCCTGATTGAGAACAATCTCCCCATCATCGAGGAACGAGGCCCCTTCCTGAAGCCGTCCGATTTTCATGGAAAGGAAGTCGGCAAACGCCGGCTGATGATCGATGAACCTCACGCGTTGGCCGGCCCACACTTTGCATTGAATGCCTCAAAGGAACAGAAAACCTCAGAGAGCCGTTCCAAGGTGAAACGTCGATCTGAGCATACTGAGACGGGTGATGTCGAATCACGGCTGGAACGCGTTGTGGAACACGTGCGGATGTTCCGTCGGGATGAACCGAGGAGCAGTCAGGAAATTGTCAGCGAACAAGTGACGACATCGGATGTCCCGCCGACAGAGGTCGAATCTCCTTCTAAGTCTGGCTTACTGGATCGTGTGTTGGTTGCGATGGAACGGGAGAGACGCCGATGACGATCGCACTGGATCTTGGAACGCGTCACATTCGCTCGCTGCGCCGCGAAGAGGGCCGCCTGTTCGGTCGGACGAATCTGGCTGAGTACATTGCCCTGCCCGATACGCCGGGCCATCGTCGACTGCTGGAGCGAGCAGCTTCTTCCTTCGGTCGTTGTGAAGACAGTCTGCTGGTGATCGGTGAGGCGTCTGTCGAATTGGCGGAGACGCTGCAACTCCCCACGATCCCGCTGATGCCCAAAGGCCGATTGCCGGTTGACGATCCTCTGGCGAGGCAGGTGCTTGCTTCGCTGGTTGATGCTGTCATGCCGGCTGCCCGCTCAAAAGGACAACCCTGCTGGATGACCATTCCGGGGGCGATTTTTGAAGAGTCTGAGTCTCCAGAGCGAATTTTTTTCAGTCAATTGGTGCGACTGAAGGGGTTCGAGCCGCTGGTCGTGTCCAGCGGTCGCTCGGTGATTCTGGCGGAACTCGGAGCCAATGGTTTTACCGGTCTGGGCTTTGACTTCGGCGCAGGAGCGACGCGGGCCAGTCTGGCATACCACGGCGAAGAGATCGCCTGCAGCGTGCTGAACAAGGGAGGTCATTGGATCGACATGCGTCTGGCCGACAGCGAAGACAGTGTGCTCTATGACTCACAGGGAAATCGATATCTCGACTTCTCAGCGATCACGCGCTGGAAGGAATCCAAGCTGGTTTCCGTGCTCAATCCACTCAGCGAGCGCGAGCAGAGGCTGTCACTGCTGTACGAAGAACTGATCGGAGAAATGCTAGCCCAGTTACGTGCTGATGTCGTCAAACAGACATCGATCGCACAGCTGCCGCAACCGCTACCGCTGGTGTGCAGCGGAGGAGTCTCTCGAGTATCAGGCTTTGCCGGTCTCGTCGAGGAAATGCTCCGCGATACGATGTTTCCTCTGGAGATTTCGCACGTACGTTGTGCGACGGAAGCCGACTACACGGTTGCCCGTGGCAGTCTGATTCTCGCGGAACTCGAAGAGACGGTCATCACGCCGGCACGCGTCGCCTGAAGTCCTCATTGCAGATCGTCGATGAATCGCAGGAAGGCAACCTCCAGTCGGTCGATGTCTTCTCCGAATGCATTCTGAAAGTCTGCCAATCTGTCTTCGGCCCGGTAAGAGTCGAGTGGATCTCGTTTTGAAATGGTCTGCAGGTATTGCCAGTACTGCGATGACCGGGTTTCCGCCAGATAGAAGGAAAGTGCCCAGGCCTGTGCATATCCATTCAGCGGGGCCGTCTGAAACATCCGATCGTCGGCAATGAAGTCGGCGAGGGACTTCGGTTGCCGTTCTTGCTGAGCGAACTCAACAAACCACTCGAATCGTTCCTGATTGAGACGCTTTTGAGGAGTCTGTCCACGTCGGTTTTCCCGCATGCCGTCGGGCTCAAGCAATGTCGCGAGGCCTTCAGTGACCCATTTGGGATTGAATCCAATCCGAGTGTGCAGCCCCAGGTTGTAGGCGGCTTGATGAGTGGCTTCATGCACGATCGTGTCTCGCAGCGTCGATTGGATGTTGGCATCCGATCGATCATTGGAGAATGAGGACGAGAGATTGGCGGCCCAATCCGTCTGATATCGCAGCACGTTGGGGAACACCGCCGCTGTATTGAAAGTCGAGGGACACGAAGGCCGCATGATCGCCAGATGGTCGGAATCATCCTCAAAAAGACAGACGCGGTTGGTCCGACGGTGATAGTAACCTCGAAGTCCGGGCATGTAGGGAACGCCGTCGTTCCGACAGTTCAAAGCAAAATCTTTCTCAGTGGGATAGACGACTGCAATCAGCGGAAAGTCCGGTGGCGGCAACTCGAATCCTCTGACAGAAACGTAACCTCGCAGTGAGCGATAGACACCCTCGAACAAATCCGCAAAGGGTTTGGCCCGTCCCTTGGGAGTACAGACGAGGTAGTGGCTCGTGCTCACGATCTCCCAGGAATGCCCGAACTCATGCCGCAACTGATTGCGAATCTCAACGGCACTCAGTCCACGGAACTCGTCGTTCACTTTGCGAAAAGAAGTGACGTCCCTGAGTGAGATTTCAGAAATCTGTCCATCTTCGCGGGCCAGCCAACAGACCTGTTGGTCGTGGGCCAATGACTTGCCCACGAAGACCTGCTCTTTGGTCGTCAACTCGAGCAGCGGAGACCCTGCCATGCAGTTTGCTCCCACAACGAGTGCGGACAGCGAACTGAACAATCGAGTTGTTAAGAACCGGTGGATCAGATGCGTCATGGTCAACTGCCTCATCGGTGACTTGGAATGTGATCCTGTGGTAGAAAACAGAGATAAGTCTTCGCCGGGAGGGCGAGGCTCCTGCCGAGCCGCAACGTATCTCACGGCGCCTTTGGAGTGTCGCCCGCCCTGGCTTGCAAACGAACTTTGAGCAGTGTTTGACAGAAACTTAGGACGAAAACTCGGACAAGCCCCAATCCCTTTCCGGTCATTCGAGGTTCTCGGTGACGTCTGGCCGGTCTAAACTGACAATGCGGGCTTGATGTTGCGTTTTGGCAACACGCTCGGTCGGGGCAGGTATTCGTTCCCTGCGATCCACTTAAAGATGAGACCCGGAAGATGTGTCAGCTCTGGAATCGTCGATGCATCCTCGTGGTGTTGCTCATGCTCGCCAGCGTAGAGCGGGCAGCCATTGCGGATGACGTTACTGTGGAGCGGGTGCAGCAACTCATTCAGCAATTGGGGGACTCCTCGCTTTCCATCAGAGGCGAGGCCGAACGGACCCTGCGAGAATTCGGACCGCAAGTCCTCTCGCACCTCCCTGCTCCGGACCGTATCTCTTCGCCCGCCGCCCGTGACGCGGTCCTTCGGGTACGAGATGTCCTCGAACGTCAGCAGGCCGAAGCGACAGCGGACGCGAGTCGTGTCACGCTTTCCGGGCAGTTATCGCTGCTTGAAATTGTGCAATCGATTTCGGAGCAGACAGGGAACGCACTCGACACGTCCAACATACCCGGTGAGGTTCTGCAAAGGCAGCTGGATGTCGACTGGTCAGACATCACATTCTGGGAATCGATTCATCGACTTGAAGTCGAGACAGGTTTCATCGCTCGCCCCGAGGCCAAGGGAAAGCACCTCAAATTTCTGCCCAAGCGTCCCGATGACGTGTCCCGTCGAATTGCGGATGCAGGTGCCTTCCGAATCGTGGCCCGATCGTTCTCACGTCGACGTGATTTCACGAACGAGAGTCGCGAGATTCTGAGGGTGAAGTTCGACGTCCTTGCAGAACCTCGACTCCGGCCACTCTTCATTCGGATGACTCACGCGGATTTTGAACTTTCCGCAGCTGACCATTCGTTACACCCCCTGAATGCCGAAGCAAAGCTCGAACGTCCGGCGGAACGTGGAGAGGCCACTTCCCTGGCGATCGACTTTGTGACGTCCAAGGGGAGCGAGGTCAATGTGGTCGACCTGGTCGGTCAGCTGACGATCGAACTGGCAGCGGGCGAAGAGCCCTTTGTCTTCCGCAATCTCGATACCTCGAAGCAGGTCACCCGTCGACGTGGAGGCGTGACGGTCACGATGGATCAAACGAGGTTTGCTTCCACCGACGAGTCACTGCCCGTTTCGTGCTGGGTCGACCTTCGCGTGGCCTACGACACGACTGGGCCAGCGTTTGAATCGCACCGTACCTGGGTTTACCACAATGAGGCTCTGTTGAGATCAGGGAAAAGCGATCGTCGATGGTTTCCCGACCGTTTTGACACGGTCGCTGAGGCGGAAGCGGCGGTGAGGCTTTCGTACCGATTTCGTGACGTCACTGCACAACCTTCTGAGCTGGAATTTGTCTATACTGCTCCCACGCTGGTGATCAGTGTCCCGATCGATTTCAAGGTGTCTGACATCTCCGAGCAGCCCTCGGAATCGAATAAACCGGAAGAATGATTACAACTGCAGAGGGCGCGCGGCTGATTGACAATTGATTGTCAGAGAATGAGGATGCAGAGAACTTTTCGGGAACTTGTGCAAAAGGAAGGGCGTCGATTTCTGTGGACGACGTGAGCACATCCGATCAACAACTGATCGACCAGTGTCTGTCAGGCCAGAGTGATGCGTTTGGGAAACTGGTAACGCGTTACGAGAAGAGGCTTTATGGAACCCTGGTGCACATGGTCGGCTCGGTCCATGAGGCCCGAGACGTCTCGCAGGAGGCGTTCGTCCTAGCCTTCCGTAAACTGAAATCGTTCCGCCAGGAGTCGTCGTTTTACTCATGGCTGTTTCGAATTGCCTACAATGCGGCCATCAGTCGGCACCGCCGGCGTCGTGGAGCGACCGCATCAGTGGATGCGATTCGGGAGACCACTGGGACAGAGCCCACCGATGATCGTCCGGAGTCGGACCCCGCCTACCACCTGCAAGCAAGCGAACGCCAAGCCCTTGTTCAAAATGCCCTGAATGAACTCGCCGAAGAATTTCGTACTGTCATCGTCCTCCGAGAAATGGAAGGTTTGAGTTACGAACAAATTGCCGAGATGGTTGACGTCCCTGTGGGAACCGTCCGCAGCCGTATCCATCGGGCTCGCAGTGAACTGCGAGAAAAGCTGACCCGAGCCCTGGCAAACGAACGATCGTAAGAACGATGTCCAAGAAATCACTCCCCCGCGAACTGTTGTCTGCGTACTTCGATGACGAAGTCTCAGCCGAAGAACGTGCGCAAGTCGGTCGTGCCATTGAGCAGTCGCCAGCAATCAATCAGGTGCTGGAGGACTACCGGCAACTGTCCTTAAGCCTTCGGGCATTGCGTGAGGACGTTCCATCTCCCGGATTGAGAGACGCGGTGATGGCGGAGATTTGCTCGGAGGTTGTGTCAACAGCATCATCGTCCGAAAAATCCGCTTCTCGACACTCCTGGATGATTGCTGGCGGAGTCATGACGGCAGCTGCGGCCGGATTACTCATCATGATCTGGCCTGCCGTTCCGCAAGTGAACAAGATAGCCGATGTCGGAATGTCGCCAGCGATCGAATCTGCAGCAACCACGGACATCCTGTTGGCCGACAATGACGAACCGCCTGCGTCGGCACTTGCCATGAGTGAACCTGAACTGGCGACCAACGGCCTTGTGACTGATGGACTTGTTGCAGACGACTCCCCTGCCCTGCACGAGGATGGGTCGGCAGAAGAGCCCCTCGTTCGCACGGCATCCCTGCCCGTTGAATCGCTGCTGGAGCAGGTGGCCAAAGATCGGCATGTGCCACAGCCCGGTGATGTTGTGAAATATCTGACGGAAGTTGCAGACGAGACCGTCTGGATTACCTTGACTGTAGTCGACGTGCAGATGGCAGCGGGAGACATCCGTGTGCTGCTGTCAAATCACGGCATTGTCTCGCCTGTTGAGGGGGAGACGATCGAAACGTCCGCGAGCGATCCCAACGTGGTGATTCTGGTCGAGTCTGATTGGGAAAAAGTTGCAGAAGTCGTCGCGGAACTGGATTCTCACGGGTACGGACAGCCCGAGGACGCGACGACGTCTCTCGCGATGCAGAAGGTTCAGATCGAGCAGAAACTCCTGGCACCTGTGATGAGACAACAGCAGGCGACTGAAAGCCTGGCTGCTCCGGACGAGAAGGCAGAGTTGAACCGATCGGAGCCTGCAATTGCTCCCGCTGATGAACCACCAGCTCCGTCACAAACTCGTTCTCATCCGCTGCATGCCCATCTGACAGCGAGAGTCTCCGACAAGGATGTCCATGAGTTTGAATTGCGGGGTCGGTCCATCTTTACGCAAACACCAGAGGCGGCCGAATCCGCCCGTGAACTGGCTGCAAACGAGGAGCAGGAATCAGATTCTGCGGAGCCAGCACAGTCTGCTGAAGTTGATCGCTTTTCTGAGATCTATGCCTCGCCGTCGACCGCGAGGGTTGTCTTTCTCATCAAGAAGTCGAAATGATGTCTGCTTCGTTGGCCTCAGGGCTTTCCTGATTGTTATCCCTTAGCTTTGATTGATGCTCCGGGTTCCGCTGTGAATGATGCCCTGCTGGCCCTGCTGCGTTGTCCGGAGACGGGTCTGCCGCTTCGTATGAGTGACGATGGAACGTCGTTGATTTGTGATGGAGGCGCGACCACTTATCCCATCATCAACGGGATTCCCCGTTTCACTCAGTCGCAACATCTCGCGAGCTTCGGGCGGCAATGGACTCGCTACGAAGTGGCTCACGATGACGAGGATCGGGCCACCTTTCAGGCCAAAACCGGACTGTCGCTAGACGAACTCAAAGGGCTGCGAGTTCTCGACGCTGGTTGTGGAGGCGGTCGTTACTCCAAGGTTGCCGGCGAAGCAGGAGCAACCGTCATTGGCGTCGATCACACTGAAGCAGTCGAGAAGGCTGCATCGCTGTGCGACCATCTGCCAAACGTCTCATTCGCTCAGGCGGACCTCAAGAAGCTGCCACTGGAGCCGGCCTCGTTTGATGTCGTGTTCTCGATCGGTGTCATGCATCACGATGCGAACACTCGCGAAGTGTTTGATGCAGTAGCCAAAATGGTCAAACCTGGTGGGCGGATGGCGGTCTGGCTGTATCGTCGCAACCAGTGGTGGCAGGAGAGATTGAACGACTGGCTCAGGCGTCGCACGACAGCCATGCAACCGGATCGTCTCGAAGGTTTCTGTGTCTGGGGAGCTCGTCTGGGGGGCATCCCTCTCCTGAACTCCACCCTGAATAAGGTGATCAGCTTCAGCAATCATCCGAACTACGAGAATCGAGTCTGCGACACGTTCGACTGGTACGCACCCGAGTTTCAGCATCATCATACGGTTCGGGAATTGACGGAATGGTTTGAAGAGGCGGGGTTTACGAATCTCAGGGTGCTTCCGCCGGAGAAGACGGGGACATTCTACCGCTGGACCTACGATCAGAACCTGCTCGTGGGAAGTGGTGTCAATGTACTTGGACAGCGTAAAAATCCATGAATTCCGCGACGTTGTTGGTTCGAACAGACTTTCAGCGTCGGTCAATTACTGTGGCAAAATCCTTCACTTGCCAGATAAGTCTGTTAGAATCGGGCCACCATGTTGAAGCATCTCAATATCTTCACGACAAAGCAGCTGGATGACATCCTGGTTGTCACCCCGAAGGGACAAGCGGGTTCGTTCCTCTACAACGATCTGCATCGGGAGGCGAACACGGTCCGTGATGCGGTCATGAAGCCGGAGATCTCGCATCTGGTCATCAACCTCAGCAAATTGCAGTATTTTGGTTCCGAGTTTATTGGCTCATTAGTGTCGATGGCTCGTGAGGTGAAGAATCAAAACGGTCGGGTTGCCCTGTGTGCGGCCGATCCGCAGATGGTGGAGGTGCTTCAAAACATGAGCCTGTTCAAGCTCTGGCCGTATTACGCCAGTGAGGAAGAGGCGCTGACGGCCTTGAAGTCTGGGGACGCGGAACCCAAAACCACGACTGTCCGGTCAAAGGCCTAATCTCATCTGGGCATTGGGTTTTGGCAATCCTCGGTGCATTTGACGGACTGTGGTGATTCGCGTAGGATGATCTTCTTCGCGATCCTGAATCGAAGTTTGTTTATCAGGATGCGTGATATCTCGATGAGTGTGTCGCCCATCTCACCAGGGGTGATCATCAGCTCTCCGATTCGAACAATTATCCCACCAGAAGGTGAACGTCATGGCGGTACCCAAACGCCGTATGTCCAAGACACGGTCTCGCAAGCGACGGAGTCACAACTCTGTCTCAGCTCCTAAGTTGCAGTATTGCGCTCAGTGCAGCACTCCAGTTCCCTCGCACGTGGTCTGCCCGAATTGCGGCTATTACCACGGGCGCACCATGGTTGAAACTGAGGACTAACCGCACATGCGAATCGCGCTCGACGCGATGGGAGGTGACGACGCTCCGGAGATCAACATCGACGGTGCGATCGCTGCTGTTCAAGCGTTTCCGGAGCTGGAAGTTCTGCTGGTGGGTGACGAGCCCGTCCTCAAGGAACTGCTTAGCAATCGTGGTTATGCAGGCGATCGTCTGATCGTAACTCCTGCGGACGGAGCAGTCGGCATGCACGAAAAGCCGACGGATGCTCTCCGCCAGAAACCGAACTGTTCGATCGCTGTCTGTTGGAAGCTGATGGCTACGAAGGAAGTCGATGCCGTCGTCTCCGCTGGTAACACGGGCGCCGTGGTCGCTGCCGGTCTGAGGACGAGACTGTTCCTCAAAGGGGTTAAGCGTCCTGGGATTGCGGTGGTGCTGCCGACCCTGACTGGTGGTTCAGTCCTGATGGATGTCGGCGCCAATCCGGGGGCGAGAACCGAGCACCTCTATCAGTACGGGGTGATGGGCTCGATTTATGCACAGAAGATGCTGGGGATCGAGAAGCCCCGCGTCGGCCTGATGAACATCGGCACTGAAGAGGGCAAAGGCAATGAACTTGCCCGGGAAACGCATCAGTTCCTGATGAACAGCAGTCTCAAAGATGTTTATGTGGGCAACGTCGAGGGACGCGGCCTGTATGAGGGTGAGGCTGATGTCCTGATCTGTGAAGGCTTTGTCGGGAATGTCGTTCTCAAGGTGAGCGAAGGCATCGCCTCCATGATGATGAAAATGCTCGCCGGGGCTGTCATCGGTGCGCTGAAAGAGGAGCAGCAACTCGCCAAAGCCGCGTTCGTCGAAGTTAGTAAGAAGTTCGAATACAACGAAGTCGGCGGGGCTCCATTGTTGGGAATCGACGGCATCTGTCTCATCTGTCACGGGTCCAGTGATGCCCGTTCGATGACGAACGCATTGAGCGGTGCCATGCGTTTGAAGGATCGCCACGTGAACGACCGAATTGTTGAGCAACTGGCAGCCCACGCAGGAGGCTGAGCATGAGCCGTATTGCGTTTCTCTTCCCCGGTCAGGGAGCCCAGCATGTTGGCATGGGCAAGGCGATTGCCGAACGATACCCGGCAGCCGCACGTCTCTTCGAGCAGGCAAACGAAATCCTCGGTTACGACCTCGCGAAGTTGTGCTTCGAGGGACCGGCCGAGGAATTGGATTCAACCGTCATCAGCCAGCCGGCGATCTTTGTCGCGAGTCTGGCCGCTCTGGAAAAACTGAGGACAGACTCACCGGATGTCGTGCTGGCCTGTGAGATGGCAGCGGGGCTCAGCCTGGGAGAGTACACCGCACTCGTCTTCTCAGGAGCGATGTCGTTCGAGGAAGGATTGCGGGTTGTCCAGCAACGCGGGCAGGCCATGCAGGACGCGGCCGACGCGACACCCTCGGGGATGGTCAGCATGCTCCTGCTTGACATCCCCAAAGTCGAGGAGATCTGTCAGCAGGCGAGCAGTGCTGGAATCCTGCAGATAGCGAATTACCTGTGTCCCGGCAATACGGTTGTCTCCGGGGTGAACGCTGCCTGTGAACAAGCAGCCGAACTGGCGGACGCAGCAGGCGGACGAGCCGTCCCACTGGCGGTGGCAGGTGCTTTCCATACATCGATCATGGAGCCTGCCGATCAACGCCTCGCCGAAGCACTTGCTTCAGTGGAAATGAAGTCGCCAGAGATTCCCGTCTACTCGAATGTCGATGCTCAGACGCACAGCGATCCCGCTGCGTTGAAGGATATTCTGGTGCGGCAGGTCATCAGTCCTGTTCGCTGGGAAGACTCCATTCGTGCCATGCTCGATGCGGGGATCGACGAGTTCTATGAGATCGGCCCCGGCAAAGTCCTGACCGGTTTGCTGAAACGCATCTCCCGCAAGACCCCCTGCACCGTCGTGAATGACTCGTAGGACACCTGACGCGTCCTCACGGTATTGGCTCAAATCCCCTCGCGTTTTCGGCGCTGAGGTTTCTCCACTTTGGGACCTGTGAGCGGGCGTTTCCGTCTCCTTTTGGGTTGGTTGAGTTTGGTGTCCATTGATTTCACCCAGATGCCGAATCCGACTGCCAGGACTTCCAGCACCACGAAGGCCCAAAGGATCCATCGTTCGTTCCGGAGCACATTGGAGATGATCCCAGGTGCTTCGTGTACGTGCAGGGAATTGGCGATGAAAGTTCCAATCACGTAGACGATGGCAATCAAACCAAATCGGCGCCCTCGTCCGATCACGATCCCGTCATCGGGCGATGGCGGCTCGAGATTCAGGTAATCCGATGCGGCCATTCCCCAACAGATGTATGCAATGACCAACATCACGCCGATGGTCATGGTGCGGACAGAGATGCCGTCGTTCTTCTGATCGTCTGTCATCGTAACCTCATAGAGCGCGGGAAGTGGGACTAGGTTTCTCGGGTGATGTGTCGCAGGTTCAGACTCCCTCGCGTTTTCGTTTGCGAGGCTCATCACGCGGTCCGGTGATTGGTCGGCGTTTGCGCTTACGCTTCCTGGGGGGCTGAAGGCGATCTTCCAGGTTCCGGGTAAACATGCCGAAACCGAACGCCAAGCCCTCCAGCACAAACAGCATCAGGATGATCCATCGTTCATGACGCAACGTATTCGTGATGATTCCAGGCGCACGATGAAGCATGAGAGAGTTGCCGATGAAGTTGACAAAATTGCCAAAGATCCCTCGGACCAGAAATTCGATGCGCCCTCCGCCCATGTTGCCGACGCTGTGACCCTGCATCGCGATGATGGGGTCGAGATACTTGGCGGCAGCAATCGCCCAGCAAAGCCAGGCAACGAGAATCATGACGCCAATCGTCATTGATTTGACCGAGATCCCATCGGGCTTGGCCGGCTCACCGTAACGCATACGGTCCTCGTGAGAATGATGCAGGCTCTGGGCTTGGAATCGGATCATCCTACACCGGAGAGTTCTCTTTCGCGACTGATCAGCTCAGGTCGATTCCGCAGCTTATCGAATGGCCAGTTTTCTGAAAGTCACTGTCGCGAAGTGGTTTGGAGCAACAGTCGAATCGGATCTCTGTGACACGTAATCCGGCGTTGCCGTAAATTGGGGACTCCTGATACATTGCCGCGTCTCCGGGTCAGTAAAACACTCTTCGCCACTCCACGGATGGACGCATGGCGGCTTATCGGGAACACATCACAGTCAGCACGATGCTCGGCGTCGGCTATGGATTGGGGGCGACATTCGCTCTTGGATTCACGCCCGCTCAGGGGGCGCTGGCGGCGTGGCTCACGGCTCTCGGCGGCATGCTCCCCGATCTTGACTCGGAATCCGGTCGCCCCGTACGGGAAATGTTTGGACTTGTCGCGGCGATTGCTCCGCTGGCGCTCGTCGGACGGATCGTCGGCTGGCTCGGCCTGCCCAGCGACATTGAGATCACGATGTTACTGATCGTGGTCATGTATCTCGTGATCAAGTACGGCGGCGCGAGTCTCATCGGGGCCGTCTCCGTTCATCGCGGGATGTTCCATAGTCTGCCCGCGATGGCCATCGCTGCGGAACTGACTTATCTCTGCTACCCGAGCAGTCTCACGACGGTCAAGTTGCTCATGGCGAGCGGCACGGCCACAGGGTTCTTCTCGCATCTGATGCTCGATGAGTTGTACAGCGTGCAATGGGCAGGAGTACGCATCAAGTTGAAGAAGTCAGCCGGCACCGCGCTGAAGATGTTCGGGACAGCATTCGTTCCCAACGTGGTGACGTACTCGATCCTTGCGGTGCTCTCATATGCGATGCTCGTTGATGCGGGCATCATCCAGCCGAAGCCCGCGACGTCGATCTTCCCTCAGGCGGGGCCAACGGAAGACGGCACAAACGCAGGCGACGTGACGTTGCCATTCGACGAGGTTCATTTGGGCGAGTCCTTTCAGGCCGAGCCCTCTCTGACTGAGACTGCCTTGGGAGAACCCGAGTTTCAACAGCCGAAACTGGTTCCGATCCCTGATTCCGCGATACCACTCGAACGCTCGACTGTTGGTGAACTGCTTCCGCCGGACGTCGATCCGAACGCTTTCAATCCCGTGCGGCGCTAGTGTGGCACGGCACTCCGTGCCGTGCGTTCACGACGCGGAGCGTCGTGCCACAATGCTCAATAAAAGAGCCTCGCGGCGATTGATCATTGGTTGATCAGCCGTTCATTTCAAATGTTTGGCGAAACCGGGTACCATCCAGATGTGGAACTACTCCCCGCGTCCTGCTTGAGGAAGATCGAGATGCACCGTCGTGTTCGCTGGCTGTTGTTGTTCGTCGTGATTGGATTGACCCCCGTCGTCGGAATGACGTTTTACCGGGAAGCGGCGCCAGGCGTCGAAATGTCGGAAGCGGCTGCTGAGTTCGTCGATCTGCTCGATGCAGAGCAGCGCAAGACCGCCCTGCTCTCTTACGAGGACGACACCGATCAGCGGGTGAACTGGCATTTCATCCCGAAGGATCATCGCAAGGGACTGCAGATCAAACACATGACGAAAGAGCAACGTGCAGCCGCACATGCTCTGCTCAAATCGGCACTTTCGCAGGTCGGGTACAGCAAGGCCGAGCAGATCATGGAGATCGAGGCGCTGCTGGCTGAGTTCGAGGGAAAAGGTCGTTTCATCCGTGATCCGGAGCGTTACTACTTCACGATCTTTGGTGCCAACTTCGGTGGCCGCTGGGGTTTGAGCGTCGAGGGGCATCACCTTTCGCTGAACTTTGTCGTCGAGGACAACAAGGTCATCTCGGTCACGCCTCAGTTCTTCGGAGCCAATCCGGCTCTCGTCAAGAACGAGAACAAGTCTGGTTTCGAGGTCGGGACGCGCATTCTCGCCAAGGAAGAGCAGTTGGGCTTTGATCTGGTCAATAGTCTGGATGACGCACAGCAGAAGCAGGCCGTCATCGCGGAGAAAGCTCCTGAAGAGATTCGGGCAGCCGGCGAAACTCAACCGCCGAAGGATGCTCCCGTCGGGATACCTGCGGGCAAGCTCACCTCAGAACAACAAAAGGTACTCCGCGAGTTGATCGACGAGTATGCGACTGCCGTGCCGGCCAAGATCTCTGCACAACGCCTCGCTGCGATGGAGGAGGCCGGTTTCGACGGCGTGCACTTTGCCTGGGCCGGTGCGACAGAGCCGGGGATCGGCCACTACTACCGCATTCAGGGTGAGACATTTCTCATCGAGTTCGTCAACACGCAGCCCGACGTTGCCGGTAACCCGGCCAATCACATCCACTGCGTCTGGCGCGACATGCACGGTGACTTCGCGATTCCGATCGAGTAGATATCAATGATTGGTTGAGCCAAACGACGAACGCCCATGGAAGGGCCATCCCATGGGCGTGGTCGTCAGGTGAGGCAGTTTGGCAACTGCTTACTCTGCTTCGTCCGGATCAGCCAGCTTGGCAGGCGGCACGAGTGCGGCGATCCGGTAGAACCCGGCTTCCACCTGTTCCAGCAGGTCTTCCACAGTCAGCGTCCCCTGGACTTCGATGTACTCTCCCCCGCCCAGGAAGGCGATGGCTTTCATCAGGTCGGTATCGGCTCCCGCACCCACGGCGAGCGTGTGTAACGTGTACCCCTCTTTGGCGGCCTTGAACGCCTGTGAGAGTGCATAGCGTCGAGCCTTGTTATCGGAGCCGCTGCTGCTGACATAGAAGGGCACCGTGCTGGTCGTGTCGAGGTTGTTGAACACGCCCCAATCGAAGTCATCAGGCACGTCCCAGTAATCGTCCTCGTCGAATCCGTAGTCACGGCTGTTATCTCCGTCCTCGTTATCGTACGTATTGGCGTTTCCGTCCGTCATCAGCAGGATGGTCGGTCGCGACCCGTCACGACTGAAGTCGTCGATCATGTCGATGGCCTGGCGAATTCCCCCACCGATGTTGGTATACGGGTAGTAGTTGTTCGCCTGCTTGTAGGACATGATGGTCTTGATGGCGTCGTAGTTCGCATCCAGCGGATCTGCAGAGATGTCAATCGACTGGCCATCCTCGTTGAGGACCGATTCGATCCGCCGCTCCTGATCGTAGCTGACCAGGCCCACATGATCGCCGAAGCCCAGGTTTGCGAGGAAGTCAACAAACAGATCATTCCCTTCTCGCACAGCATGGAACGGGAAGTGCGATGCCTTGGAGATCGCCGGTGTCTGTGAGTGCTTGGGCCGTCGCTCCAGCAGATAATGGACGAAAGTGATCCCGCCGTAGGTCTCCCGGTGATTCCCTCGGTTGACCTCCGAGTCGTTCCGAACGTAATTGATGTAGTCGTTCCAGCTCCCTGACGGAAACGGATAGTCGACATCGTCCAACCCGAAATAGGCTTTCACATTCTCATCCGAGTCGTCAAAGCGTATGGCGACAGAGGTCTGTCCCGACTCCGGAGAATCAAAACGCTCGCCGTAGCCCCGTCCATCTCCGCTTGAGTTGCATCCCGACTTGACCCAGACGCCTGCGATCACTTTGCCGGTGTTCGCACCAATGCCTTCAAAGGTTCCGGTCTTTCCCTGGTTCAAATTGCCGAACTTGTAATGCGTGCCGTCCTCGAACTCAAGCACGACGTTGGAGAGATCTTTGGTTGATTCGACATAGACCGATGTTCCCCCACCGTGGAATGTCACGTCGATGTGGGGCTTACAGCGATTGGCATCGTCTCCGCTGACTGTTACGTCGCCGCCAGCGAACATGACCCAGACGGTATCGATCTCTTTGCCGCTATGGGATCCGGTTCCGGCGTAGGTTCCGGAAGAATCATTGTCGTCAAAGGTCTGCGAGGTCCCATTGCTGAAGACGAGTTTAATCTGATGATACGTCTTGCTCGATTCGACAGCGATCTCGTCGTACATGAAGGTCACATCAACATCCGGATCACTCGGATCACCCGTTTCGGGACTGTGCACCACGAGCCATTTGGTTTCCGCATCGCGATCAGAGGCAGAGTCGTCCGGATCAACGTGATCGAGTGTTCCCAGTTGACCATCGGTAAACGCCATCTGTGTGTACATCGAGCGAAGATTGTCGCGAATGGCATCGACACCAAATCGGTTTACTGATTCTGAACGGAACAAACTGTCGTAGGCCATCGAGCCGGAGAAGTCGAGCACGACAGAGATGTCTCGTGATTCGATGTAGGCAATGGCCTCGGATTCCATCCGGACTGAGTCGTCCCCGAAGATGCGGGCGAACATCAGCGGCAATTGTCCGTCCGGCTGGGATGTGTCCGGGTTGCTACGGCGGGCACGAACCTTGACCGAATTTGCGGGAGTGACACCCCACTGAATCTCAAACTTCTCGGTTGCCGGGTTGTACGACCGCAGACCGAATGTGACGTCGACTTCCGGATCGATAAACACGCCGTTCAGGTCAGCGACATTCACAGCCATCACTTTGGCCTGTTCCCGTGCATAGGCTGTGGGATCTTCCTCGTCGGGCGGCGCGTTCTCGACCGCGTTGGTGATCTCCATGGCCGCGGCCAGTGCAGCAGCATCGACCGCGTTTTGCTGAATGGTCTTACTCAGGGCGATATGCCCCGTATCGATTGAGAACGAGACGAAGGCGATCGTCCCGATCAGGCAGAAGAACGCGAGCACCACGAAGGCACCGCGTCGTGCATCGTGCTTGCACGGTGCACTCGATTTGGGTTTTCGCATCAGACGGAACATGGTGGGTAACCTCACTGGTGGCAAGTTGGCCAAAGATAGCCTCACTACTGGAATAGCTTGCGCATTTCGGCGATGTCGGCAGAATTTTGATGGGAGATACGTGATTTCAGGAAGTCGCCCACGGATGTTGACCGGAGTCAACACGGATGAGTTGACAAGGAAACACAACTGTTATACAACTGTAGTCACATGGCCGCGAAATGAGTGGAATCACGCATGTTCGTTCGCATCGAAAAAGGGTCGTCGACCCCCATCTCCCGACAGATCGCTGAACAAATTCGGGCCCAGTGTCTGTCCGGACGAATCAAGCCGGGCACACAGATCCCCTCGGTGCGGCAACTCGCGCGGGACTTGGCCGTCAACCAGAATACGGTCCTGCGGGTCTACGAGAAGCTGACGGCCGAGAAACTCCTCGATATGCGGCACGGCGAAGGGACGTTCGTCGTCGATCGACTTCCCCGCAATGAACTCAAGGCGCTCCGTATCCGGTTCTTCGACGAACTGATCCAACTCGTTCAGCAGGGAGGCCTGCTCGGCCTGACCGCTGATGATCTCCACAGCCTGCTTGACGACGCCCTCACCCAAACGCAGGACGGCTTCCTCTCTACGGGCGACGTCAGTCCATCCCACAAGTCCGGAGAACCGGCATGACCACACCGGCGATTGAAATCCATGACGTCCACAAGAGCTTCCGCGACAAGCGGGTCCTCAACGGGCTCAATCTCACGGTCGAACGCGGACAGACGTTCGCGTTCCTGGGTCCCAACGGGGCGGGCAAAACAACGACCATTCAAATGCTGATGGGCCTGCTCTCCCCCGATGAAGGGTCGCTCAGCGTGCTCGGTCGCAACCCACAGCAGGAGCCGCTCGAAGTCCGACGCACGGTCGGGTATCTCGCGGAAGATCAGACGATGTTCGGTTGGATGACTTGCGAGGAGATCATCAGATTCGTCGCTGCCTTTTATCCGACCTGGGAGCACTCCCTGGCACGGCGCTTCGTTGAACAGTTTGAGGTGCCACTCAAGACCAAAGTGCGTCATCTTTCCAAAGGCCAGAACGTTCGACTCGGCCTCCTGTTGGCACTTGCACACCGTCCGGAACTGGTCATCCTCGACGACCCGGCTCTCGGCCTCGACCCCATCATGCGGAAGGAGTTCAACCGCGACCTCGTCGAGCACCTGCAATCAGCCGGTACGACCGTGCTATACAGCTCACACCTGCTGTACGAAGTCGAGCCGGTTGCGGACGTAATCGCTATCCTGCATAACGGTTCGATCGTCCGCCAATCCAGCACCGACGAACTCCGTGACCAGGTCAAACGGCTAATTCTCGAACCAGACGCAGCCACTCGCATCTCGGGCGACCTGATGATCCTCGACAGCCGCGCCCTGTCAGGAGAAGTGGTCCTGGTCATCGACAACGCCCCCCAGGCCATCCCCCTGCTACGCGAAGCGGACTTCACGTATCGACTGGAGGACCTGTCCCTCGACGAAATCTTCGAAGCCTTCGTCGTCGGCCGACCCGAGAGTGGCCTGAATCAATCGCGTCAACTGCACCCCGTTTCAACACCGCGATGATCACGCGAACGAATCACTCACACACCATCCCTGCTAGTGAGGGGGTGGAACAACGCCTGCACGACTCTTCCTCTTAAAGATGCAACCATGCACATCTGGTTCAATCTCTTCCGCAAAGAATGGCTCGAACACCGATGGAAGCTGACTTCCTTGTGCGTGATCGCGATGACGTTGTTTCTTGCCCTCGGCTATGGCGAGTGGGAAGAAGTGCCTCAGACAACGCTAATGACCTGTATAGGCTTCGCATTCGTGGCCACTATCTTCGTGGGCATGGCAGTTTCAGCGGCTGAGCCCTCGAACGGGACGATGTCCTTCGTCGCCTCACAGCCAGTGGCGTTGTGGCAGTCTGCACTTGTGCGATGGTTGTGTGGTTTGGGTGTCATCCTGATCCCGATTGTGCTGGTCGGGTTTTCGGGATTGCTCGTTGAACTTTTCGACCCGGATTCCCGCTCATCAGTTGGCATCTCCAGTTGGCACGCGATCATTTCCGGAGGCGTGATGGCGGCCAACCTGTACGCATGGATTGTTGCTATCGCTGTCAATCAAAGAACGGAACTTCGGGCAGCCTTGATTGGCCTGGTCGTCGCGTTCGTCTTGCTGCCATTCTCGATCTGGTGTCTTGCATATTATGATGGCCCGATGAATTCTCGATCCAGCAGGGACATTATTTCGCCATTTGCTGTACTGGGAGTAATGACCACGCCTTTGAGCGGGTTTGCATGGATGAACTCTGCTGACCAGATGAGAAAAAGCATTATCCCTTTGGCAGTAATCTGGCAGATGCTCGTGCTCACGATGCTGTGCGGGATCATGACTCTGAGATACGGCCAACTCGAAACATTCAGACAGCGGGTCGATCGCTGGCGACAGATGCGCAAGGTCGGAGAGCTTCGTCCACCGCGGACAACTTCAAACACTGCTCTCGTCTGGCTTCAATGGCGGGAATCGATTCCGGTCTGTTTCTGCGGTGTGGCAATTGGCTTCGTCATGTTCGTTGTGACGAGTTTCCCCTCAATTCAAGGTCTGAGTTTGTGGAGAGGACTAATACCGCTGTTTCTGATGCTGACCACTGCAGTCGTCTCACTCATGATCGGCGCGGTTGGATTCACGAATGATCTGCAACCGAAGTTGTATGCGTTCTGGCGGTCACGACCGATCGCTCCTACACAGTGGTTCTGGCTTCGATATGGAGCAGGATATGCCGCGATCGCTTTGTTCTATCTGATGCCAGTCACGATGTTTATCACGGGCACTGCTCAACAGCATGGAGAAGTCTGGCTGCTCGCATTCCTGCCACTGATGAGTCTCGTGGTCTACAGCTGGGGTGTCCTTACTGCCTGCACTGTGAGACAGCCTGTCTATGCGGTGATCCTTGCAGCCTGCGGCGCGATGATGATTCTCCTGATTCCCGAAGTGTTTCCCGTGTTGCGGCCCGTCTCGATCGGAGATCTACTCTGGCAAGTCGAACATCGACCACTCGGTCGTCCGGTTTATGAGGCTCTCCGTGGTGCGGCAGTCGCCGTAGCAATCGCATTCTCGGTCAGTGTCATCGTCACCGTCGCCGCTGCGGTGTCTCTCAAGCGGGACCTGCACTTTCGCGTGTGACGCATTTTAGTCATCACGCTCCGTCGTGATGACAGTGACGCTCGTGCGTTCGCGAACGTGTTGAAAGACTACACATGTTCCGCTCGTCACGCGTGGCGCGACGGCGACTTTCAGTGCTCGGGGATCTCGGCGATGCGCAGGTTGCGAAATGAGAGGTCCGTTGTGGGGTCGTGGCCTTGCAGACTGATGTGGCCCGCTTCGAGGCGGAGGCCTTGGCGTGGGTTGTCGTTGGGTTCGCGGGTGTCTTCCCAGTCGGTGACCTGGTAGCCGTTCACCCATACTGTGATGTGAGGCCCGGAGGCGACGAGCGTGGTGGTGAACCATTCGTTGTCCGAGGGGATGACCCTGCGCGCCTCGGTTCTGCGGAAGATGGCACCGGTGCCGGCGTTCGTTGGTTTGGTATGGTCGTCTCCTTCCCAGCCGTTGTGAATCTGCACCTCATAGCCGTGCGACGGGGCTTCCTCTGTCCCCTGCTTGGCACGGAAAAAGTAGCCACTGTTCAGAGCATCCCCTCCGTCAGCAGGGTCGTGATGGCAGATGGCCTCCGCTTGAAAGATGAAGTCACCATACGTGCCCTCGGTCTCCAGGAAGCCCTGCTTCTCCGCCGTGACGTGAATCGTCTCTTCCTCGACCACGAATTCACTCTGCGACCCCGGCACAACCCGCCAGCCGGTCAGGTCGGTCCCGTTGAACAGGTCGGTCGTGTTGAGCGGCTTGAGCAGAATGTTCTTGAACTCCA
>JAGQQG010000042.1 GCA_020426325.1 Planctomycetaceae bacterium | reverse complement strand
GCCGCGAACAGGTGGAATATGAGACCGCATGTATCAACGGTGCAGTGCTGATCCCCATGAGCGAGATTTCCGCCCGAGTGGGAGAGTTAGAAGATTGCCGCGAGCAGGAGATCATCATTCACTGTCACCACGGAGGCCGAAGCCTGCGCGTGGCGATGTGGATGAGACAACAGGGCTTCGAGCGGGCTCAAAGCATGGCTGGCGGAATCGACGAGTGGTCTCAGCAGATCGACCCGTCGATCAACCGGTACTAATTCGCCGGGATTAGCGACGCATCGCCAGTCCAGGCGAACCCGCCATTCCAACATCGTCAGACCACTTGTGGAGCGTCAGAATTGAGATTGTGAGTGGCCGGGGCTGGACCGACGTCAGGAGGGAAGCCCCGGTGAAGGGGTTCCGGACTTCAAGTGTTGAATGAGCGCTCGCCGGGGCTCCGGACTTCGTCCTCCAGTCCCGGCCACCAAACTCACAACTTCAGAAATGACAGACCACTAGCTGTCAGCAAGTGGCTCTTTCTTTTCGGTAATGACCGGGCACTGCGGGGCCATCTCGGCGTTTAGCTCTTTATAGCCGGCCCATTCTTCGGGGAGGTTGTCTTCGTGGAAGATCGCTTCGACGGGACACTCCGGCACGCAGGCTTCACAGTCGATGCATTCGTCCGGGTGAATGTAAAGAATCTGCTCTCCCTCGTAGAAGCATTCCACCGGGCAGACCACAACGCAATCGGTGTACTTACATCCGAAACAGGGTTCGGCAACAACATGAGTCATGATGACACTTCCTTCGGCACTCAAACATGGGTGTCAGACGACGTTGGCTCGGGAGACAACCGCCTCTTGTGAAACAATTTGACCTGATCAGGGCCCGATTGGCAGGGCAATCTGGATGATCTCCACCAAGGGATCGACGTCTGAGCAACACAACTCCAGTCCACCTCGCATGATGGAACAGACTCGCAGTGAAACACCGACGACAACCCGAACAAACGGTGCGGCGACCAACATTCGCGACGCAACCGTGAATCAGGACACAAGTTGTGACCTGTCATCGCCGGAATCTTATTGAGGCATTCCTGCACTGTCAAGCTAGGGATTCTCTAACCGGCAGAACTTTGACAGACGTCGTAACCCACCATCAGGACAGAGGTAAGAGCACGTTCGTAAAGACACGTCTTGTCGCATCTCGCCCCCAGGTGTAAACTTTGGGAAGATACCGACTGGCCATCCCCTGGTCGATTCGTCGGTGCAACCCAGGCTGTCACCTGAAGGAACCTCGACAGTTTTCCCGATCCCGACAGGGAGGAATCGCCCCCGTCTCCAGACGGAGGTCTCGCCACAAGAAGTGGCAGTGGAGCCAGCAAAGTGGCACTCACCGATCTCGATCGCAAACTGTTGAAGCGATGCCTCAGCCAGACTCCCGGGGCTTGGGAGGATTTCGTTGACCGCTTCATTGGACTGTTTGTCCACGTGATCAACCACACGGCCCACGCCCGGTCCGTCGTCATTGGCACTGCTGATATTGATGACCTTTGCTCGGAAATTTTTCTCACTCTGCTGAAAGATGACTTCGCAGTCCTCCGCAACTTTCGCGGAGAAAGTTCGCTCGCCACTTATCTCACGGTCATCGCCCGCCGGGTCGTCGTTCGGGAGATCGTCCGGCGACGGAGATCCGAAGCCTTTGGGCACGTGAATGCACGGCAGGCCCATGTCGACGCTGTCCGGTCGAATGGGACCGACATTGAGCGCGTTGAAACGGTCGAGGACGTGCAAAGCATGTTGAGCGGACTGCCGTCACATGAAGCGGACGTGATTCGTCAGTTCCACCTGGAAGGCAAGTCGTACCGCGAAATCAGCGGTGCTCTTGGCATCCCGGAAAACACGATCGGCCCCACCCTCTCCCGCGCACGTGACCGTCTCCGTCAGTCACAACTCAGGACCGGCGCGTAACGAAATTCATTGCTTAGCATTCACCCGCTCAAAGTGCGGCGTCTGCAACTCCCACTTCTCATCGAAGAAGTCCGCGTCTATGATCTTGCCCGGCCAGCGTGAATCGGGTGGCACGCGGAGATCGACAATCGCCCAGTCCGGCAGTTTGGGAGTCTGACGTGCGTTGTTGAGGTAGTCGTACTCCCGATAGGTGAAACTGCTGTTGAGCACCACGTACTTCTTCGGGTTCAGCGGGTTCGGGAAGATCAGGATTGGCGCGTGATGGGCCGCGTCGAAACGGCGTTCCCCCACGATGACCTCGTTGTCGGTCCACTGGAGGGGCAGGTTCTGCATAACTCGCGCTATCATGCTGTTGCTCGCTGGGTCGCCCCAAAGGATGAGGTTGTGCTGTGCGATGTCCTCCTCGGTGATGTCCGCGTCCACCTTGACTCGCGCATCGCCCCGCATCTGTTGTCGCCAGTGTGTGACCGCATGCTCAAACTCACTCTGCGCCCACTCCTCAACCGCAGCATGTCGACACTCACCGCTCGGCGTTACGAAGACAAATGAGTCCAGGAACGCAGCATCAATCGGCCCAGAGAGTCCATGCCGTTTGCGAAGCTCATCCTTCCAAGGTGGCGTACCCATTTTCCACTGGGCAACCTCGAGCGGCCCTTCTCCTGTCTGGATCTCCGCCCCATCCGCATAAATGCGAACCGACCACGATCGGTCGGACCGAATCCGTGGCTCACCCAGAAGATCATCCGGCCTGCTCTCCGTTTGTCCTCCTAAGTTTGGACGCCTGATCGGTTCCCACTGAACGTCCGGGGTTTCCAGGAACCACTCCGGCAATTCTCCGGGGCCAAAGTTCAACTCAAAGTCAGTCACTCCACTCAGCGCGATGATGATCTTGTTGGGAGGCAGTAATCGGGCAGACACATAGCCTGTGCTCCAGTGCTCTTCGAGGGAATTGATTTGATCCAATGCATGCGGTCATACCGCAGGGTCGGTGTCACAAAACTGACAGCCTCTGGCGTGCCAGCCGATTCCACCCGAGCGATGTGCTGCAGCATGGATTCCATGCGCGTCTTGGCTTCGGGATGAATGCTGTGTGCAGTTTGAGGTCCGATGAGATGCACCAACTCGCGACCACGTCTGTTGAAGGGGTGCTCAGGAGCAGGACTCATCTGATAACGCGCATGTTCAGCCCCCATTTTCCGAAAAGCGTCAACCATCACGTCAGCGGCCTGTTTCTGGACGTCGATCTCGCCGCTGTAGGCAATCGTCGGACAATTGGCGAGGTTCGTGACCCATGCCGGACAGTCATACCATTGCCAGAGGGTCTCCTCCCACCACGGTGCCGAGAGTAACTCTCCCTGAAATGAGAGTAAAAACTGAGGTGTCTCGGAGAAGCCAGCACCGGGATTGGCAGCGAACCAGCGGTCGGCGTAGTGGACGGCGAGTTGCCAGCAGCCTGCCCCGCCCATCGAGAAGCCGCGCATGCCGATTCGTTCGTCGTCGATGCGGTACTGGGACTTTGCGTGTTCCAGAGCCTCTAGTACATCGACTTCACCAGCGAACTTGAAGGCATTCGAGTAGCGACCAAAGGGATGCAACACGATCGTGTCTTCCGGCTCGATCGCACCCCGGTTCGTCATCCGTGTGTGAATGAACTGCAACTCGACCGACCGCTCGCCGCGCCCGTGGAGCCAGACGTCACAGCGATAACGCGCCGGTGTTTCGGTCGTGTAACTTTCAGGGATCAGCAGACCGTACGGCTGGACCGTGTCATCCAGCTTGGAGCGAAACCCCCGGACGACCAGCCCCTTCTGCTGCGCCCAGGGTGCTTTCCTCTCAGCCAATTGGCCAGCTCGTCGACTCCCCTCCTCCAGCAACATGCCCGCTCGCCCGATGTCATCCTCGCTGAACATCTCGTTGAATCGCAAAGCCTGATCGACGGCCCGGGCGAAGATCTCGACATCCGGGAGTAGTGACTGCACGAACTCGTCGTCACTCGTTCGGAGTGTTTCAACTTGTATCTGAAGTTCACCAAGCTCAGCCTGCAGGCGCGTCCGGTCTTCGGCAGAGATTTCAACTCCCGGAGGTGGAATCTGTCTCACACTTTCGGGGCGATTGTCCGCCGGACCATCGGCTTTTGTTTTCGCAACCGAGAGGGACAGACTCGCAAGACATCCGAGACACATCAGAACATCGAAGCGATTTGCCATCATTTGCCTCAAAACGTGATTTTGCCGGTGAGCATCTCTTTGAACATCACGAAGTCTCCCATCAGGCTGTAAAACGGATGCCTGAAAGTCGCTGGCCGATTCTTCTCGAAGACAAAGTGGCCCACCCATGCGAAACCATAACCAACGACCGGGAGCATCACGAGCAGCCACGGCATTTGAAACAAGGCAGAGAGGACGAGCAGAACCATCACGAGCAGGGTGCCGCTGAAGTGCAATCGACGAGAGATTCGATTCTGATGCTCACTGAGGTAGAAGAGATAGAACTCAGAAAACGAGTTAAACTTATTCTCAGAATCATCTTGCGGGAAATCGACCACCTGTCACCTCAGACTCAGAATCTTGAAGATTTGACGGTTTCGCAAGCAACTTGTCGTTGACGAGGGCCAAGCCCGCAGCGTAAGCTTCTGCTAATGAGATTGAGTCTCAACTTCATTAGTATTCGCAACCACTGGTGAGGACTGTGCGGTGCGGTGCACGGAAACCCTGACTGACAGAATGATCTGCCATTGCCTGCAGGTCAAGGAGTCGCAGATCGCTGACTCCGTAACCGTTTTCGGAGCGGGAAGTGTGAAAGATGTCGTCCGGAGCTGCGGAGCAGGTGGCGGATGCAATTCCTGCCACGCCAAGATTCGCCAGCTGATCGAACTCCACGGCCCAGACGGGGCGACTGTCTAGTCCATCCAGTTCACCACCAGTCAAAAAACCGAACCTGATGTTCATTGGCCCGGTCCCTTCCTGCGAAGAGGCCGGGCTTGTTGCGTCTGGCCGACGTGTGAATACACCGTTGATCCGCATTCCATGACAGATGCAGCTGCCATTCTGAATGCCATCCAGCAGGACGAGCGATACCTCGTTAATCTTGATTGGGGCACACCGAGACCGGGTCACCCCGAAGGGACAGTTCGCGCCCATATCGACGAACTGGAGCGGAACCTCGGCAGGCTCGCAGGTAAAATCACATCCTCAGAAGAGGACCGACTGCGGCTGATCATCCACACCCACGACACATTCAAGGCAGAGGCAACACAAGGGGTTGCGATCAACGATCCCCGTAGCCATGCGTCGCACGCTCGTCGGTTTCTCGCGGAATTCTGTGACGATCCCGACCTGCTGAACATGGTGCAGTGGCACGATGAGCCTTATGCACTCTGGCAGCAACAGCGACGTTCGCAGAGGGTCGATGAGGATCGGCTGAGGTCACTCATCGAGCGAATCGACGACTGGAACCTGTTTCTGGCGTTTCTGATCATCGACAACTGTACAGCAGGCAAGAGCCGCGAACCTTTGCGGTGGTTTCTGTCCTTGATCGCCGATCGAGTCGAGTCTCGGTTTTTTGTGGCGGACCTGTTTTGAGATGACCCACGGGCCGTGGCCCGTGGGCTTGATCGCCAGATTTCTTATCCCCCCTCTTCCTCGCCCATTTGGGACTGGAGATAAAGTTCAAGGCCGATAGTTTCGATCAGTTCGAGTTGAGCTTCGAGCCAGTCGAGGCTTTCTTCCGACTCGCGAATGATGCGTTCCACGATCTCACGGCTGGCGGCATCTTTCGCTTGCTGACAGATTTCCGCAGCTTCGTTGTAGGTTTTGCTGGCCTGGGTCTCGACTTCGAGGTCGTACTGCAACTGCTCTTTGACGTTGGTGCCGGCTCGGATGACATCGTACCGGGCAATCTCGGGGACGCCTTCGAGAAAGATAATCCGATCAATCAGCAGTTGTGCGTGCTGCATCTCTTCGATGGACTCTGCATAATGGTGCTTCGCCAGTTTGTGAAAGCCCCAGTTCGCACACATACGTGACTGGATGAAGTATTGATTGATTGCGGTCAGTTCGATGGTCAATCCCTGATTGAGGGCATCGATAACCTTCTGGTCGCCTTTCATGGTGCTTCTTTCCGTTGAAGATCGTGACTCAATAATTGGAGCGTTCCTTGAACTCTGTGCGCGAATTGTAGGAAGACAGTGAGTTGATCAACCAGAGGCACGATGCACGAGCCTGTCATTTTTTGTGAATTGAAACCCCTTCCGAAATCGGGACTGAGTCTCAGGAGTCGTGACTTTGGCGGTTGATATACCAGGACGCTGGGACTGCGTCACAATCGCGGGCAAGCGAGCGGACGTCTATTCCCCCGCGGGTGATGATCTGCATCCCGGAGCAATCCTGTTTCTGCACGGGCATCGCCTGGAGACTCTCGCGGGAAACGAGGTCTTCACGCGTGAGTTTGCGAGACATCGCATCCCGGTCGTCTGCCCACACGGTGCACGATCGTGGTGGCTGGATCGCATCTGCACAGACTTTGATAACGCGCTGACTCCGATGTCGTACTTGAGAGAACAGGTCGTTCCCTGGATAAGCGAGCAGTGGAGGATTGCACCTCCCTTGATTGGACTTATGGGGATCAGCATGGGGGGACAGGGCGCTTTTCAACTGGCCTATCGACATGCACGCGAGTTTCCTGTCGTTGCGGCCATTTCACCTGCTGTCGACTTTCAAAAGCTGATGGGGCAAGGACTGCCGCTCGATGAGATGTTCGTTGATGCCGAGGCGGCACGTCAGCAGACGGTCACACTCAACTTGCATCCGCTCAACTGGCCCAGGCATCAACTGTTTGTCTGCGATCCCACCGACGCGGGTTGGTACGAAGGAACAGAATGCCTGGCGAGCAAGCTGGCGTCCTCTGGCATCCTGTTCGAGTGCGATCTGGAGACCTCAGCCGGTGGCCATAGCTGGGACTACTTCAATTTCATGGCGGAGCGGACCGTCGGATTTGTGGCCGAGCAACTCCTCAAGGAGAGTCGACGAGAAGCGTAGCTCTTAGCCATTCAGCACATAGTTGATGGCATCTTCTCGCGTCGGAAAGTGAGGCCAGACTTTCGTCAGGCTGATCTCGGACAGCAACTCCAGAATACCTGACGATGCGTTGCAGATGGCCGCCCTGCCCTTCGCCGCACGGCACATGGCCATCATCGCATTCATGATGATTGAGTCCATGACGTCGGCGTTGCTGATATCAACGACGAGATTCGGCAGGCTGGGACGCGTGATCAGCAGTTGAGTGATGATGTTGGACTCCAGTTGAATCTGCTGATATCCGGATGAGCGGATTCCTCCCTGAGGCTTCACAATGAGAACGGGTGGCTCGATCTGGGAGGGAAATATCTTGTTGTTCCGGGTCAGGAATTCCGGAGAGGGAAGGTTCTCTTCCGCGTCTGCGATCTCCGGAGGGATTGCGATCTCTTTTGTTTCCGGATCTTGATTGAATTGCCCGGAATCCTCACCGAACTGCCGGGGGGCTGATTCGTACACCGTTTCCATGCGGTACTGCCCGACACCCAATTCGTCCCCCTCTGCGAGCAGTGCGCAGGTTTGCGCCTTCCCATTCACCTGCACTCCCCCACGGCCAATCAGGTCGACAACCCACAAGCCGTAGGGAGTCAAGACAAGACTGCAATGGACGCGGGAGATTCTCTCATCGGCACAGGTGATACGGCATCGGTCGTCGCGACCGACGAGTGTGAGCACACGGTTGATCGGCCAGGCCATCCCCTTCAGGTGCTGATTGAGCAACTCGAGATGCACCAGGGGTAATGCTCCAAACGGGGTCGACTCGTCTGTTCGCGTCTTGCACACCAGTGGTGACGGCCAGCCTGAGCAGTCTTTCACCCAACCATCCCCGTTGAGTTGGACCTTGTAGGGGCCCACATTCACGACATGATTCGTGGTCATCCAATCCGTCGTCTCAGGTCCGCTCCATTTGATCGGGTTGGGACTGAGCAGATCGACACAGATAACTCGATCACCGAACGCCTGCAAATAGACGTGCCGGAATGAGACAGACTTATCTGCCAGACGGATGGCACACCGGCTCCCTCTCCCCAGGATGGCATAGGGAGCTTCAATCTTGGCCACAACGGGCTTCGGATTGCGGTCGGTATGGACCGAGATCCCCAAAGGTCGTGAGACCTTGAGTGCTTCGCGGAAGCGTTGGACAGACGGGCTAGTCATGGGGGGAAAATGATGTCGCGATCAGCACTGCGACTGCACGGTAATCGCCGCAAAAACAGCTAGGGGAAGGATCTGTTACCCGCGACAGCACTGCATCAATGGCCAGCTTCAATTATTGGCCTGTGATGATCTTCCGTCAATCATCTCTTTACGATTTGTCAATAATTCCAGCCACGAACCACATTGGCATCTTGACCTCCTGAATGCGCCGGATAGTCGGAATGAACAGAGAGTGTCGCCTGAGGAAGCTGCAACGGTGACAGAACCCAGCTGTTCCTTTGAATTCTGACCATTCTGTCGCGTATGATGGGGATACCTCAAGTGAATGGGAGAGGTTTGATTTATTGACTGAACGAAGATCCCTCCTCTGACCTTCGGGTTACTCTCTCCCTTCAGACATGGTCAGCTCGTCGTGAGTCACTGAATCACGGCAGCTGCCTCCCTGCCAGATAAACACGATTATCCAACCCTGTGTGAGATCAACGTGTTCAAGAACATGACTCTCCGTTCGTGTCTCAGTCGAACATGCATGTTGACTGCAGGCTGTTTCGCCTCCGCAAGTGCTTTGGCAGCCCCTCCCAGTGTGACCACTGTCTCCCCCCTGGGCATCAGGCCGGGCCAGACGTCCGAGTTGACGCTCAGCGGAAGCAATCTGTCCGGCGTCTCCCAACTTTGGACGACCTGGGGAACCTCTGTGCCGGTCACAACTGCAGATGGATCAGTACAATTCTCGATCGAACTTCCGAGCGAGACACCGCTCGGCTTGCATGGTTTACGCGTGATTTCTCCAGGCGGTGTGAGCGACCTGCAGTTGATTGTAGTGGATGACCTCGCCAGCGTTGCCGAAGGACAAGGAAATAACGCCCCTGAGTCCGCTCAGGCGATCACGATTCCAGGTGCAGTCGATGGACACGTCGACAACCTCAGTCGGGACTTCTTTCAGTTTGAAGCAACGGCCGGACAGCAACTTTCGTTCGAGGTTCTCGCACGCAGACTCGGCTCACCATTGGATCCGTCGATCTTTATCTACGATCAACAGGGACATGAACTGGCCTATTCCGACGATGCGGAAGGACTCAGCGGAGATAGTCAGTTGTGTCATACCTTTAAAGAATCCGGTACATATCTGATTGAGGTTCGTGACATTCGATACGCGGGAGGCGGGGGGCACTTCTATCGACTGCGGGTCGGTGATTTTCCGTGCATCAATGTGCCCGTGCCGATGGGCGTTCAGCGGGGGGTGTCTTCGCGGATCGACTTCGCAGGTATGAGTGTCGACGATGCCGATCCGTCTCATCTCACCGTCCCTGCTGACTGGCCGCACAACTGGTATCCCGTGAGTACTCGTCGAGTGAACGGTACCTCCAGTGCCTTTACATTCGTGGCTGTCGGCGACTCACCGGAGTTTCTCGAACGAGAACCCAACAACACTCTACCGCAGGCCAACAACGTCGAGTTGGGCACTCAACTCAATGGTCGTTTCAATGAACCTGGCGACATCGACCGATTCACATTCACAGCGACGAACGGACAACACTTTGTCTTCAAAGGTGTCACTCGTAATCAGGCCGCCCCCACTGATCTAGTGCTTGAGTTGTACGACTCTGGGGGCAAACAGATTGGTCGCGTTGATGATGCAGGGACTGCTGAGGGGGTCCTCGATCACACCTTCAATGCAGATGGCCAGTACACGCTGACAGCATCCAACCTCATCCATGAAGGGGGCGACCTTTACGCCTACCGAATTGAGGCACAACCATTTCAGCCCGGATTCGATCTCGCAGTCAGTGCTGATCATATCAACGTGCCCGCGGGAGGCGTCGGGGATGTGACGGTAAACGTCACGCGCCGCGGACATAACGGCCCCGTTCAGCTCACCATGGAGGGACTGCCAGAGGGATGGACTGCTCTTCCTACGATCGTCGGCACCGGGATGAATTCCGGCATCCTGACAATCCGAGCTCCCGAAAGTGCCGCAACGGCCAACGTGCTCGACCATGTTTCCGTCGTGGGCACCGCAACCACCGGGGATCAGGAAGTTCGCGAGACTGCAACTTTGAACGACTCGTTACGAGCACGATGGAATCAGGTCTCTGTTCTCCCCCGCAATGTGAGTCTCGCGTTCACGGCTGCGGTCGAGCCAGCTCCGGACTTTTCGCTTTCCATCGAACCGGCGGAGGTGGTGCTGGGCCAGCATCTCAAGACGAATGTCAAAGTCGTTGCCCAACGCGGCGATCAGGTGGATGGCGCGATTGAGCTGGCTGCGATTCTCGACAAAACGGCCTTCCCGCCGGAAGCCACACTCAAGCTGCAACCCATTCCCGCAGGATCCAATGAGGTCACTCTGGAGCTGGCGGCTGGAGCCAAAACCCCTCAGGGGCCATTCACTGTTGTGCTGAAAGGGACGCATAAAAAGGACGACGCCACCCACACCGCAATTGCAGCCCCTATCAATTATCGCATCGATCCATCATTGGCAATGACAGCCGCGCCCTCGGATCGCCTGCTTAAGAAGGCAGGAGAACTTCGAGTGAAGGTTGACCTCACACGCAATCCGGCACTCAGCGGCAGCGTCAAGCTGATCGTCGAAAAACTTCCCGCCGGGGTCACGGCAGCTGAGGTCATCGTTCCCGCCGATCAGTCGACGGGCGAGGTTGTTCTGACAGCGACGGGCGATGCTGCAGCTGGTGAATTTACAGAGGCGGTCGTCAAAGCGACCGCTGTTGATATCGAGCAAGTGACGGTCACTGCTCCACTTGGTAAGATTACCGTTGAGTAAATTGGGTCCCCACCGTTGCTGATCGATCCGTACCAGCAGCAACCCATCACGCCACTACACGCGAAGGCAGGACATGATGTATCTCAATCGCACCCTCGCTTGTTTGACGATCTGTTTTGTGACCTACGGTTTCAATTCCGCCAGTGCGGAAGAGACCGGTTCATCACCGGTCCGCTTGACCGTTCTGCCGGAAAAGGTCGTTCTTGCCGGTCGACGAGCAGAACAGCGGATCATCGTCACGGGAGAACTGGACGACGGCAGTCTATGTGACCTCACAGCAGATGCCGCGTTCACCTCTTCAGACCCGACCATCGCCGTTGCAGACACCTTCATCATTCGGCCTGTCGCTGATGGTCAGACAACAATCACCATCACAGTCGATTCATTGACGGCGACAGTTCCGGTCACCGTCTCCGAAACAGGAGCCCCTGCTCCAATCAGTTTTCAGACCGAGGTTCAGGCAGCGCTGACCAAGACCGGCTGCAACTCGGGCGCCTGTCATGGCTCACCATCCGGCAAGGGGGGATTTCGTTTGTCGCTTCGTGCCTACGATCCCGCATTGGATACTCACACGCTCCGCCACGAGTATTTCGCCCGCCGGACGAATGTGATGAATCCGGATGAGTCGTTACTTCTCCGCAAGCCCCTGATGCAGGTGGCTCATGGCGGCGGCCAGCGACTCCACGTCGACGAGGCCCCACATTCGGTCCTGCGTCAATGGATCTCAGAAGGACTGCAACTCGACCCAACAGATGCTCCAACACTGGTCAGCATCGCGATGTCACCGGGGCAGCGAGTGTTTCAGGATGGCTCCAATCAGCAGCAACTTGTCGTCATGGGTACCTTCGATGATGGCAGCGTCCACGATCTGACCGCGCTCACGGACTTCTCATCCTCGAACGAATCGGTCGCGAAGGTGGACGAACATGGTCTTGTGACCCGACAGGGACGTGGTGAATCAGCCATTCTCGCACGCTATCTCGACAAGATGGACACGTCCTACCTTACCTTCCTGGAGGAAGTGCCCGGTTTCGTCTGGAATGACCCAGCTGAGTCGAACTTCATCGACCGGTTGGTGAATGACAAACTAGAGAGACTGGTAATCCTTCCCTCCGAGACCTGCACGGACGACGAGTTCATTCGTCGCGCGTATCTGGATGCGGCTGGCCGTCTGCCGTCACTCGACGAAACCACAGCATTCCTCAATGACGAAAGTGAGGACAAGCGAGCGGAACTGGTCGACAAACTGCTCGACACACCCGACTACGCTGCCTTCTGGGGCCTGAGATGGGCTGACGTACTACGAACAACCAGTGGCAAACTCAAGCCCGAAGGGGTTGCTAAGTTCAACCGCTGGATCTACGAAGGCGTGCTCCATGATGTTCCGATGGACGAGTTCGCACGCGAACTGCTGACGGCATCAGGAAGCGTGTTCGAAAATCCGGCCGCCAACTACTGGCGGGCCAGTCGTGACCCGAACGATGCCACCGAGACAACCGCACAGCTGTTCCTCGGTGTCAGAATCCAGTGTGCCAAATGTCACAACCACCCGTTCGAACGTTGGACTCAGGACAACTACTACGGGATCGGTGCCGCCTTCACTCGAGTTGGTCGCAAAGAAGGCCCACGGCCTGATGATGAAATTATCTTCAATCAGAACTCGGGGGAGAACAAACAGCCTCGCACGGGTGAGACCATGAAGGTGCATCTCCTGCTGAGGGGCGATGTTGATGTCCCGTCCGAGGAGGACCGACGCGAGGTCTTTGCAGATTGGCTGACTTCTGACAACAACCCGTTCTTCGCAAAAGCTGTCGTCAACCGCGTCTGGGGACATCTGTTTGGACAGGGCATCGTCGAGCCGGTCGATGACTTCCGTGACAGTAACCCTCCCTCGAATGCCCCACTGCTGGACGAACTGGCCCGTCAGTTCATTCGGAACGGTTATTCACGAAAGTGGCTCATTCGTGAGATCATGAACAGTGAAACCTATCAGCGCACAGCGAGAGCCAACGAATTCAACACCGAGGACGAGCGTTACACTTCCCACTACGTGCCTCGCATGTTGACCGCAGAACAATTGCTGGACGCGATCTCTGAAGTGACCGGAGTCCCCGAATCGTTTGCAGGCGTCCCGGCCGGCACTCCGGCGACTCAACTTCCCGAACCTCCGAAGGACCATGAGTTCCTGAAAGCATTTGGACAACCTCAGCGAGAGATGGCGTGCGAATGCGAGAGATCGAACGAGTCAAATCTGTCTCAGGCCCTGCAGATGATCAACGGCCCGACCGTTCATGAGAAACTCCGCAGCGATGCCGGTCGCATCAAGCAGATGATGGACGCAGGCAAATCGGATGAGGAGATCGTCACCGAGCTTTATCTCCGCGCATTCAGCCGACGCCCGAGTGCAACGGAATGGGAAGCGGCCAGCAACCATATTCAAGCATCAGAGGATCGACGTCTTGCCCTCGAAGATGTCTGCTGGGCCGTGTTGAACACCAAGGAATTCCTGTTCCAGCACTGATCCCGAATCAGGGGCGATTCGTCTCTTCCAATACGACATCATGAGTTTGAGCACTCCGGCTGCATCGAGCAGCCGGAGTGCTTTGCTTTTGGTGACCCATCAAGCAGGGGCTGCGGCAAGATATGCCGGAGATCGACCGGCTCCACATCCCTCTACCTCCAGTTTGCCCTTGCCGACTGCGCGTAAACCTGGCGCAATCCGCAAAGTCGTCCGGATACGTCAAAGTTTCTCAAAGCCGTAGAAGCCATACGACCGATACACCAGAAAGGAAATCCCTTTCCGTGCGTTCAGTGCGCGATGGTTGAGGTTCAGCCGAAGTGCCACTTGGGCTTCAGTCAGTCGAAGATTCAGGAAACAAGACATGCAACCAACGGGATCACGGACCACACTTCGGTTCAACGCCCAATGGGGATCCTCGGACATGAAGCCACGCCATCGCCGGTGGGGATGGCTCAGGTCTCTCACCGTTGCAAGTGCCCTGCTCTTGCCGTCGGTCTTAATGGCTCAGGGACCCATCCAGCCAGCGTCCTATGGCTATCCGGGAGCCCCTGTCTACGGAGGCCCTCAATACCCTGCGTATGGCCCCGGTTGCAACACCTGCGGACCCGGCGGGCTCAGCCCGAACACGGTCTATGAGCTTCTCCCAGAAGACCGCTTTTCCCACGGTGATGAACTGCATTGGGCAGCCTTCAGCAGTGCCTTCAAGCATGCCTATCTCCGACTTGAGTACCTGAACTGGAGTATTGAAGATCCCGGTATCAAAAACGTGGGAGCCTCCCGCTTAAGTGGGGATGAACGCGGAACATTCACCGCCATCAACCCCAATACAGACAGCAACGTCGGCCAGGGCGAGATCTCAACGCTCGATCACATTGCACTGAACAGCAACAACGGCATTCGCGGAGTCTTCGGCCTCCCGACGCGGATCGGCTTGTTTGAAGCGGGTGTCTCAGCCTTGCAACAAGCAGATGCTTACGACGTCAAAGTTCCGTTCTTCAATAGTCTCACTTTCGAGAACATCATCCCGGTTGTTCCACTCCTGGAGGACGGTGCCCTCAGCGACACCAAGATGATTCTCTTCAGCGAAGGCCTCTCAACTCGCGTGAAATCACAGCTATTCACGACAGAGCTCAACTACATCCTGAATCCTTTGACGCCCAATCAGCCAGTCACCATTCGGCCGTTGTTCGGATTTCAGTATGTCCGATTCTGGGATTCTCTGGATGTCCGGGGAACAGACATCGCAGACTCAAACACTCCTGATGACCCGACGGATGATATCATCCTGAACCATCGCCTTTATTCCAGTGCCAAGAACAACGTGTTCGCACCTCAGATTGGTTTTCGGGCCGAATTCGAGCATGAACGATTCAGTGTCGGCGTCACCCCGAAGTTCATGATCGGCTTCAATCGTCATCGTAATGAGGTCTTGTCCGAGCAGCTCTTCAGTCCCACGGAAGCTCAGATGTCGACTCACGATGAAAACTCGGAGTTTGCCCCAGGTCTCGACCTGGCGGTGCATGGCAAGGTCCATCTCAACGAACACCTCTCTTTGTTCGTGAGCTATCAACTCTTCTATATCAGCAACCTTTCACGCGGGTATGACAACATTGTGTATGACTCGATTGGAACGGATCCGAACCTGCGACTTGGTGACTCTCAAGAAGCCACATTTGTCGACGGTCTGACCGTTGGTGGGGAGTACCGATTCCATTGAAATTCAGTCGTCCCCTCGGGTGATTCCTGATGGCAGGAAATCCGAAAAGATGACCTCGCCATCCAATTGAAACAAGCGCAACGTTCTGCTCTATTACCGGAATGAAGAACGTAGCCTGCTTAGTCTTGGGTGGTGGCAAGGGAACCCGGTTGCAGCCGTTGACGGCCTATCGGTCGAAGCCGGCGGTGCCGTTGGCAGCCAAGTACCGGCTGATCGACATCCCGATCTCCAACTGCTTGAACAGTGAGATCAGCCGGATCTACCTGCTGACACAATTCAACTCGGTCAGCCTGCATCGCCACATTCGGCAGACCTACCGCTTTGACCCGTTTCACGGCGGTTTTGTCGAGATTCTCGCGGCTCAGCAGACCAATAACCGGGGGGAAGACTGGTATCAGGGAACCGCTGACGCGGTTCGCAAGAACCTGCGATATGTCCAACAGCACGGGATCGACTATGTGCTGATTCTTTCCGGTGACCAGCTCTACCGCATGGACTTCCGGGAGATGCTCCAGACTCACCAGGAAACGGGGGCAGACGTCACCATCGCCGGCCTGCCAGTCGACCGGGAGAAGGCAGCATCATTCGGCATCATGCGACTGAATGATGCCGGTCGTGTCGAGGGCTTCCTCGAGAAACCGAAGACCGAAGAGGAACTGGCACTGGTCCGGACAGAACCCGCCTGGCTCGATGCTCATGGTGTGCAGAGCCGCGGGCGCGACTGTCTCGCGAGTATGGGCATCTACCTGTTCAATCGAGACACGCTCGTCGACCTGCTGGAGAAGACCGAATATGAAGACTTCGGCAAAGAGGTCTTCCCCGCATCGATTCGCTCCCGTCACGTTCAGGTACATCTGTTTGATGGTTACTGGGAAGACATCGGAACCATCAAAGCCTTCTTTGAGTGCAATCTCCAACTTGCTCACCGAAAGCCTCCGTTCCGATTCGACATGGAGGATACCCCGATCTATACACGGCCGCGCTACCTGCCGGCGACGCGAATCGACGGTGCCACGATCACTGGGAGCCTGATTGCTGATGGGTGCAACATCGACAAAGGCACGGTGATCGAAAACAGTTTGATCGGCGTGCGATGCAACATCGGCAAGGACGTCACGATTCGTAACTGCGTATTGATGGGGGCTGACTACTTCGAGTCAGAAGACCACCACGCTGAGAATGCGCAATTGGACAGACCGCCCATGGCGATTGGTAATCGGGCAGTCATCGAGCAGGCCATCGTCGACAAAAACTGCAGGATCGGCAGTGATGTGATCGTCAAACCCACGGGCGAGCTCGATGCAGATCACGACCCGATCGTGATCCGGGACGGGATTATCGTAATCCCCCGCGGCGCCACCTTACCGAATGGTTGGCGCCTTTAGTCGCTGATCATCTCCCATCGACAGCACGTCACCTTTAGCAGACCATCGTCCGGCCTAGTGACGTGCGTTCAGGGCAAAAGGAATTCCCGAGCCAAACTCGTGGCTGCTCAGAAACTCCTTGAAGGGCCCTTCTGCCCGGAAGGGCTTGGACCGGAAGAAGAACCTGCCGGACGCGGTGGCTGATCGGATGCCACGAAGGTCTCCATCGCGAGTTGGAGCCTCTCCTGCAAATGCTCCTGAGGACTCACCGACGCGGGGTAGACCATGAGCACAGCGACCTGCACCTTGCTCCCCAGCCATTCGTAAAGTTGCATCTCCAAAGGGACATCGCTGACCGGGATCCCGGGAGAGAGAGCAACCGCCGTGAAGTCACTCCTCGGGCGGAACTTGCTGTTAGGCGGCCCGGCCGGAATCATTTCGCGGTAACGGATATTCTTGTCAGCACCAGTCCCTCCGTCTCCCTCCGGTAGAAAGACTCCGATCGCCGCTGTGAGCTGACGCTCGAAGTCCGACATGAATGTCGTCGGATCAACACTCACGCCAAATTGATCAGGGGGCTGATGGTAGAGATCATAGTTGCTGAACAGATACAGGTACGCTGTCCGTCCGTGATCGGAGCCTTCCGCATCGGCTTGCACGTTAGCCTTCCAGGCCCCAACCAGCCCCGGCAGTTCAATTCCCAGGTAGTGAGGTTGCCGATGATCTTCTGTCGGCGATGCAAACTCTTCCTCTTCGCCGTCAGGTGTCGCAGGGGGAGGGATGAGTTGAAATTGCTTCGGAACCTTGATGCTGATGCCGTGTCCGGTCCACTCAGGTCCCAATTCGCGGTTAATCCGATCCTTGTACTCAAAGTATTCGCTGGTCTGGGCCAGTCGCTCCTGATATTTCTCGGCCCCACATCCCAAGGTCAGGCAACTCAGGAGCGCGAGCAAGTATCTGCGGCGAAAACTCCAAAGCACCGTATGATCGACTTCATGCGACAGTGGCATACTCTCTCCCGTAATGGGGACTAATCTCACTGATTGGTCAGTCGTTTGAGATCGTTTCAAGACTTTGATTGTGGAACGATGATGCACAGGCGTCAATCGTGTGCTGTTCAGCTGTCGTCCCAGAGTTCTGAGATTCGTGATTCCCAGAACTCAACCTCGCGGGAGAGATGCTCCCTCACTTCATGCTGATGTGGGGAATCCCCAGGGCTGACGAGTGGCTTAGCCTCCGGGGAAGGCTTACTGGCCGTTTGATGCTGAACAGATTTGCTAGAACGCGATGCTTCGGAAGGGGTGGAGGTTTTGACCTGATCGAGATCGTTGAACACACGGAGCCATGCTTCGACTTCGGCCGGCGGCAAGTGTCCGGAACGCTTGGTATCAGGTTCGTCCTGCTGGCGATGCCGATGTTCGCGGTGAGATCGGTTCGCAAGACGCTGTAGGAAGACATCACTATCAAGGAACTTGGCCCGACGGCGGCGGGCCGCTTTTTGCAGTCGATGGTCGCTGGAGATAACACATAACCGGCGGGGGGCCGAGTTCTCCTGAATGAGACGTTCAATGGTGGCATCCGCATCTCCCCCCTCATCGGCGAAGAGGACCAGCACGTCATACACCTCCTTCGGGGGCGAGGGCAGAACCGAGCGATCGCTCGCGTCAAACACAATCGTCGTCCGTCGGCGCTCTCGTGCGGAAAGTTGCTGAGCAATCATTCTGATCAGATTCGCCCGACGTTTTTCGAATTCGCCCGGTCCATAAGACCGTCGCGCCAGACCAGCAGCGTGAAGCACATTGTATCCGTCGATCAACAGGTCGCCCGGAGACATGGTTCACTACTTGCTTTCTGCGTGAATCGTGCGATCAGCGTCTCCACTCACTTCACTCATCAGGTCACGACAATACCATCGGCGGCAGCGTTTCAGAATTTTTCATGATCGGACATCGCCATCAGCCGCCTGACCATCGATCACAATCGAGGTCAATCTGAACCCATTCAGTCCTTTGGGCGAGACACCTGATACCTTTTTAACTTTCGATCCAGGGTTGATCGTTCGATAGCCAGGATTTGAGCAGCCCGGGTCTTGTTCCACTCGGTATATGCAAGTGTTGCCAGGATGTGTGCCTGCTCTAAAGCATCGATCGTCATTTCCCGATACTGCCCCTCTCCCGTTGAGGCGTAACCGTGCGCCGATGTTCGCCCCCCCTCCAATGACGACAACTGGATATCACACGCATCCACCTGATCGGTCTGACAGAGAATGACAGCTCGCTCGATCGTGTTTTGCAGTTCCCGAACGTTTCCCGGCCAGTGATAACGAGTAAGGACTTCGATCGCAGCTGGAGTCAGCCCTTGTATGGCCCGTCCGGTGCTCTGGCTGAACCGATTGACAAAATGTTCCGCTAGAATGGGAATATCCAGGCTGCGTTCCCGAAGCGGATCGATGTTGATCTGCACAACATGTAAGCGAAAGTACAAATCCTGGCGGAACTCACCCGCTTTGACAGCATCCTCCAGATGACGGTTCGTCGCAGCAATCACGCGGACGTTGACGTTCACAGGATTGCTCCCTCCAACTCTCTCGAACGGATGTCCTTCGAGTACGCGGAGAAACTTGGCCTGGATCGCAGGACTCATTTCACCCACTTCGTCCAGAAACAGCGTTCCCTGATTGGCCTGTTCGAACTTTCCGATCTTCTTCTCTGTCGCTCCTGTAAATGCCCCTTTTTCGTGTCCGAACAGTTCGCTTTCCAGCAGACTTTCTGAGAGAGCTGCACAATTCATACAGACCAGCGGCTTGTCAGCACGCTCGCTGCTGTGATGAATCAACCGGGCGATCAGTTCCTTACCGACCCCACTCTCCCCCCGTACGAGCACCGTGGCGCCAGTGGGGCCGACCCGCATGGCCTGATCACGAAGTGCCAGCATCGATGGACTTTCCCCGACCAGCTGACTGTTCTCAATCAGTTGTTTGCGAAGGGAGTCATACTTCTGTCGTTGCTGCTCAAGACTCTGTTTGAGCTTCTGCCGCTCTTCCAACAGTCCAAACACCGTGCCGCAGTGATCAGCGACAGCCAGCGTGAAATGCAAATCATCCTGATCGAGAAGTGCATCCGTTCGTGTCGTATAGAGATGGATCAACCCGCAGATTCTGCCCTGACTGCGGATGGGAGCGCAAATCACACTCCGCACTTCCATCTCATCGAGACTGTCGGAATCGGCTCCATCCAGGGGAGTGCTGGACCGCCAGTCCTCCGCTAGGACCGCTTCGTTTCGTAACAACGTCGCGTCAGTGAGCGTGCTGGAGACTTGTTCGTACTCCAAGGCGACCCGATTGCGATAAGCCACTCGTCGGGCATGGCGAACATCACTGGAACTGTTCGATGTCTCATCCAGCAAAAGCACTGCCCCGATATCGACATCCAATGCATCAAACAATCCGTCCAACGCCGAGTTTGCAAGTTCTATCAGGGTTTGGCAGGCGGCGGTTCGCAACGCCATTCGATGCAGGTACCCCAAGCCCTCCGCAAGTTCTCTGCTGCGTTCTTGAGGAATCTGGTCCATCAAGTAGTGACTCTCTTTCGCCCGATGGACGATGTTCGAATCACTCTCGATCTCCGGATCACCCTCGAATCCAAGATCCGGAACGGAAGTTATTGTGCTACGAAGTTCCCGATAGGTTTCCTGCGATACAACCGTGTCGAAGTCTTCCTTCCCACGAGTTGTTTCACCCTCAATGAGGAATCGAAAACGGGCGCTTCCGATTCGAATCACCTGCTGATGCATCAGCGGCCAATCTCTGGTGATCCGAATGTTGTCGACATGGGTTCCGTTCCGGCTGCCCAAATCTCGCAGCGTCCAGACTTGACCTTCGAGAAAAATCTCACAGTGTTGCCGACTGCACGAATCGTCATCGATGACGATGTCGTTGGATGGCAATCGCCCGAGAGTTGTCGGGTGTGCGGGCGAAAGTTCGTAAACATGACCGACACCTCCACTCTCGTCACAAACGGCGAGACGTGCGACCGATGTCCTTTGTTGTTGTTGATTACTGATCACGATGCAAATCCTGCGTCATTACAACTTGGTTGTGCCAGCTATAATGAGGGGCCGGACGTCAATCCCTGATGGGCCTAAGGTGGATACCGCTGAAGAACATGGCAGACGGTTCGAAGGAATCTTCAAAAGGTCTCTCGAAGAGCGAAGATTCCAACCAGGATGAAATAAACATCAGCGATCACCGACAACCGTAACTTGAAACACCAATCTCAGAAATCAACGGGTCTTTCGTCTGAAATGAAAGTCACAAAAAACTCAAAACAGTTGCGTGATCGATAGAAACCAACCATCCTGATACGGGTTCATCTTCAGGGAGGTTGTGTATTCACCGGATGATAAGAAAAGACCTCCACTAGCGGAGCTAACACATTGTTACCATGTTAACGAATTCTATCCGAGTTCAATCAGGATTTCTGTCAAATTTCGAATCCAATCTCCTTTCTTTTGCTTGAGAATCCGCAGACACCCAGCACCGGTCTCCTTCATCCGATTCTGACGAGTTTTTTGATGATTCCCCAAATCAACCTCCCCAAGACAAGCATCTCCAGACGGTCTCAAACAAGAATCATGATCATGTGGATCAGCCGGTGGTCCCGGCCCATCGCTTTGACGATTCTGCTGACGTGTTCAGCCGCTCAGTGCAGCGACTGGACTCGTTTTCGAGGTGAAAACGGCGACGGAATCAGCCTGCTTAAGGACGTACCCGTTGAATGGACCGAGGAGGACTACGAGTGGAAGGTCGACCTCCCCGGGACAGGACACTCTTCACCCGTCATCTGGGGAGTTCGTCTGTTCGTTGCTTCCGGGCAGGATGATGGCATGCGTATGCTGCTTTGCCTCAACGCTCTGACGGGAGAGTCGCTGTGGTCACAATCTGTCCACCTCGCTCCTGAACCTCACGTCAGTGATCGCAACAGTTACGGCTCCAGCACCCCACTCGTCGATGGCGAACGCGTCTACATCGCCTTTGCTGACAAAGAGCACTATCTCTTTTCCGCTTACGATCACGACGGCAATCCCCTTTGGTCGGAGGATCTGGGACCATTCGCCAGTCAACACGGTCAGGGACATGCTCCCATCCTGCACGGCGAAACTGTCATTCTGGCGAATGATCAAGCGGGGCCCAGTTTTGTGATTGCTCTGAACCGCAAGACCGGAGAAGAAGTCTGGCGATCGTCCCGAGCTGACCGTGAGGCCGCTTATTCGACCCCGTTGGTGCTGGCGGACGTTGGGCAGAAGCCACAACTGATCTGCGTGAGCGGTGCCACTGGAATCACGGGCCTGGATCTCGAAACCGGAGTCGAACTCTGGGGATCGGGTGAACTCCCCATGCGGGCAGTCGCCTCCCCCGTCTATGGCGAAGGGGTCGTGATCGCTTCGTGTGGCAAGGGCGGAAAAGGACATCACATGGTTGCCGTCGAACCGAGCGTCGATCCAGCGGTCAAGCAACCCACTGTCCGATGGACACGCACGAAGTCGCTCCCCTATGTACCCACACCCATCATTTCGGACGGCATCCTGTATCTCTGGGAGGACGACGGCGTGGTGCTGAGCGTCGACCTGAAGTCCGGTGAAACGATCGATCGGGTCCGTGTCGGAGGCAACTATTACAGTTCGCCAGTTATGATTGACCACAAACTTTACTGCCCATCGGACGACGGCCAGATTGCCGTCGTGGCCACTCAGCCCAAACTCGAACTGCTCGCAAAGAGCCCTCTCGGCGAGCCCATTCACTCGACGCCAGCCGTCGCGAACGGTCGAGTCTATTTTCGCGGTTTTCACACTCTGGCCTGTCTGAAAGCCCAATGAGTTTCTTATAATCAAGCCTTCGCTAGGTGGTCGTTCGAACTCATGGCCGATTGCAATCGACGGCACCTCAGCGAACCCAGACCACATCACATGCGGGCCGTATCGGTAAGCGGGAAGACAGCCGATTGTTTCGTGCAGCGGGACAGTTACTTGTTTTCACGAAATGGGAGAAGAGAATGCCCGCATGGCCCGGGGGCCCCTGCCCTGATTGCGAAGCAGACATGCCTCGCCTGCTGATTCACTGTCGACGCTGTGGAGCACTCCTCAACACTGACCTCCAATCCAAACCGATTCCCCCTCCGGAATTTGTCCGCCTTGAGGAGATCGAGAGCATGATTGACGTCCATCCCATTGGCTACTACGTGGGTTGCCCACACTGTCAGAAGGAACTCCGAATTCACGGCAAGTACGTCGGCGAACGCGTGCAATGCAAGTTCTGCTTCAAGCCGTTCCAACTCGACCTTGATGGCGGCGACGTGAACCGCATTGCCTTCTACACCGACTGCCCTCACTGTCGACAGCAGATCCGCGCTGCAGACAAGTACATGGGCGCGAACGTCGCCTGCAAATTCTGCAACGGCGCCATGCACTTCGTCGAACACGCCAACGCCTGACCAGCATCCTAAGCCGACGGCTTGGGAAATGACATTGCCAGCATTGGCCTGGAGTGTCCTGTGATCGGGCTTGTTGTGGTAGAATAGTGGGATCCTGTTCACGCCACATTGACGACAAGACTCGCCACATAAACACACAGCAGTCTCGTTTACAATGCCACACCTGCTGAGCACTAACCTGAACCGACGCTTAAAACGCGCCAAGGTCATGTCCCCACCCTCAGACAAGACTTGCTGTCGAAGAAACAATGGCAAGCCCGAGGACCAATCGACACATGCAAAGTCGCAGCTTCACACGTCGACAGTTTCTGAAGTCGTCGACTCTCGGAACCGGCATTGCCATCTGGACAGGTCACTCCCGGCGTGCGATCGGTTTCGAGAGCGCGAATGAGCGGCCTCGCATTGCTGTTATCGGAACGGGGAGTCGCTGGGACCATCGGGCGACCGGGCTGGATGGCACTTATGGATCAGGGAAGGAGTTCCCCAAGTACGGCGACATCGTGGCAGTCTGTGATGTGGATGCTGATCGTCGTGACCGGGCGGCGGGGTTGGTCAAGGATTGGAGCGGCAGCGTGCCGGACGTGATCGCTGACTATCGGGCTATCATCGATCGTGATGATGTAGACGTCGTACATATCTCAACGCCCGATCACTGGCACGCCAAGATTGCCATCGAGGCCATGCTCTCCGGCAAGGATGTCTACTGCGAAAAGCCGATGACGCTCACGATCGATGAGGGGCGACAGATGTGCGACGTCGTCAGGCAAACCGGTCGCATCGTGCAGATCGGCACGCAACAACGAAGCGACACCAAGTTCCTCAAAGCAATCGCCATGATTCGCGACGGACGCATCGGAACCGTTCTGAGGGTGACATGTAGTCTCGGGGCAGGTCCCACGAGCCCGGAGTTGCCTGCGGTCGATCCGCCCCAACACTTCGACTGGAACCAATGGCAGGGACCGGTCGCAGAGGCACCCTATTACTACCTCGCCGGCCCCAACGGGGAGACTCAGAGTTGGTCACGCACGCATTACGAGTTCCGCTGGTGGTACGAGTACTCGGGCGGCAAGTTGACTGACTGGGGTACTCATCACGTCGACATCGCCACCTTGGCCATGGGCAAAACCGATACCGGCCCGGTCACGATCGAACCGATCATGGTCAAACACCCGGTCCCCTTCGAGAACGGCTACCCGACCATCAACAACCAGTACAACACGGCGACCGAGTTCCACATCAAAGCCACCTACGCAGACGGCATGGAACTCGTCATCCGTCACGACGGCGACAACGGCATCATGTTCGAGGGGACAGAAGGCCGCATCTTCATCAACCGCGGCCGCCTCAGCGGCAAACCGGTCGAGGACCTCGAAACAAACCCCCTCCCCGACGGAGCTATCGAAGCGGTGTACAAGGGCCGCAAAGTCACCGATCATTTTCGCAACTTCTTCGACTCACTGGCAGACGGAGTGCAACCGATCTCCGACGTCTTCAGTCACCACCGGGCATTGTCAACCTGCCACCTCGCGGGCATCGCTGCCCGACTCGGCAGTACAATCCAGTGGGACCCGGAAGCCGAAACCATCATCAACAACAAACTCGCCCAGAGTCTCGTCAGCCGCGACAAACGACATGGTTTTGAGATTCAACGGACATGAGTTTTCCATCGGTCCATCGAACGTAAGAAATAAAGATGGTACTCAACAAGCAGGTCTCCATCATGAAGCGAAGACGCTCTCCCCCACCGTCTCTCTGCCTCGTTTGTGCGATTGCGATCATTCTCGCTGTGACATCCAGTGTGAGAGCCGACGAGCCGCTCACACAGGAGCAGGTCTCGCAGAATGTCGCGAATGTCGTCGAGCGGATTCGCAGTTTTGAGCCGGTGGAGCAAGTGAATGACAACCAGATGGATATCTATCTGCTCGATCTCGAGAGTGGAAATATCGAGGTCGCATTTGATGACCCGAATCTCGAACTCGGCACGCCGTTCTGGTCAGCGGATGGTTTGAAGATCATGTTTGATGCCACTCCTGGGAGGAAGTGGAATCAGACGCAGATGATGATGCTGGACGCCACAGCGGACGATGCCGACGTGACTGTCGTCGGATTCGGGAACTGCCCGACGATCTCTCCCAACGGCAAGCAAGTGAGTTACAGGCTCAATCGTGATGCCCTTCCCGGCACCGAGCCTGGAGTATGGGTTCAGGACTTGAATGGTGAAGAATTGCTGCCACTCGGAATCATCGGATATCCCCGATGGTCACCTGATGGAGACAAAATTCTCGTCTCTGGTTATGGATTCAGCCAGTTGACACTGGTAGACGTGGCAACCTCCGAGCAGGTTGAACTGAAACTCGACGGCCTCGAATTTCGCTCGAATCCCTACTGGGTCGACGGGTCCAGCACCATCATCGGACTTTTTGTCTCACAGACGGACGCCAAGATTGCTCTGATCGAGGTCTCGCAACCGGACCGGTGCCGTCTTGAACGTGTGCTCTGGACGCAAGGGGATGGACTCAATGTCAGCATTTGCTCTCCCGTCTATTCCTCCTTCACGGGGAAGTGCATCTTCTCCGGGAGAACCGATAACGGATACCAGTTGTACATCCTCGATGACAAACAGGAGGGGCCGCCTCAAGCCATCAATCATTGCGGCCCAGTTTCTTACCTCGACGAACTGGCCATGTCCCCCGATGGTCGATACATCCTGTTTTGCAGCAGCAAGGAGATTCGCGAACTCCTGAAAAAGCAGCCCGATTGAGAATGGGATTCTCAGGGCACCTGAGTATGGTAAACTGAGGGACGCACTCCGGCTCGTCTCCCTGACGAACCTCGACCTTGTCCTTCCTGACAGTTCATCCTCAGAACAATCATGCTGAATCTTATCGGATCTCGTAGTCAATTGTGTGACGGCATTACTCGTCGGCGCTTTCTTCAGATCGGCGGGTTGAGCGCATTCGGGATCAGCCTCGCGGATGTATTGCGCAGCGAGGCTCAGTCAGCTGCGACGTCGCGGTCGAAGAAATCGGTCATTCTCATCTGGCAGCACGGCGGCCCGTCGCAGCTGGATACGTTTGATATGAAGCCATTTGCTCCGAGTGAATACCGGGGGCCGTACACATCGATTCCGTCTTCGTTGCCGGGGCTCGATGTGGGTGAGTTGATGCCGTACCACGCAAAGATCATGCATCAATGCTCGGTCATTCGCAGCTTCTCGCACAGCAACGGCGATCACTGGGCCGCGGCCCACTGGATGCTCACCGGTCGCACCGGAGCCACCGGCTCGAACCGTCCCGCACAACAGCCGTCCATGGGCGCGGTCGCGTCGCATCTGCTCGGCCCGACGCAACCGGGCTCGCTCCCCAGCGTCAACATGAATGACGGCGGCTTCGGCTATCACGGCGGGGCATGGCTCGGTGTCGCTCACAACCCGTTCCGCTATGGGGAATTCAGTTACGGCAACGAAGCCGGGCGCCTGCCGACCGGCGATCACAAGAGCTTTTCGCTCGTCGACGGTCTGACGAAAGACCGCCTCAACGATCGTGTGCTTCTGCAGGATAGACTGGACGGCCTGAAACGCAGATTCGAGACGAACAACGACTTTGTCAACGCCGACTCCATCGATGAACAGGCTCTCGACATCGTCCTGTCCGGCAAGGTCCGAGCGGCCTTCGATCTCGAACAGGAAGCTGCCAAAGTCCGTGAGCAGTACGGCGACGGCTGGGGCGAACAGGCCTTGCTCGCCCGACGGCTCATCGAAGCGGGCGTGCGATTCGTCTCGCTGAACACGGGTTACTGGGACGATCACGGCAACATCAAAGGTGCCCTCGACAACAAACTCCCGCGACACGACCGGGCCGTCGGCGTGCTGATTCAGGACATGGCCGACCGTGGGATGCTGGACGATACACTTGTGATCACCGCAGGGGAGTTTGGACGCACTCCGCGCATCAACAAGGATGCCGGTCGCGACCATTGGCCACAAGCGCAGAGCATCCTCCTTGCCGGCGGCGGATTCAAACACGGCCAGGTCATCGGCAGCACCAACGACAAGGCCGAACATCCCACCTCCCGCAAGATTGGCGTCGAAGACTTCTGCGCCATCGTCTACCACGCCCTCGGCCTCAAAGCGGACGACACCATCCGCGACCGCAGCAACCGTCCTGTCCACCTCCTCCCCGGCGGCCAAGTCCCGCGCGAGTTGCTCTGACTGAAGTCAAGATCGTAGCTGGATTCGCCAGAATTCAGCCGGTGAGTGAACGCCTCCCATGGGTCTGAACTCTGGCGAGTTCAACTACGGTTACCGGGACCACGTCAGACGTCGAGGCCGAAGCTGCGCATGACGTCGAGAGCGTTGCTCTTCTGCACGATCCCCGACCGTAACTGGTAGTCGAATGTCATCCGCCCGTCGATGACGTGATCCTCGAAGTGCATGTTCACTGCCTTGCCACCAAGATCGCTGACCATCTCGGTCAGCGCGAGATCGTGAGTTGAGACAATGCCGAATGCTCCTGCATTCACCAGCTTCTTTAACACGACTTCTGCTCCAACCCGCCGGTCTTCCGAGTTGGTTCCCTGCAGGATTTCGTCGAACAGATAGAGCAGCGGACGCTCATCATTCTGCATATCGATAACCTGTTTCATCCGTTGGACGACGGCAGCGAAGTGCGACGTCCCGGATTGCAATGAGTCAGCAATTCGAATGGCCGTGCCGAGAACGAACGGCGACACCCTCATCAGCGTTGCACGCACAGGAGCCCCCGCAAGGGCGAGCACGATGTTCACCCCGACGCTCCGCATCAGCGTTGTTTTCCCGGACATATTCGATCCGCTGATGATGATCAGCTGTTGAGGGCGCTCAAAACAGACATCGTTCCGTACGCACTTTTCATTCGCCGGAAGCGGATGCCCCAGCCCCTCCGCCCGGAACTCGGGACCCTCTTCCCTGATCTCCGGAAAGAGATCCGACGGATGTTCAAAGGCATAAGTCGCCAGTGAACACAACGCTTCGAACTGACCCACTGCTTCGAGATGGACCTTGAATTCTTCAACAACGCGGCGGTGCATTAATTCCAGAGAAGGGAACAGTTGCACGAACCAAAGCAGGGCGACCGGTTCGTTGAGCGCAAGGGCATAGAGCATGCGATGAATCGTTTGACGAAACCACGACGCGCCGTCGATATCATCGCGCAGACGCAACAGCAGAGGCGTTGTAACATCGGACCGCGAGATGACTTTCCTGAGCGGTTTGGATGCAGCCATGCTCAGTTTGAGTTCATGAATCGATCGTGCCAGACTCTGGAGTCGCAGTCGAACCGTGTGATAAAGGACCGCCTCGCCCATCAGTCCAACTGCCAGCATGGCCCACCATTGACCGCCGGCTGTTGCTGTGCCGATAGCCCCGATGACGACAACAGCGATCCAAAGCGTGGCCAGCATCCGTCCGCGTCCCGTCGAGAAAACTTCCCCACCAGTCGAAGCATTCTCCAGCCCCTTGATACCACTGCGTTGGCTGATGAGGTTTACGGTCGCCACAGCCTCACGGAGGTCAACTTGATCCCGCAGTTCCTTGATCGCCTGTTGCCGTTCGATGATGGTAGGTCGGTCAGCCGGGTTCAGGAGCCATCGAGCCAAGATTTCCTGTCCGGCTTCTGTCCGGGCTGTACAAAGCAGTTCGTACAAGGAACCTCGCCCGAACAGATCAAGATCGTCTGCATACGCATGCGACAGGTCAAGATACCGTTGCCCGGTTTCGCCGCGCCCCTGCCATTGATCATCGAGTCGTCTGATTCCAGACGCATAGAATGTTGCACGGCTCATGGCCCTCAGCCAGCGACGGACACACCAGCTCTGCAATAAGGTCACCGGAAGCAGGCCGAGAAACAATGGCACCAGGACCGCACCCACAGTGGGGTCGAACACCACGTAACCGATGATGCTGTACGTGACGAATCGTTTGCTGCGGCTGATGAGCGTTGCTCCATCGCGAAACCGCCGGGCTCGTGCCGCGTGTCGGGTTCGTCTCGATGCATACTCGCGTCGTACCGTTTCAACCGATGCAGCCAAGCTCTCATCCCCGATTGCAATCACTCGCCCCGGCATCACGTCGACGCCGAATCTGCCTCCCGTTTTCATCTGAGTACGATTCGCAGGCACCGACCACGAAGTCTTTTGGAACGATTCGGCCAGAATCATGCAATTACCAGCCTCCGAGGTCGGCATATTCGCTGTCTTGTGACTCCGAATACCTTTCCCAAAGCCGTTCCTCTATGCATAATGGAGGCAGTTCTACCGATCGGTCGAATGACTGATCTTCCGCCTCGTCTCGCCCACACTCTGAGATATCTGATGAAAACACGATTAGTTCCGGCGACACTCGCTGTCGCAATTCTCACGTTCGGCCTCTTCGCAGCCGCCTCTGCCGAAGACCTGCCCCGCAGGACGGCATTGGATGACTACATTCAGAAGCCTGACGACAGTTTTTCCTGGGAGGTCGTCAGCACTGAAGAAGGGGACGGCGTCAAAACGGTCGTGATTGACATGGTTTCCCAGCGGTGGTTGACCGAAGCTGAGGTGAATCAACCGGAGTGGCGACACTGGCTGACGTTGACGATCCCGGAACAGGTCACGTCCGATGTCGGAATGCTCTATATCGGCGGAGGCCGCAACAACGAGGGCAAACCTCGCTCGAATGAGCAGACGGATGCCATCGCCAAAGCGACCGGCACCGTCGTGGCTCAACTCGGGCTCGTCCCCAATCAGCCGCTCATCTTCCACAACGATGGTGTCGAGCGTGTTGAGGATGATTTGATCGGGTACACTTGGGACCAGTACCTGAAGACCGGTGATCCCAAGTGGCCAGCTCGCAACGCGATGGTCAAAAGTGCCGTCCGCGCGATGGACACGATGACAGCCTACATGGCCTCAGACGATGGAGGAAATCAGACGGTCGATCAATTCGTGGTTGCTGGTGGTTCAAAACGAGGATGGACAACCTGGCTGACCGGTGCAGTCGATGAACGCGTGGTCGGTATCATCCCCATCGTGATTGACGTTGTGAATGCTGATGTCTCCATGAAGCATCACTTTTCTGTGTACGGCTTCTGGGCTCCGAGCGTGGGCAACTATGTTCACCACAAGATCATGGAGCGGATCGATGACCCGATGCTCATCGAGTTGTACAAGCTGGTCGATCCGTATGCGTACCGCCATCGTCTCACCATGCCCAAGCTGGTCCTCAACGCAGCGGGGGACCAGTTCTTTCTGCCCGACTCCTCCCGGTTCTACTGGGACGATTTGCGAGGGGAGAATTACCTGCGGTATGTCCCCAACGGTGATCACGGACTCGGTAAGACGGATGCCGTGGAGACCATCGTCGCGTTTCACACTCTCATCGCACATGGCAAGAAGCCTCCGCAGTACTTATGGACCACGGATGACGACGGCACGATCCGAGTGATGACGAAGGACAAACCGATCGAAGTCCGACTGTGGCAGGCCAGCAACACAGAAGCCCGGGACTTCCGGGTGGAAACGTTGGGCCGGGAATACACGAGCACCGTCATCGAACCGAATGAAGACGGACTGTACATCGCCAAAGCCCCGAACCCGGACAAAGGCTGGACGGCCTACTTCATCGAGCTGACCTACGACGTCGGAGCCGCGACACCACTCAAGCTGACGACCCAGGTGAAAGTCACTCCTGACACGGTCCCCTTCGAAGGGAAACCGTCACATCTGCCGACATCGGTGACATTGGTCTGCACGGCACCTAGTCAACAGGAGGCCGGCAAGATTGCAGAGGAAGCCAAAACGCTCGTGAAGAACCAGAAGTTCTCCGCCAACGGTCTGGCTTCGCACGTCCAGGGTGATCGGCTGTACCTCAACTGGATCCCCGTGGGTGACTTCGAGATCGGTGCCAAAATCATTACCGGCTATCTCGACAAACAGAAGTGCAAAGATTTCGCCTACCAGTTGGAGTCGGGCCCGGAGATCACACTCCCGCCGGTCCTCGCCGACTGATTGAAACTCATTCGCCCGCCCAGATGAAGAGGCCCGGTTTGTGCGAGCCGGGCCTCGTTTCCATTCCCCCCCCTGCGTTGTTGGCGTTGCCGACTCTTGCACACGGAACGAGATTCACGATACTGCGAGACAGAACTGGCTCGGCCGCAACAAACACAGATTATCCCGGAAGGCTCTCTCATGCCCAATGTCACACTCAAAGGAAACCCGGTCACGCTCAAAGGGAGCGAAGTCAAAGTCGGCGACTCAGCTCCCGATTTCACGCTGCAGAGCAACGCTCTCGCTGACGTGACTCTCGCCGATTCAGCTGGCAAGACGCGGATCATTGCGACCGTTCCGTCGCTCGATACCCCGACCTGCCATGCTGAAACCAAGCGATTCAACGAGGAAGCCGCCAGTCTGAACAACGTGGAAGTGCTCGTCGTCAGTACCGACCTGCCCTTCGGCCAGAAGAGATGGTGCGGAGCAGAAGGGGTCGACAAGGTGAGTTGTCTCAGCGATCACCGCAAGGCCGCCTTCGGAGAAGCCTACGGCGTGCTGATCGACGGCGGCCCGCTCGACCGTTGCCTGTGCCGCGCGATCTTCGTCGTCGGACCGGATAACACCATCAAGCACGCCGAATACGTCAGCGAGATCGCCGAGCATCCAAACTACGACGCGGCACTCGCTGCTGCGAAAGGCTGAGCGACTGTTGCCCTCCGTCAGTTGGGATTCGGCGTCAGTTCCGGTTAGGATCGAGACGTTCCCCCGTTCACCACGGGGGACGATCCTGTCTTCCCGAACTTCGATATGCCGGACTGGTCTTATCTCACCGTCTTTCAACCGGTCCTGTTTCGACTGCCGTTCGAAACAGCGAGACGCATTGCGCTCGGGAGTCTGGGTCGACTTGCGAGCCTCCCAGGGGGGACTACGGTCCTCGACCTGATGGGGCACATGGCTCCCGATGATCGGTTAGCAACAGACATCGCGGGTGACTCGCTCCGGTCACCTCTCGTGCTGGGTTGTCGAGTCGATCCCAATCAGACGGCGAGTCGCGCATTTTCCCGCTTCGGTTTCGGATTGATCGAGGTCGGACCAGTGACGATCACTGACCGATCCGAACCCATTCGCATGTGGATTGATCCGCGGAAGCAAGAACTTCATCTGCCGGCTACCCCAAGCGAACTGTCATTGGAGAAGGCTTTCCACAGAGTTGGGCGTGCGAACCTGCCTCGACAACAAGTCCTTGTTCGAATGCAGCCTCCACAGGCGGACCGAGCGGACACGATCGCGAAGGTGTGTCGGACTATCCTCACAAGGATGTCACCGTTCGCTGCGAATTTCTCTGTGCCGATTTCAATTCATGATGACACAGAATTGATGAAGTGTGTCATCCACCAGTTGCTGCCACTTGTGCATCAGCATCGTTCAAGCTTATTCGTCCGCATTGATGCCGTTGAGGACCAGAAACAGTCTCTGGAATTGGCCCGAGCGCTCGCAAGCGAGGGCATAGCAGGTTTACAGATAGAGTCTGGTCGAGATTCTGAAGCCGGTGAGCGAGTTTACGGCCCCGAGTGTCTGCAACTCACTCTTGGATTGGTCCGAAAGTTACGATCTGAGATTCCACCTGAAGTCCCGATCATTGCAGGCGGAGGCGTTCACGAGCCGATCGATGCAGTGCGGCTGATCGATGTCGGCTCAACGCTGGTGGAGCTTGACTCGGGCTTAATATTCAGCGGTCCCGGACTTCCCAAACGCTGTCATGATGCCCTGCTTTGCCGACGAATGCAGGCAACAGCCCCAACGTCACAGACGAGTCGTCACACCGGTCGGCAGGCATGGCTCTGGACGTTGCTATTGGGTGCTTCCATGTTGATCGGCGGCGCGATGGCGATGACGATCGCGGTGACGAGAGTCGTAATGCCCTACGACGAACAGTTCGTGGGGATGACCCGTAGCGAGTTGGTCACTCTCAACGAACGGCTTCTTTCCTTCATGACACATGATCGGGTAACGCTGGCCGGGACAATGCTATCTCTCGGCACACTGTACTCCGTGCTTTCGTGGTGGGGGATTCGAAGAGGCTGGCATTGGGCCTACATTGCTGTCATTGCTTCCTCATTCGTCGGGTTCTTAACCTTCTTCGCCTTTCTGGGTTTCGGCTACTTCGATCCTCTGCACGCGTTTGTGACCGCAATTCTCTTTCAATTCCTGTTGCTTGGAATCCACTCAGAGATACCGATCCCTGCGTATCAAGATGTCCCCAACCTATCGAATCATCCTGCCTGGCGACTCAGCCAATGGGGCCAGTTGCTGTGGATCGTTCACGGAGCCATTCTGATTGTCGCTGGAGGAGTCATTTGTACATACGGCATGACGAGCGTCTTCGTGCCCGAAGATCTGGAGTTCATGCAGACGACCGCTGAGGCATTGTGTATTGCCAATCCTCAGTTGGTGCCACTCGTGGCCCACGACCGGGCGACCTTCGGCGGGATGCTGGTCGCGATCGGAGTCACGGTGTTGCTGGTTTCGCTGTGGGGATTCCGGCAAGGGAACGCATGGCTCTGGTGGTCGCTGCTCATCGCAGGCAGCATCGCCTACATCTCCACCATCCTCGTACATTGGATCGTGGGATACACGAGCCTGTGGCATCTGCTTCCCGCTTATGGCGGCTTCGCCTTACTGTGGATCGCAGCAGGCCTCTCACGCCGCTGGTTGTGTGTGATTGATCCCACTGATCGGAAGTTGTGGGAGAGTGTCGATCGACGGACGCTTGCGCAGTAGTGAGTTGCTGAAACGTCGATCGATATCGAACATCGCTAAGCCGCATGCGGGGTCTGATTGGTTCAGAACAAGGTGCCTGGTCCGGTCGAGTCGCTCGGTGAGGTCAGCCCGAGATGCTCATACGCTGCCTCGGTGACGACTCGGCCTCGGGGGGTGCGTTGGATGAGGCCGCTGCGGAGCAGGAACGGTTCGACGTCGTCTTCGAGTGTGTCGGGGGGGACGCTCATGCTGTGGGCCATGGCGCGGAGACCGGCCGGCCCCCCGTTGAAAACTCTAATGATCGTTTCGAGGTATCTGCGGTCCTGACGTTCGAGACCCAGCCGGTCAATCTCCAGTTTGTCGAGTGCATTACGGGCGATCTCGGTCGTGATCTCCCCGGTGGGATGACCGAGCGTGGCGAAATCACGGGTCCGCAGGAGAAGATTGTTTGCTTTACGCGGGGTCCCCTGCGATCTGCGGGCGATCTCCTCAGCAGCCTCGTCGGTCACAGTCGTCCGCAGTTTGACTGCGTTCCGAGTCACGATCTCGACAAGGTCGAGTTCTTCGTAAAAATCCAGATGCTCCCGGTAGACGAACCGATCACGCATGGGAGCCGTGAGCATTCCTGCCCGCGTCGTCGCACCGATGACCGTGAACGGTTTGAGCTGCATGTTGATGGTCCGTGCATTCAGGCCGTCCCCCAGTGCGATATCGACCCGAAAATCCTCCATCGCCGGATAGAGAAACTCTTCGACGGCCGCCGGGAGGCGGTGAACCTCATCGATGAACAAGACTGACCGCTCCGTCGCATTCGTAAGATAGGGCAACAGGTCCTTCGGAGCCTGCATCGCGGGGCCGGCACAGATCTGAATATCGACCCCCAACTCGCGTGGGATGACTGTGGCGAGCGTCGTCTTGCCGATGCCGGGCGGGCCATCGAGCAGCAGATGACCGAGCGTGTCCCCGCGTTTCATGGTCGCATCGAGCATCACCCGGATACGTTCGACGACCTTGGACTGACCCACGACCTGACTGAGCGATGTTGGCCGCAGGGCTTCATCGATCTCGCGATCGTTGGAATCGAAGGGTGTCGGCACAACCGCAGAGTCCGTCACAGGGAAGTGTGGATGAGGTTCATCAGCAGCGACAGTTTGTTTCCGCTGGACCACGCGTTGACGGGCCATGAGTCATCCTTGAGTGGTGCCAGTTGCTGGGAGCTACGCTCCAGCCATTCGATCAAGTTAGTTCGAGCCCATGTCAGGCTTCGGCCAGGACGGCTTCCATGATTTCGTCGGCGATGTTGAAATTCGCCGTCACATTCTGCACATCGTCGTTATCTTCGAGAGCTTCCATCAGTCTCAGGACGCGACGGGCGTCCTTCTCATCCAGGTCGACCGTCGTCGTCGGAATACGGATTAATTCAGCAACTTCTGTCTCGAGTTGTCGAGCCATCAAGGCCTCGTTGACCGCCTGAAAAGCTTCGACTGATGTGAAGATCTCATACGCCTCATCATCGAGGTGCACGTCATCCGCTCCGGCCTCGACAGCCAGTTCGAACAGGGACTCTTCATCGATCTGACCGGCCGGAACCATGAACTTGCCCTTACGTTCAAACAGATATCCGACGCACCCGGTGCTGCCGAGGTTGCCGCCGTACACTTCAAATGTTTTACGGACTTCGCCCGCGGTCCGATTCCGGTTTTCCGTGAGGGCGTCACACATGATGGCGACACCGGCTGGGCCGTAACCTTCGTAGGTCAGTTCCTGATAGTCGTCGCCGTCCGACTCTCCACAGCCTTTCTGCACGGCCCTTTCGATGTTGTCCTTGGGCATGCTGTTCTTTTTGGCTTTGTCGATCGCATACCGCAGCGTGAGATTCATGTCGGGATCGCCGCCGCCGTTGCGTGCCGCCACGATGATGGCACGGCTGAGCTTGCCGAACAGCTTGCCTTTCTTGGCGTCGATGCGACCTTTTTTGTGAGCGATGTTCGCCCAATGGGAATGACCAGCCATAGAGGGTTGAGGGTGAAGAGTTGAGGGTCAAGGGTTGAGAGTCGGACGTCGGTAATGGGCACGGCCGCAGTCTATTCTTCGGCTTCGGCAGGCAGTTTCGCTTTGATGCGATCGAGAATTTTATCGTCCGGATAGGGTTTGCCCTGCTCGTTGTCGAGAGCTTTCTGCCAGAGTTCGAGGGCCTTGTCACTCAGTTCAAGTTTGCTGTAGGTGTCGCCGAGGTGATCCAGGATTGTACTGTCATCTCCACTGGGGAGAGCGACCGCACGTTCGAGATACTCCCTTGCTTTTTCGTATTCACCGAGCTTGAACAGCACCCAGCCCATACTGTCGAGATAGGCGGGGTTTTCGGGATCAGCAGCGAGGGCCTTTTCGATCATGCCTTTGGCCTGTTCGAGATTCTTGCCCTGATCGGCCCAGAGATAACCAAGGTCGTTGTTGACCTGTGTGTTGTCCGGATCGGACGCGAGGACGACTTCGAGAACTTCCTCCCCTTTTTCCAGATCTCCCAGTTGCACCCAAGCCGCAGACAGGCTGAAACGAGTCTGCTTGACGATGCGTTGCGACTCCTCATCGTCTTTCGGCTCATAGGTGTCGATGACTTCCTGGAATTTGTCGATCGCCTCCTGCCAGCGGTGAGCGTGGTAGTAGACCCAGGCTTCCTGAAACTGCATCGCTGAGTTGTCAGGCAGTGCTTTGCGAGCTTCTCCAATCGCTTCCAGGGCGGCATCCGTTTGACCATCCATCTCCAGTGCATGTGACTGGAGGTAGAGGAACAACGCACGTACGCCGGCCTGCTGCAGGTTGTTGGACGTGTGCTCGGTCGCCTGACCGAACACCTTGGCAGCTTCCGCATATTTCTCGGCATCCGTTAGAGCGAGGCCGAGTTCTCGAAACAGGAGAGCGGGCGGGTCGTTCTGCATATCAATCGCGAGTTGATAGAACTCCTGAGCCGCCTCGATCCGCTCGGCCTCCACGGACAACTTGCCCAAGACGTAAGCCTGAACGAAATCCAACTTGGCATCATCATCGCCGACTAACTCTTTTCCACGAGCAATGAGCCCGTCCATGGCTTCGTCGTCCTCAGCGATCTCTCGCTGCAGTTCCTGAAACCGCTCGACGAGCGCCCGCATGTCAGAGTCCATTCGCTCCAACGCTTCCGGCTCCTCGGTCTGCGGCACGACCTGAAAAGCTTGTGCAAAGGTCTCAAGCAGCGGCTTTGCCTGATGCTTGCGGCGATACACGCTGGCAAGTCCGACCAATCCGCGAGGATCAGCTCGATTGCCGGTAATCTCCTTCAGCAGTTCTTCCGCTTCATCAAGTTGATCCTGCTGTTCGTATTGCTCGGCGAGGAAGAAGGCGAGTGATTTGTTGCGAGCATCCCGATCGTGCATATTTTCGAGTTCAGGCAACAACTCGTCAGAACGCCCCAACTCCTTCAGCAGATCGGCGAGCAACTGATAGGCCTCACGCCCCTTCGATTGCAGCTGTGCGTCGAAGTACTTTCTGAGTTCATCAAGCGCCTGCTCATGTCGACCGGTCTCTTCATAGACCATCGCCAGATTGAAGCTGTGAATCCCCGGGCTCGATTTGTTGAATTTGCTGGCCTCATCGAAGGCCGTCACGGCCAGGTCAGCCAGCTTGGCATCGAGAAAGACCTTGCCCATCTGCTCGTAGGTCTCCCCGGCATCGCCAAGGATCTCCTGCCGTTCTGCATCTGTGAGGGGCGAATCGGGATTCTGCAAGGCAGACATCACCTGCTTGTAATGTTCGACGGCCGAATCCGTCTGAGTCATCAAGCGATAAAACAACCCCATGTCCCGATGCAGCACCAGCTCATCCACCAGTTTGACGTCTGCGGGTGGCGATTGCTGAATCTTCTTCAACACATCGACAGCGTGTCCCGTTTCGTTCGCCCGGACGAGAAGATTCGCAAGACCACGCGCAAGAGGAATTCCCTCACGACTGTGTTGTGCCGCCTGCAAGGCATATTTCGTCGCTCCTTCGCGATCCCCTTGAGCGAACGTGATCGTCACAAGAGACTGATACGGCTTGATCTCGCCCGGGGCGATTTCAATCGCTTTTCGATATGCCTCCAGTGCACCTGCGAAGTCGTTTTTACCCTCACGCAGCTGGCCGGTCATAAACCACGTCACGGCCTGTCGCTGCGATTGTTGTTCGTCGGTCAGCGGCACCTTCGGCTCGAACGGCTCTGCCGGTTGCTCCTCGACTTGTTGGACGTCGACGACAATCGGTGAGGAGTTGGTGTGCGGAGACGGCTGAGCGACCGGAGGTGCAGGAGGCTGGTCATCTCCGTGGACGCTGCCCTGCCCGGAGACAACCTGCGCAAGCAGAACGCCGACCATCGTCAGTCGAATCACTGTCATCTGCCCTATCCTCTGGAAACCGTGGTGCGAAGCCGTTTGAACCGCGTACGATATTGTAGCGAGCAGCGAATCACTGACAAACAGCGTCTTTTTCGAGTGCTTCTGCCCCAAAAGTCCGCCTCACAAGACAGACGGCTGTCATTCATTGCTTTACGTGAAGCAGCAACAGCACCTGCCAGAGATCAGCTGGCTATTTCTTTTTGGTCAGACGCCGGGTTGTTTTCTTCTTCGTCGTCTTCGGACGCGAAACCTTCTTGGTCACGGTCTTCTTCTTGGTTCCAGACAGCTTGCTCGACTTACTTTTCCGATCCGTGGTAGAGGATTTGGCGGAGGTTGCCTTCTTTTGCGGCTTGCTGACCTTCTTTGTCCGCCCCGGAGGATTCTTCAGCAGGTCCTGCAGCCGTTCTGCGGCATCCGTCGGATCGACCTCACCATCCGTCAACATTGACTTGGTGATCTTGAAGGCCGACTTGAAATTGGGATCAGCCCCCAACTCTCTGAGCAGATATCCCAGCAGCGGCGCATCGGATTTTCGAACCGACGACTTCACCTCTTCCGCAGCCTTGTCCGGAGGCATGTCCTGAGGGATTAGTCCCAGCCACGCAACGACACGACAAACCGTCGCATCGATCGGCATGACATGAGCGCCGAGCGAGTTCTGAAGGGTATAGAGCTGAACGAACGATGACAGGCACTTGATCTTGGACAACTGCTTGACGGCTGCATCCATCGTCTTACGACGCAGAGGTTCAAAATCGAAGACGTAATACTTCTCGAAGACATACTGCAGCGTGTCGCGGATACGCAGAGCTCGCCACGCTGGGTTATCCAGATTCCCTAACGATCGTTCGACTTCCGTGATCGAGCTCACCCGGATCTCATTGAGATCGTGGAATGAATCCAGCAGGTTTTGGTAGGCCGCTTCAGCATCCTCATGCTGGGCATCCTCCAGACAACAGGCGAACAGCATCGTCTCGAGGACATTCCGCTGGTCTTTCGGCACACTCCCGCCATACTTCTTCTTGAGCACTGTGACGATCTTGCGAAACAGAGCTTGCCGGTCGGACGCCTTGAGTTTAGTCGTTGACATAGTGTCGGCTGGCACGCAAAGTTGGATAGGTTTTGTTGGTCAGTTCTTAGTCGTTTGGAGTTTCTCAGGGGCGCTCGATTCTCGTCGCCTCATTCATTCATCGCCCCGGAATGGTCGTCCTCCTCGGGGGATGTCACCAGGTCGGCAGCACCGGAATCGGACGGCTCGGCTCCCAAGGTTTCATCCTCGGAAATCTCACCAAGCTCTGCCTCGCGAGCAGCCCGCTCTTCTGCCAATTCTTTAAGGATGCGAGCAGCTTCAACGGACTTCTTCACTCCATCGTCCAGTTCGAAGCTGAGAATCGGTGTGAACCGCAGATTCACTCGATCGGCCACTTTCGACTGAAGGAAACCGCGAGCCGCGGAGAGTCCTTTCATCGAGAGCCGTTGCTGGGCTTCGTCTCCCATGACGGAGACATAAACTTTTGCAGTTCGCAGGTCGGTCGGGACTTCAATGCTGAGCACGGTCACGCTCTTCACTCGCGGATCGCGCAGCTCAAAGAGGATCGCCGAGCTGACGACCTCTCGAATTGCTTCAGCAACCTTGGCTGTACGGCGATTCCCCATGCTTGACGTATCGAACGCTCACAAACCTCAATGGTGCGGAGCCACCACGAAACGACTCCAGACGATGGCAACACCTGCGACCAATGGCTCTCTTCCGCCCTCACTCTGCAGCCTTGCCGGCTGTCCCTCGAAGGTCTTCCCGACTGATTCCTTCCCCATCAGCGATCGAGTGAACGTTTGACTTCATCCACGCGGAAGGCTTCTAACAAATCACCTTCCTTGATATCGTTGAACCCGTCGAGCCGAATCCCGCACTCAAAACCCTCCCGTACCTCACGGACGTCGTCCTTGTCTCGTTTGAGCGAGGCGATGGGATAATCGTTAATGATTTTCTGATCTCGAATGACGTGGACCCGGTTGTTACGTTCGATCGTACCATTCAGGATGCGGCACCCTGCGATGGTTCCAAATCGGCTGATATGGAACGTCTGCAACACCAAGGCCCGTCCCGTTGCCACTTCGACCCGATCCGGCTCCAGCAGGCCCTCAAGCGCCATGCGGATGTGATCGGTCAACTCATAAATGATGTTGTACCGGCGAACTTCGACCGACTCCCGTTCGGCAAGTGTACTGGCACGGTCTTCTGCAATGACATGGAACGCAACGATGATCGCTCCGGCGGAACTTGCCAGATAGACATCGCTCTCATTCACGCCACCGACACCTTCATGCAGGATTTTGACCCGGACTTCCGGATGGTCGAGCTTGCTCAACTCGCTGCGAATTGCCTCGATCGAGCCGGGAGAATCCGCCTTGATAATGAGCGGCAACTCTCGAACGCCACCGTCTGTTCCTGCTCCTGCCAGAATCTTTTCCAGTGTTAGAGGACCGCCGCCACGTCCAACCAAAGCTGCATCGCGACCGCGAGCGTGACGGACAGACGCGGCCTCGCGGGCTTCGTCCAGGCTCGGCATGACATAGAAGTGATCACCCGCCCCTGGGACATCATCGAGACCAGCCACACGAACCGGTGTCGATGGCGGGGCAGTTTCAATCGACTCATCACGATCGTTATACATCGCGCGAATTCGACCGTAGGATGAGCCGCACAAAGCAATATCACCGAGGTGAAGTGTTCCATCACGGACGATCAACCAGGCAATCGGGCCTCGTCCTTCATCCAGGAACGCCTCCAGGCAGACCCCCACTGCGGGCGTATCAACCGGTCCTTTGAACTCCTGCAACTCAGCGGTGAGCAGGATCGTCTCCAGCAGATTGTCGATGCCGATCCCCTCGAGAGCCGACACTCGCACGACTTCGATATCTCCCCCCCACTCGGAAGGCAGTACGTCGTGTTGAGACAGTTCTGTCAGGATCCGCTGCTCGTTGATGTCCGGCAGGTCACATTTATTCAAGGCGACAATGATCGGAACTCCGGCCGCCTTCGCGTGACTGATGCACTCAACTGTTTGCGGCATCACGCCGTCATCCGCAGCCACGACGAGTACAATGATGTCCGTAACATTCGCCCCGCGGGCACGCATCTCTCCAAACGCGGCGTGCCCCGGCGTATCAACGAAGGTGATCGGCTTGCCGTTGTGCTCCACCTGATAGGACGAAATGTGCTGTGTAATGCCTCCCGCCTCGCCCGCAGCCACATTGGCGGAGCGGATCTTGTCGAGCAATGTGGTCTTGCCGTGATCGACATGCCCGAGAATCGTGACGATGGGAGGCCGCTCACCAATCGTTGCGTCTTCGGGAATTTCCTGATCCTCAAACCGTGACGTCAAGACATCCTCAATATCTGTCTCGTGCTGAATCTCGATATCAATGCCCAGCTCCAAGCCAACTTCCAGCACCGCTTCCTCGTCCAACTCGTCGGTGATCTTCATGAACTTGCCCGAGCGCATCATCACGCCCATGATATCCTTGGCCGGACGGCCAAGCTCCTCCGACAAAGCGCGGATACTGATGGGAACTTCGACCGTTGCAGAGGTCTTGAGATCAACATTCCCACCCCGCTGCTTACGACGCCCCTTGGGACGGGAAATCCGCACATCGGACATCGTATCATCGTCTTGTTGACGACGGGTCCGTTTGACTCGCCTCGACCGAAGATCATCCAGGCTCCCCAGTCGACTCGGGCGTGTCCCTGGTCGCCCGCCATCCTCCGTAAAATCGTCGTCCCTTTTCCGAACTTCTGCCTTCTTGCGGATGATATTCGCCAAGGGGCTGTTCTGAGTCAGCGCTTCCTTGGTCAGCGGAAGATCAGGCTTCTGCGCTGCCGGCTCTGCTTTACCCTTGGCGAGGGTCGGCGGTTTGAAGTTCGGGAGCGGTGCGATGTTCGGGAGAGAAGACTTCCTGCTTGCCTTCCGCGAGGACTTGCTACCACTATCCGAAACAGAGGCCACAGGCTTCATTTCCCGTAAGATGGTGCTCCCACCGCCCACCGGGGAAACGTAGTCTTCCTTGGAAATCGGCTTGGCAGCACCACCGTCCCCGCTCGCAGGAGGTGGAGCCGGCGGAGTGATCTCGGATTCTTCATCACCTTTCGAATCTTCCTCTTCAACCGAGGCGGTGACCGTTTCTGCATCATCCGCAGACGTTGGGGCCGCTTCGACTTCGACGGGTTCAGTGGTTGTTTCAGCAACCTCTTCGGGCTCAGGCTCCTCCTCACCCTTGGTCCGTCGTATCGCGCGGCCGAGAGGCCCGAGCGTTTGAATCTGCCGAACCTTACCGACACCTTCTCCAGCTTGTTCGCGGACTGGAGCATCCACAGCCTTGGACTCAGGCGCAGCTGACTTCGCCGATCCCAATTGCTTCATGTGGTCCAGAACCAGATCCCGCTCCTCTGGCGAGATGCTGGCGAGCGCAGAGTTTTTCACAGCGATTCCAGCATCGTTGCAATGCTGGATCAACTCCTTGCTGTCCAATCCCAAATCCTTCGCCAGTGCGAAGATACGAACCTTCAAATTCTTCTCCTCAGTTTCCACCAAATATGACTTTCGATGACGACTGCATGAGACACACCACCATCATTCAAGAACCACCAGTTACACGGGCGACTCTTCTTCAGTTGACTCCGCTTCCAGTGAGTCCTCTTCGCTGGTCTCTGCACCCGGATCCGCAGTGGCCACTTCGGAAGACGCAGAGGGGCTACCCGTAACTTCTCCAGGCTCTCCTTCAGACTCAGAGGAATCCACCCCAACAGTTTCCCCATCCGATGAACTCAGTGCAGCCTGCTCCTCAGCCTCTGCAACATCGTCCGCTTGGCCCGCAGCCTGTTGCTCCATCGCCTCCAACTCAGCCGGGGTAATTCCAGCTTGTGCAGCCAGCTCGGTCGCTTCACGCTCAGCACGCCTGGCAGCCTGTTCAAGAGAACGCCTCTGATCGGCCTCCTGCTCCTCTCGCTCACTTTCACGATCGGCTGCCTCGACGATCTCATCGCATTGCTCCTGAGTCAGTCCGCTCAGTTCCAGCAGCTGATCAGGCTCGATGACCGACAAGTCCTCAAAACTAAAGAACCCTTGCGATACCAATGCCTCAGCAAGCTCCTCTGACACATGCGGAACCTGCGAAAACGCAGCAACCGACCGATCGAGCTGCTCGTCCAGCTCTTCGCGGGTCATCACCTCAATGTCCCAGCCAACGAGTTTCGACGCCAGCCGAACATTCTGACCCTTCTTGCCGATCGCCAGCGACAACTGATCATCTCGCACCAGGACAATCACCCGGCCCAGCATGGGACATAAGATTACGTCCTCCACCTCAGCCGGCTGAAGGGCATTGGGTATCAACACCTGAAGTGAATCATTCCACCGGACGATGTCGATCCGCTCGCCTGCCAGTTCGTCAACAATATTCTTGATTCGCGAACCCCGCACACCAACGCATGCACCAACTGCGTCAATGCTGTTGTCGTAACATGAGACCGCCACTTTAGATCTGTAACCAGACTCCCGAGCCAGCGATCGCACCTCAATGATCCGCTCGCTCACCTCTGGAATCTCAACTTCAAACAATCGACGCACCAAATCCGGATGAGCCCGCGAGAGAATAATCTTCACCCGACTCCCTTGCTTGCGGACGTCAATCACAGTGCACCGTACCCGCTCACCCACCCGATGTGACTCGCCAGGAATCTGCTCACTCCGCGGCAACAATGCTTCAACCTTGCCAAGATTGACAGTTGCAATCCCATGATCGAGCCGCGTGATGGTCCCATTGACGAGATGCGATCGTAACTGCTCGTACTCCTCAAAGAGGGCATCCCGTTCCGCTTCGCGAATCTTCTGGATCATCACCTGTTTGGCGGTTTGAGCGGCGATCCGCCCCAGATCGTCCGGCGGAATCTCCTCACCATTCAGCGTGGCATGAACCTCGCCACCTTCGCGATCAATGGTAACTTCGATCTCCTCCTCCTCGCCGTAGTACTTGCGCACAGCCGACAGAATCGCCTGTTCGATCCCCTCAAACACGATCTCGGGGTCGATACTCTTGTCCCGATGGATCGCGTCGACGATGCGGAGAACTTCAACACCGTTCATACTGACGACGCCTCTCCTTGTCTGCGTCCCCGGATTCGCCCGGGAACGACATATTCGACAGCCCCAATAACAAAAAAAGCGGGCACTGGTCCCACTTTAACGTCTCCGCAACAAGCCGGACTGCATGCTCCGAAACGGAGAGGCGAGCAAACGCTCACTTCCTTCGGATCAATGGACACCGACCATTATGTTCGCAGTTGCTCACATCAGGATCATTCCTTCTGAGTTGCCGCCGGACGTCTGCTTTGTCACCAGAACAAACGCCCCTGCGACCATGCAGAGGCTATCCACCAATCCACAAAAACCGGTACTTCCACCTCATTTGCCCTGGATGGTCGGCGATCCAACCACGCCACAGCTCGCGGAAGTCCGGACAATTTCTGGTGTAACGATAGAAACCAGCCGCCCGAATGTCAAGCAGCGACAGGTGATCGAACATGCGTAGACAGAATTGTTCTCTACCCCAACGGAGAGCCGAGAAACGCCCACTCCACAGCAGTCAATGATGCGAACAACATTGGCTAAATGCCCTTCAAACGCCGCACCACCAACGCACCCGTGGTGAGAGCTCCCCTGTGAATTCTCCAACAAATGGATGTCCCACAGATTTGACGCTCTGCCCTCCGGCTGCTATTCCGTCGACATGTTTGGATTTCCACTGACCACCTCCGCCGGGATCGTTGCCCTGGTGTCCGCCAGCATCTGTTGGGCGTTCACCCGGCGGGCGTTTCATGAGATCAAACTTCCGATGGGGTCTTGGGGAATCGTCTCGGCTGTGACAGCAGCGGGTCTGACTGCCGGGCTGACCTTTGCGATGCTTCAAGCCGGATGCCAGGACACACCCGATGTCATCCCGCAACCGTTCTGGCGGGACGCTCGCGTCATCTACCAGTCACTTCTGATCGTCCTGCTCGTGGCCGCCACCGCGACCGACCTGGAATCGTTCTACATCACCGATTCGGTCACGGTTCCCGGCATGATCCTCGGTCTCCTCGGCGCCACCGTGGCGGGTGACCTGCAGATCATTCATGTCTGGATTGACTGGAATCAGGAGATCCCTCAACTGGCTGGCCCCTATCGCCCGGAATGGATGGCCGTTCATCCACATCTGCACGGCTTTGCATGGAGTGCTGCTGGCCTTGTCGCGGGCGGTGGGCTGACCTGGGGCGTCAGAAAAATCTCAAGTGGGCTTCTCGGGCAGGAGACGATGGGGCTGGGCGATGTCTGGCTGATGGGGATGGTTGGGAGTTTCCTGGGATGGCAGCCGACAGTCATCGCCTTCATGATCGCACCGCTCTGCGCTCTTTCCGTCGGACTGCTGGCAAGACTCCTTGGCAACAAAAACTACGTCCCCTACGGCCCTTACCTCAGCTTGGCGTCCATCATCGTTATTTTCACCTGGAGATGGATTTGGATGCTGGAGTTCGGACTCTCGAAAGGAGCTTCGGCCAACGACCGAGTGTCGACGTTCGCGTTGCGTCGACTGTTCGGCGACTGGTTGAGTCTCGCCGCAATCGGAACCATTACGGTTTTCGGACTCGTGATCCTTCTGGGGCTCAGCCGTCTATACCAGTTAATACCCGTCAAACGCAGCGATCACTCGAAGTCGAGCGACCCGCTTGTTGAAACCACTCCCTCAGATCAAACCACTCCCCAAGAAGACGAATAGCCACACTCCGCGAGTGTGACTATCCACGTGCCTGACTCGTCAAAACGGCAGCCTTACTGCAGGTTATCACTGACGATCTTTGCAACGACCTTCCCTGCCGCTCGCAACACACCGGGTGCAAATGTCATTTTGCCGCCGATGTAGTCATCTGTCCGGGTGATCACGCCGGTGATCCGATCTTCAGAATCGACCAGCAACGAACGCCGCACAATCTTGCGAATCTCATTGGGATCGACTGGCTGCAAAGTTTTTGCTTCCTTATCGCCACTTGCACCGATGGCTGAACCGGGTGGCTTGATATCAACGACCCCCATCAGATTCCAATCGGTTTCATCAGCCAGATCATCCGCGAAGCTCACCAGCGGCCCCGCCTGGAGCTTGAGATCGACGAACTTCTCCGGAGTGGCGTCGGCTTCCGAATCGCCGGAACTCACCTTTTCGATGTTGGCTTTCAGAGCTTCGTAGGCGCCTTCGCCCCCCGCGATCCAGACCAGTTCAGCACTCGTCCCGACATACACAATCCCCGAGTCTCCAAAGTAGTCGAAGATCGCTTTGGGGGTGTCATTGGTGACATCAAGCGTATGGATCGCCGTATCACCGATCATCTCGGAATCCATCACGACGGACCACTCCTGATGCAGCTTAGGAATGAGCTTGACGATCTCGTCAGCCGCTTTGCCATCCCGAGCCCGCACGCCTCCGACGATACCCAGCTTGCCGCTCTCCGCCCGGGTAATGTCCATGAACATGTCCAGTCTCCCCAACGGATCGCCGGCCGCGAGCATATCGAACAACAAGTCCGTCGCCTGCTTTGCCGGTTCGCGCTCCTCTTCTGCGAACTCATCGGAGCCGTCGATCTTGTCCTTCGCAGCCGCACGAGCTGCCGGATACCACTCATCCAACTGAACCCGGCGAAAATCATCGAAGGGGAGATTCAACCTCAACCCCAGCACGGGATCTTCCGCCATTTTGATAGCAGCAAATCGGCTGGGCTCGGCCCCCATCGTCTGAATGAAATCGAACAGACCTGTCTCTGGCAGTGCCTTGAGCACAAACTCGGCCACTCCCTGCTTTTGGGCGACGTCCGTCGTCCAGCCGATCGTTCCCTGCTTTGCCTCGACGTACATGCGGTGCAACTGCTGATACTTATGCAGCTGTGAGGTCTTGCGAAAATTAAACCAGACTTCAGTTTCGTCAGGCTTTTTCGCCACATCCTTCATCAGGTAGGGAACGAAATCATCAGCCTGCTTCTTTCGCAGCTCCGTCTGGTCAGCCGTATTCAACACCTCAAAGCCAAGGTCATAGCCTTTCGCGAGGATGTCCTTGTGGCTCTCCTCCGGCAGCGGCATCTCCTTTGGAATGTCGTCCTCGTGTCCAGCAGCCGCGATGCATGCATACGAGACATCGCCATCGAGTATCCGCATCCAGCCCTGAAAGACGTTTCCTGTCAGCTCGTAATAACCACGCTTCTTCAGTTTTTCGTCGATCCCTATCGGATTGAGGTTATTCCCGATGAAATCCTTCAGCCCTTTGCGTCCCGCCTCGACGGGGATGCACGGCTGATATCGATACCCGGATTTGTCGTCCTCACCGGCATCGCTGAGCAGGATGTCGAATCGAAGCGGTGCAGTTCGTTCGACACCAATGAGAAAGATGTCCAAGCTGGGATAGATGTTATCGTCCCACTGCTTTTTCTCCTCAGCCAGATCGACGACGAGGTATTCCAGATCGTCGAGGAATCCCTGCGGCGACGCCATCACGATCTTCAGCCGAGGCTTATCCTCAGCATTAGTCGTCGAACAGAGCGTCGCGAACGTGAAGACAAGCGAGAATACGACAAATGTGAACCGTTGGAGCGATCGGCACACGATGAACTCCTTCCAAGCGAATGCGAAGGCAGAGAGCCAATGCTCATTGCCGTCCTGTTGAGTTAGCCGAGCGTATCCGGGGGGATTCTGGAACGAATCTGCAAGATGTGAGGTTATGACGTCGCCTCGCTATCGACAAGAGAGAAGAGCAATCACCTGTACGCCACATAGGCAGCTTAGGCAATCTCACCACCACTCTGCAGATCGCTAACAATGAGGGCACTATGTATTTCGGAAGGATTGCGAATCCAGTTCAACAATGACCGGCAAAAAACGCCGCATCGATCATATTCCCCACTCCAGCGCCCGCAGAGTCTCTCGCTGTGATTCTCCGGCGCTGCTCGCATTCAGAAAGGCGATGCAAGGCTGTTGTCATTTCATCCTGATCCGTGTCCCGCGGCGTGTCAGATCTTCAATTCTTGGAGACAGTAGCAGACTCGGGATCTCTCAAGACAACAGGACGACATCATATTGATATCACTCCAGTCTCGAAATGAATCGTCTTAGTTAACCCTAGTAATCTCATTAAAAATATCCACTTACTGAAAGAAGTAAAGGTCGAATCGCAGGCTCATCTGACACAGACGGAAGTCCACGCCCTCAAAAAATAATCATTTAGACATCAACGGCACGCAGAATGCGATCATAACGATTCTCAAACAGACGCGGCAATCAATCCAATCTCAGCCAACGTGATACCACGAAAGGATTCGCCCATGAGAATCGCCTGCCTGATCGCCTTGACCTGCAGCTTCACCCTTCTCAGCTCGCCCGAAGATGCCAGTGCCGTGTCTCGGCCATCTGCTTCAAACGACGCGGAATACCAGCAGAGAGCGGGGGTGTCATCGACCAGTGGCGGAGTGCGATACGAGGCAGGAGTGAATGCAGGTCTGGACGAACGAACAGGATTTGAGGCTGGCGTGTTTGTAAGTGGTGAGCGACGTCAAGGAACTTCGGACGGACAGAAATATGGTGATCGGCGGGACGAGGTCTGGTTCGCCGGAGCAAGAGGAGGCGCCCAGGCTGGCACCTTCTCGGACGCCTCAGCATCCCAAAGCGGGACCGTTGGCAATGTCGACATCCGCAACTACGCCCAAGGGGAAGCATTCGTCGGATCAGAAGCGGAGGTGCAAACGGGGCTCTCGAACAACGGCCTGCAGCTCGGTGGCAGTGCATTCTCTGGCGGGCGAGTCGGCGGAAAACTCGGCACCGAGATCGGTCCCGCAGGGATCGCAGGCACAGGTGAAGCATGGTCCGGGCTGGGCCTTGATGCGGGTGTCAACGCGACCGTTCGAGACGGCAAACTCAAACTGGGGGGAGAACTCGGAGCCGCACTCGGGGTCGGCGGCAAACTGGGAGCAGAGATCACCATCGACACTAAACCCATCGGCACAGCGGCTCAGAATGTGGGCCAATTTGCTGAAGGAGCCGCACAAAACATCGGCCGCACTGCTGACAACGTTGGTCGAGACATAGGCCGGACAACAGATCAGGTCGGACGTCACATCAGCCAGGGAGTCACGGGATTGGGCCAGTCACTCGGTGGATTGTTCCGGAAGTAGATCAGCCGAAACCATGTTTGACTCGCTGACTCGCCTTGACGGGAATTTCTAGCTTGGCGGGGGAGATTGTTGATGGTATAGTTCCCGGAGACTTTTGTTTCCGAAGGGAATTAAGAGTTGAGCCGATCGGAAATAAGCGAGTCGTACTTTCACTCTTCAGTCGAGTACGTTCCGATCGAACAGGGATTCTGACGGAGGTGAATTGTGTCACGACCCTGTTTAGCTGGTGCTGGCTTTTTTGCCACACAAAATTGCTGCCAACCATCGGTTGTGTGAACCGCTCTGGAAAGCCGCTCGCGTTCTCAGGAATGCACTGAATTCCGTGACCTGACTTGTTTGTCCGGAATTCCTGATCAGGCGGCGTTTGCGTTGAGCGAGCTTGACCTCACAAATCTGTGAGGCCCCCAGTCATTCGGGGACAGTCCACTCCCTCATCCGCAGCGACCTCAGATCGTCACTTTTGCGCACCTGCACTGCTAGTGCGACTCCAATTTTGAGTCCAGTCCGTATCTCGACAAACCGTCTCATGAACGGACAGAACCGAATCACCCCTACGAAGGAAACCCCTTGAACACTTTTGCGGAACTGAAACTGTCAAAGCGAATTCAGAAGGCTTTGGCTGAAGAGAAGTACGAAATCCCCACCCCGATCCAGGCACAGACGATCCCCCCTGCCCTGCTGGGTCGTGACGTCCTCGGATGCGCCCAGACGGGCACCGGGAAGACGGCCGCGTTTGCGTTACCCATTCTCAATCGTCTGGGCAGAAACAACCGCAAGTCGGTGCCGAACTGTCCGTTCGTGCTGGTGCTGGCACCGACCCGCGAACTGGCCATTCAGATCGGAGAGAGCTTTGCCACATACGGCAAGCACCTGAGTTTGCGACATGCACTTGTGTACGGTGGCGTGGGACAAGGCAATCAGGTTCGGGCTTTGAGAAAGGGAGCGCACATTCTCGTGGCCACCCCGGGGCGACTCCTTGACCTGATGAATCAGGGGCATATCGACCTGGAACGACTGGAAGTCTTCGTGTTGGACGAAGCCGACCGCATGCTTGACATGGGGTTCCTGCCGGACCTCAAGCGGATCATCAGCGAACTCCCTGAAGAGCGACAGTCGCTGTTTTTCTCGGCAACGATGCCTCCCAAGATTGTCGAACTTGCTGAAGACCTGCTGACCGATCCGGTCAGTGTCGACGTCACGCCCAAGTCAACGAGCGTTGAACGAATCGAGCAACGCGTCCTGTTCGTCGAACGCAATGGCAAACAGGCGCTGCTGAAAGAGATCCTGAATGGGCCGGAAGTTGATCGAACCCTGGTCTTCACCAAGACCAAGCGAGGGGCCAATCTGCTGGCCGACAAACTGGTCCGATACGGTATTCGGGCGACTGCCATTCATGGCAACAAATCGCAGAGCGCCCGGCAACGTGCCTTGGACGCTTTTCGCCGCAAGCAGGTAAACGTGCTCGTTGCCACCGACGTTGCTGCACGGGGAATTGACATCGACGGCATCACTCATGTCGTCAACTTTGACCTTCCGGTTGAGCCGGAAAGTTACGTCCACCGCATCGGTCGGACCGGTCGGGCCGGAGCTGCGGGTATTGCCCTCACATTCTGCTCCTCGCATGAACGACGCGAACTGCGTGCCATCGAGCAACTCATCGGCATGAAGGTGCCACCCGCAGAAAACCAGCCAGAACCTCGGCCGGTTGCAGAGAC
>JAGQQG010000428.1 GCA_020426325.1 Planctomycetaceae bacterium | reverse complement strand
TCGAAGGCGACGGCTTCTACGGTTTTCCGCTCTCCGAATGGCTGCCGTACAGCGTTTCGCGCACGTGGCACATTCAGATGGGTTTGTTCTGGATCGCCACGGCGTGGCTGGCTGCAGGGTTGTTCATCGGCCCGTTGGTCAGCGATCACGAACCGAAAGGACAGCGATTCGGTGTAAATCTGCTGTTCGGCGCGCTGCTCGTGGTGGTTGTCGGCTCGCTCACCGGTGAATGGTTGAGTATTCAAAACCATCTGACCGACAAGGTGTCGTTCTACTTCGGGCATCAAGGCTACGAGTACGTCGATCTCGGGCGCTTCTGGCAAATCCTGCTGATGGTCGGGCTACTGCTGTGGCTCGTGTTGATGATTCGTGTCCTGTTGCCCGCACTTCGGCAAACAGGGCATCAGAAACAGCTTGTTGCCTTGTTGGCCGTCGCAACCGGCGCGATCGCCTTGTTTTACGGAGCCGGCTTGACATGGGGACAACACACGCACTTGACG
>JAGQQG010000427.1 GCA_020426325.1 Planctomycetaceae bacterium | reverse complement strand
CATACACGTCCGGGCGACGGTTGAGAATCGACTCCAAACGCCGATTCCACCAGGAGTTATGTGATATGCGACACCCGGAGGGCAAAATAGGTTCGGAGAGGGAAGGTTGCCTTGGGTACAGCAAAAAACCCCCGGATGGTGAATCTGAAGTTCACGCATCAGAGGGTTTTCGTGAAAGGACTGTTGGGTGGTTAACTTTCGGTGGTTAACCAAGTACCCCCAAGGGGATTTGAACCCCTGTTTTTGCCGTGAGAGGGCAATGTCCTGGGCCGGCTAGACGATGAGGGCACTGCAACTGAAGAACGAACCGAAATTCGTCGCTCAGGACACCAATGATTAGAGGGAAACGGAACCCCAAAGTCAAGTCGCACATTTCGGCTTTGAGAGCGAGGTTTTGGCTTTGTTGTGGTGGATTTGTTACAGGATCCAGCCGCTGCCGAGGACGCGGTTGTCGTCGTAGAAGACGACGGCCTGGCCGGGGGCGATGCCGCATTCTGGGTT
>JAGQQG010000426.1 GCA_020426325.1 Planctomycetaceae bacterium | reverse complement strand
CAGCCGGTCCTTGTGACTCTCCGGAGGGTCGTCGGCCCGTTCCCATTGAGGCATCACACCCGCAGAGTCCAGCAATTTCGGATGCCAGATCACCGAAAACGCATTCAGCAAACTTTCCGCCTGAGCCTCCGGCAGATCAAGCGGCAGGTCCTCCACGCTATGGCTGGGGATCAATACGGTCAGCGATTCGTAACGCATACGTCGTGTCGATATCCTTCTCTGAGTGACCACCCGATCATAGAGGGCGATTGCGTCGATTAACACCAATCAGTGACGTCAAATATCAGAGCCGCGCCCGTCAGGAAGCGGCCGCGCTTTGACGTCCACTCGCACGATAAAGCATTCCATTCGTGTGAACTGCCGCTTCGTCACAGGCGAGACACTGAAGTTCGTGATCGATCGCTGGTTCATCGGGCAGAATTGCACTTCACCGCCGTAGTCGCGACACTGCTGAGTCAAGAGCCATCAATCATTCGAGAGAACGCCAGCGAGGAGCAGCGA
>JAGQQG010000425.1 GCA_020426325.1 Planctomycetaceae bacterium | reverse complement strand
ACCCTCCACCGCAAGGCCCGTATTATTGTTCGGTAGGTGCCAAGAACGCCTTTGGCCGAGACATGGTGGATGAACATTTGGACGTCTGCCTGGAAGCGGGCTTGAACGTGGAAGGCATTAACGCCGAAGTGGCTGCCGGACAGTGGGAATTCCAGATCTTTGCGAAGGGCGCCAAACGCGCCGGTGATGAAATCTGGATCGCTCGCTATCTGTTAGAACGCATTGGCGAAAAATACGGCATGGGCATCAACTGGCATCCCAAGCCACTTGGTCCGACGGACTGGAACGGTTCTGGTATGCACGCCAACTTCTCGAACGGCAGCATGCGAACGGCTGGCAAGAAGGAAGTCTTTACTGAAATCTGTGAAGCATTCGGTGGCAAGATCACTCGTCACATCGACGTTTACGGTGCTGACAACAACCAGCGTTTGACGGGCCTGCACGAAACGCAATCGATTGACAAATTCAGCTATGGAGTTTCGGACCGAGGTGCATCGATTC
>JAGQQG010000424.1 GCA_020426325.1 Planctomycetaceae bacterium | reverse complement strand
CACACACACACACACACCTCTAGCACCCACACCAAAAACACCCACCAACCACACCCAAAACACACCCGCACCCACCCACCCACATGCACCAAAAACCACATACGCATAGCAGTACCCACCCACCTGCCCTGCCCACACCAAAACACACAGCACCTACTTGCACCCTCATTCGCCTTCACGCTGCGTGTGCAAGGCCTCTTGAGTTGCGGTGTGTCGGTGGGTGGATGGATGCGTTTGTCACGTGTATGTGTGTTGTGTGCGTGTAAACTTGTGTTCATGCGTGTGTGTGTATGTGTGTGTGTGTGTGTGTGTGTGTTGTGGGTAAAGTGTCAGTGCAAGTAAGGTTGTCCCGCGGAGGTGCGCGCGTGGGAAGGTGTTGGTGGTGTTGGTGGTGGGTGGTGCTATGCACATGTGTGCGCTTGGGTGTGTGATTGTGCCGGCGTGTGATTGGGTGTGCTTGCCGCATTTTTTTGGCGAGCACCGTTGACAGTATTGCATTCCCA
>JAGQQG010000423.1 GCA_020426325.1 Planctomycetaceae bacterium | reverse complement strand
CGGCGATTTCCGCTCGCTTGGTGCGTTTGGGTCGATCCGAGTCCTTGTCTTCGTCCGCAGCGAAGAGTCCCGCGGGCAACAGCAGCGTCGCAATCAACAGGGCGGCAAAACGTCGAGAACAGACGGACATCATGAGCAAAGCTCCTCAGGCAGCAAATTGTGTCAACCGGGGCAACGCAAACGATGATTCGTCAGATCACCCGGATTCTTGATTTTTAAGGGTCAAAAGAGAATACCCCAGCGATGCTCCCATTGTTGCAGAAACCCGGCACATGGGAAGAGTTGTCCTGAATCAATCCCCCTCAGAGCCGCGCCCGTCAGGAAGCGGCCGCTCACCCGCGTGGGAAGCTTCAAAAAACACCCGATCTCATCAGAGCAGCCGACTCCCTCACGGTCGCGGCTCTGATACTCTCACCGATGCCGGTTCAACGCGATGGCGAGTGGTGCGGTTGCAAATGGGGCGGCGGCGAGGCAGACGCCTCCCAGAAGGGCGGCCCATTGTTC
>JAGQQG010000422.1 GCA_020426325.1 Planctomycetaceae bacterium | reverse complement strand
TATTAAAACACTGTATGGCAACACCGGCGGCTCCTTTAATCAAGTTGTCAAGAACGGCCAGGACCATCACCCGACCACGAACAATCCGAACCGTGACGTGGAATTCGTTCGTGAAACTCACGTCTTTTGTTCGAGGGAGGTGGTCCACAACCTGAACAAATTTCTCCCCCTCATAGAATTGTCGCATGGATTCCAGGAGTTTTTCCTCCGGATGATTGCCAGTCGGGTGGGCATAGATCGTGGCGAAGATTCCCCGATCCATGGGAGTCAGATGGGGCGTGAAGATCACTTCGACGTTCTCGCCTCCGATGTCGGTCAGAACCTGCTCAATTTCCGGAGTATGGCGATGGTTGCCCACCAAATAGGCGGAAAGGCTCTCATTGCACTCGCTGAAAAGAGTCCCCACCTTCGGCGATCGGCCCGCACCGGAGACTCCGCTTTTCGCATCGATGATGATTCCCGTCGGCTCGATCAGCTTGTCCTTCAAGAGGGGAGCCAATGCGAGGA
>JAGQQG010000421.1 GCA_020426325.1 Planctomycetaceae bacterium | reverse complement strand
TGCGGAATTTCATCAGCTTTTCGGTCAGTCTCAGGATCCCCGCGTCGGTAACGGGATGCCGCGATTCGTTGAGGGCCAAGGGGCTATCCGGAGCGAGTTTCACGGAAGGCATGCGGGAGAGCATTCCTCCCTTTTTGACCAGCATCCGGTCGTTCAACTCGCCTTCGACGAAGAGAACTTCCTGTCCCTCTTTGACCGTCAGCCATTTCATGTAGACGCTGAAGGGTTCGTGCCGCAGCTTCATCTCGATTGTCTGGAGATGATCGAGCGGTTTTCTTCCGATTTTTTCCTGCTTGAGAAACGTCGCCGTATAGGAGGGAGACTTCTGCAGCAGATCGAGACCGTCCTTGAGCAACGCCAGATTCATCATCAGGGCGAGTTTGCCTTCGACCACGGGGCCGACGATAACCTGGGTTCCATCTGCACCGGCTGTTGCGGCAGAGGGGACCGGGTTGGAAGGGATCAACCTGGCCAATTCGCTGACGGATCGAGGGGTGGCAACGTGTG
>JAGQQG010000420.1 GCA_020426325.1 Planctomycetaceae bacterium | reverse complement strand
CGGCCCCGGCGCATTCACCGCCATCACGCTGGCAAGTCCAAGTCCGGCGGCTTTCTGAGCGTACGCACCGAGCCGTCCGACGTGATTGCAGTTTTGAATCATGACGGTGGCCGTTCCGGCTGCACGGGCCTGCTCCTGCCCGATTTCCAGAGCCCGGTTGGCGGCGACCTGGCCGAAGTTGAAGTTCGCATCCACCAGCGTGAACGCGACTCCTGACCGAGTCACTTCGATCGGAGTCCCCGGCTTGATGAAGCCCTGTTCGATGTTCTCGACATACTGCATCAGCCGCATCACGCCGTGACTGTCATGTCCGACGGCGTTGGCTTCCGATAGCTCTGCGGCCACGACCGCGGCTTCCGAAGCTGGCACGCCAGCGGCTTGCAGAACTCGGTCGGCAATCGTTTCAAGCTGGCTGATCGAAAACTGCGGCATGGTGTCTCTCCAGGAAACAGGTCTTGATTGGTAGCTGGTGTGCGCTCAGGGCATCGCCGTCATGTGCGAGCGGCGTT
>JAGQQG010000041.1 GCA_020426325.1 Planctomycetaceae bacterium | reverse complement strand
CGAATATCGAATCCATGTTCACCGGGGCTTCCCGTTGGTCCAGCCCCGGCCACTCAGAATTGAACTTCAACGAGCTGCTAGACGGAGGGTGTGGAATGCTCTTCCTCGACTGGCGATGCGTGCGATTCTGTCGGCTTGGGGGCATGACCATGAGGCGTGTTGCGGGCGACGATCACGACACCAATCACCACGAATGCCATCCCCACCCAGAGCATGGGGCTGATCTGAACGTGACCGCTCAGTTTCCAGGCTGAGTAAAGGGCCGTCACGGAGACCGCTCCGCCAAATACGATCGGCATCACCAGCGCGGCATTCCCTTTGCTGAGCATCATGGCCGATGTGAGGCATAACGCTCCTCCCGCTCCGAGACATCCCGCGAGGAAACCCCACTTGGCTGGGGTGAAGTGTTCTCCGGAGTAGGAGAACGTATCCCCCCTCCATTGCATGGCAATCAATCCCCCGATGATCGCGATCACCACGTATGCCACGCCGATGAACACATAGGGTTTGAATGGACTCCAACCCTCCGGTGGCGGCACCTTGACCTGCGCATTGCCGATGGTGGGGCCATACATCCCCCAGAACAGGGCCGTACCAATTGCGAACAGGATGGGAACGAGCATAGGTTTCATGTTGACCGTTGTTGATAAGTGTTTTTGGTTCCGCGTGTCGACGTGATGCTATCGTAATGATGCCGCCCCGCAAACGCACGTTCAACGGCGAGCGGGGGACGTCAGTCCCCTGTCGAATCAGGCGTTAGAATGAATGCAATACTCTGCACCTGCGAAGTCATGCGACGTTGTTTGCTTCAACACGTCACAGAGGACAGGGGGTTGACACCCCCCGCTCGCCGACTGCGGGCGTCACTCGCTTCGCAATGTTGCCAGAATAGGCGTCCGCACCGCCTCACGCACTGCGAGCAAGGCCGCGAGCATGCCAACCAGGAACACGCCCAGCAGCATAACCTGCAAACCGCCCCAGGGAACATCGGCTCCCGTACTCAGGAGGTGCGGCAGCATTGCGAGCAGCGCGGCGAGTGCTCCGGCGGCCAGTCCCCAGAGCATCACGAAAGCATTCTCGCACAGCACCAGCCAGGCCACGTGTCCTGCTCGAAATCCGACCGCTCGTAACAGTGCCAGTTCGCCCCGTCGCTCAAGCACGTTCCGCAGCATGACTGTCGCCAGGCCGAGCGTCCCCAGCAGTAGGCCCAGTCCGCCCAGTGTCTGGAAGGTCGACAGGTACGTGTTCTGCACCGCCAGAAAATCTGCGAGCCGGTCGGAGACTCGCTCAGCATCAAAACCCGCATCGGACAATTGCGTTTCGAGGAGCGTCGACAGGTCGCCCGACTGAGCGGGGTCAGATTCGATGAGGAAATACTGGAAGCCAGTCTGATCGGGGAAGAGCTTGAAGAAGTTCGCCTCGGACATCAGCAGCACTCCTTGAAACACGCTGCCGTCGAACATGCCTTCGATCTGTAACGTCCCCCCCGGATTGTCACCCGGCGGCACATGCACGAGATCGCCGATGCCCTTGTGCAAACTGTACAGCAGCGTGTTCATGTCACCCAGCACGGGGATGCGATTGTCGGCATGCTGTTTCTTGAGCAACTCCCACGGATGCTCACTCGGCGTGTCGGCAAACTTGAACCGACCCTCATCACTCATGGTTTGAATGACATCCTCCGGCACGCCCAGGATGGTGGGGAGCTGCGTCTGATACAGGTTGAGACAACTCGCGTTCTCGCCCGGCTTCACACGAAATGGCATGACCCGCATCGACTCGACCAGTTGATTCTCACTTCCGTCTGCGATGTCCATTCCGGCCTGAGCACGTCCTTCCGTTGTGTTGAGGTCGTACAGGATCGGCGTGCTTGTTTCTGCGACGAGTGTAAAGCCTCCGTTGCCGGATGCGTTCACGGGTTGCTCGACAGCCGGGTTCCGTCGACCGGCTGCGACCGCGACGATCACGAACGTGGCGGATGCAATCAGGCTGGCGGTGAGCACGCTGCGTCCGCGATGTCTTGCCGCATTCCGCAGACCGAGCCGGATCATGCCTGTCACGCCGTGTCCCCGCACGGCAGCCGCGCGATCGGCATCCAGCCACCAGGCCAGCGAGGCCAGACTCCCCACCAGAGCAGCCACGCCCACGACGAAGAATGTCACCACCCGCCAGTTGAAACCGCTGAACGCTTCGGACTGCGGAATGAGTCCAGCCAGGGTTGCCCCCAACAATAGGACGGCCAAGCCCCACGAGACGGCAGCCGTCATACCGCTTCGACGTCCCCGCTGCTGCTTTTGCAGGGCATCCAATGATGGCTCGCTTGTTCCTGCGAGCAACTCGCGTGTCGAGACGCCACGTGTCTGTCGCAGGGCCCACCACACGGCGAGCATGGCGACAATCGCGGCAATCACGAATCCACCGATCAGACTCACCGGATGAACAGAGAGGAACAGAAACTTCGTCCCGATGGCACCGAACCACCATGTCTTGAGTCCATAGATCATCAGGGACGCATAGCCGACTGCCGCGAGACACCCGAGGAATCCGCCGATCAACGTGAGAATCGCCCCCTCCGCCAGAAACAGTCGCCGCACCTGCTTGGGGGAGAGGCCAACAGCTGACAACAGCCCGAGTTCACTCACCCGCCGCTCGATCCCCAACCGGAAGAGCAGACCAATCAACAGCATGGCTGCGAGAATCAGGAAGAAGCTGAACCCAATGAACAGCCCGGTGAAGTCGGTCGTCCCGCTGGCCGCCGCAAGCCCCTGCTCTCTCACCGGCTGAAACACAAGACCGCTCGGCGGCGCTTGGGCATCCATCTGTGGAACCAATGCCATCTGACCCGTGGGACGAGCTTGTTGTTCGTACTGGATGGCTCGTCCGGACATCAGGGCCAGAAACCGGCGCTCGAAATCAGCAGCGAGATCGGTCAATGGAGTCTCATCCGTTGGGGCTATGCGAAAGGAAGTCAGGTCTCCGTAGCGGCTTTGCCAGAGTCGTTGAGCGTCGGCTAACCTCAGGAAAACCTTGGGCGTCGTCCGATGCTCGTCCCAGTAGTCCTCATCTCGTGAGGTGACACGGTCGAGTTCCATCGGGAAGGGTTGCCGCCAGTCGCCGAAGGTCTCCGCATCTGTGATGCCCTCGACTTCGGGAGAGACCCCACGATCAGCTGCGGGTCCGGTTAGCTTGATGACTCCCGTGACTTTGAACGATTGGTTGATTTCAGGCAAATCGCCCCGATCGCCGACTTCCTGGTACTTCGTGGTGAATGTGTCGTCCACGCCGATACCCAGGTCCTCGGCCAGCCAGTCATTGACCACGACCTGAACTTCGCTACCCGCTGGCGCCTCCTGCGGCGGGCCACCAGCGATGTACTCGAATGGGCCGAACGGTGGATCATCAGAAAAATTGATCCCGGCAGCAATCGAGTACATCGAAAACTGCTCATTATCATCAGGATTCCAGAGTTCGTTCAGCAGGTAAACGAGCACGGGAGAACGCAACACGTCGAGATCGGGGAGGTCTGTCGTTTTCACTTCATCCCCATCCAATGTTGCAAGCGCGAAGTATGGCAATTTCAACTCTCCGGCTGCCTGCCTGGCAGCTTTCGCGACTGCGCTGTCGAGAATCATCTGTTCACTTTCGAGCGAAACATATCCGTGCTCCTCATTGACGACGAGCCGAAGGGCCAAGTCCTCGAGCAGGACGTTCGATGCCAGCTCACGATTCAGATCCTGTAGTCCAGGCGGCTCACTGTCAGCCCGTTCGTGAAGTTGTACGAACAGTCCATTTACACGCGCCGGTTTCTCGGTCGCGTTACGAGGCGTCGCAGCGCGGTGATCGACCTCGATCGCCTGTTGGAGCATGTCGAGAGAAACGAAGGCGTTCATCGGCAGTTGCTGGGCCGGGTTGAGACCGAAGCGACCGGGCGTTGTTTCGTCCTCTGCGATCCCTGCAACCGTGAGCACCAGTTCCGTATCGTTCTCATTGCGGTCACCAAGAAGCGAGTCGCGCGGGATCGCTGCGGGGATCTCGACAATCAATGAGACTTCATCGCCAACCTCTGCCCCCAGACCGTCCGCCAGTCGACGGTTGAGAATGACTTCGTCCCCGGTCGGCAGCGAACTGGAGGTCTGCATCATGGACCAGAACCTTTCATCCACGCCGTACGTGACAACGCCGCTGGCCCGCTGTTCCGAGTCGTCCTTTTTATGCGTGACGCTCCCGGTCAGTGTGATCACCGGTGCGACGGTCGCTTCGGTCCTGGGCCAGTTCTTCGACAGGTCGAATTCGCCTGCAAGTTCCTCGCGGAAGAACCGTCCGCCTTTGAGTGAGTAATCCACGCCGCCGAGTCGGTCGAGACTCATCTGCCGCAGGCTGTCACGGACGCTGTCGCCGACGATAAGGGCACCGCCGATCACGGCTGTCGCTGCCACGACGCCGAGGATGACTGCGAGATTCGTCCGCCAGAAGTGTCGCAGGTTGTCAATGAGCAGTTGAGCGATGGACATGGTCACAGACCGTCGGATGTTGGTGAGGTTGAACTGTAAAGTGGACGAACGGCTCGCCACACGACATCCGCCATGCGTTCCTGCCCGGCAGCCGACAGGTGTATCCCATCGAGGGTGCCGTCCGCTTGCCCAAGGACACTGGCAAACTCCCGTTTGGAGATCAACACGGCATTGTACTCCACTGCGAGTTGACGCTGGACACGTCCATAGGCGTTCTTGAAAGGGGCGAGCGGGAGTTCCATCAGCACGATCGTGCGATTGGAAGCGGCGACCGCAGCGAGGAGTTTCCTCAGGTCACTCTCGTAAACCTCAGCACTCCGCCCGGAGAGCTGATCGTTCCCGCCGATTTCGATCAGAATGATCCCTTCGGACTCAGAGGGAATGTCCTGAGCCTGTTTCATCGCCGAATCCGCCATCGCTCCCGGTTGTGCGAGATTCACGACGTCGACATGGTGAGCGTCTGTGAGAATGGTGGGCCAGAGAATGTCGTCTTCATTCAGTCCCGCGGTGATCGAATCACCGATGACGTACATCACGTGATGATCCGCCGTCTCTGAGTGAGGCAGCAATGTCAAGCCCTCGATGATGCAGGCGACAACACTGAAAAGTATTAGTGTCAACCCGAGGAGTTGTGTCCGCCGATTGACCGGGACTCCTTCGGTCGTTGGCCTGCGCAACGACCACAACCAAAGACCAAGCAAAGTGAGCCACATTGCATACACGAACCACGGCCAGGGTGTCGCAGAGAGGGCGACGCAAATGACTGCCACCAGTAGCACCAACCGCCAGGCTCGCTCGTACTTGCGGAATCGGGAGAAAGAGACGAGTGCGCACACGACCGTCAGGATGACCACGCCCGTGAACAGGGAGTTCCCACTAGCAAAATGCAGCGCCCAACGGAGGATCATGCCATCACCTCACGATGCCTGTTCAACAAGCTTCCCCTCAGTCAATTCGTAGCGCCGGGGGAACCTCGCGGCAAGGTCGAGGCTGTGCGTCACACAGAGGAGCATGGTGTTCTGTTCTCGTGCAACTTCCAGCAGGAGCGAACCGACGGCTTCCGCTGTCTTCTGGTCGAGGTTGCCAGTCGGCTCGTCAGCGAGGAGTAACAGTGGCTCATTGATGAGTGCCCGACAGATGCCGACTCGCTGTCGTTCTCCACCGGAGAGTTGACCGGGGCGATGCGTAATGCGGTCACTCAGACCGACGCGATCCAGCAACTTCCTCGCACGTTCCTCGATGCCACTTGCTGGCTTCGCACCCGCGAGCGTCGGAATGAGCACATTCTCCAGCACCGTGCACTGCGGCAGCAGGTGGTGATCCTGAAAAACGAAGCCGACCGATTCATTACGGAACTTCGCCTGTTCGGCTGGGGACATCTTCAAGGGGAGTGTGCCACTGACGTTGATCTCGCCCGATGTCGGCTCATCAAGGACGCCGATGATGTACAGCAGCGTGCTCTTACCGGAACCGGAGGGACCGGTGATGACCACGGAGTCTCCCCGCCGCATCGTGAGGTCAACGCCGGTCAGGACATCAAGCGTCCCGGCGGCTCCCGCGAACTGCTTCGTCAGACTGGTCACTTGAAGATCGGCTGACGGCTCACTCATCCCTGCGTTTCCTTTCCCGTCTTGCGAGGCAACTCGTCGGATTCGTGCAGCAAGGCCAGATAGTGTTCCGGGATCGGAATCGATCTGATGTTCGCATGAGCGCCGCAGATGCAGCAGGCTGTCTTGAGTCGACCATAAGCGATTCGCTGCTCCTGCCAGAACTCAATGGCGTACGTCACTGACTTCACGCCGATACGTTCAATGTCCAGTCGCACCTGAAATTCGTCGTCATACTTCAGCGGACGTTCAAACGTGCACGAGGCTGAGACGCGTGGCCAGCCGAGGTAGGTGTCATTGTCCTGCGGCTCCATGATGGTGAACCCGAGCGAACGAAAGAACTCATGTTCCGTTTCTTCCATCCAGCGATAGAAGTTTGCGAAGTGCACGATGCCTGCCATGTCGGTCTCGGCAAACTGCACACGGCGGGTGGCGATGTATTGAGGCATACCGTCTTCGTTGCCTTTCGATCCAATGTTTCAAAGCGTTCATCGTCGAAACAGCTGCTTCGAGTCAAGCCAGACTGGAAGGCTCGCTGCAAGGCTGTTCGTCCATGTTAGGACGTCAGCCCGGCTTCGAGTAGGCATTGGAACTCTCGAGGGAAATCGACTGAGACACGGGCATGAACGGCCCCCTGACGGTCGAAGAAGCGTTGCCTGCCTGACAACGTGAACACCCCGTCATGCCAGATATTCGGATGAATGTAGAGTCCCCGCGTTCCATCAAAGCAAAAACAGACGAAGTCGCTCGGCTGCACATCGTCCCCCGGGAGCGCGAGCGGCACGACGAACGGCCTGTTGTCGAGCGGAAAGAACAACTGGCCGCCGTCCGGGTGGTAATTCGCGTGCCACATCAACAGCCGCTCAGGTGGTCGAGTGTGGGATTCGTCGGCCCTCTCCGGTTCAACCGCATATCCAAGAATGTAATGTCCGCCGACGGCTTCATTGCTGCCATAGAGCACATCCCCGCGCCACTCGCTGACGAAGACACCCTCCGTCGTGCCCCCTTCATTCCCGCTGTCCTCATCAACCGGCCGCCAACCCTGCGCGGGCCAACGCACGATCTCGACCTCAATTTCATCGGGCGAATCGATGAGGAATCCGTACCCCTCAAGACTGCCCGCAGCGGCCTCGACTAACGGCATCAGGACTCGTGACAGACCTGCAGGAACCTTCGGATTGAGATAGTCAGGTGCGGGGGGCATTGGCAGAGTGGATCATGGAGTTGCAGGACACCAAGACGTTAGTCGAGACAACCCAGTCATGTCATCCCCCGAATGGCAAACATCTGATGTGAGATTTGTTACCATGGCCTAGTCTCGTCATCCTGCATGTGTTCACAATCGCTATGGGACTTGTCGCGGAAAACCTGAAGCTCGCGGAGCAACTCCTTTCAGAAGCACTCGATGATCATCGAAGAAATCTCAGTGAGAGGAAAGGGACGAACTATCTTTCAGCCAAGTTTGCAGGGGAAGTAGCGCTCTTGTATGGATTTGACACTCTCCTCGAGGGATTTCGACAGGTTCTCAAGCATGCTCAGCTCGGTTTCTGGATGTCCATACGACACCCGCGAATAGCGAGAGACCCCGTCAGACGTGCATTCACCACAATACCCTCAATTGAAGTCGCATCCGCCAGTTATCCGTACATCGGTCGCGTATACTTCCAGCAGTATCCACTTGATCGTTATCCGAACAACGATTTCAGACTAGCTTACCGAAATGCGAACGATGGTTATGAGAAGGAGTCGGTCCTCGTCACTCAGGTCTTCCATGAACAGTTCGCAGCAGCTTTGGCCAAGGCTCCCGAACTGTCTGAACGAGACAGCGGTAGCTTGGTGCGATTGGTTGCGACAATCGAGGCCTTTCGTCGGCGGAAGTTCTTGCTTGCAAAGGACCTTTTCACATCATTATCGGCGTGCTCACTGAGCGACTGGACCAAGGTAGAGATCGCAATTGGAATCTGCGGACGGACGCCTTGGATCGGTTACCCTTACGCTGATGATTGAAGGTGTAACGGATTCTGCTTCTATGTCCGAGGATAGAGTCACAATGGTTTGAACACGAGATGAATAGACGTCGGTTGGACGTTACTCCGTCATATCTTCAGGAAGAATCGAGAGCGATCATGTCACCATTTGTGGAACACGTGAATCTGACAGTTGGCGATCTTGAGGAAGCGATCCGGTTTCTCACGACTGCGATTCCCGAGTTTGTCGTGCGCCACCGAGGTGTGACGGACGGGAAGGAGTGGGTGCATGTCGGTACTTCAGAGTCATACGTTGCCCTCTCACAGGCTTCCGAGCGACAGCAGTCGCAGGAACCTTACACGGGCATCGGCTTCAACCATGCAGGGATTGTGGTGAGTGACGCTGATCAAGTGGCGAACGCACTGCGGCAGGCGGGTTATCGAGAAGGGTTTCAGGCGGACCCTCATCCATACCGCAAGCGAGTTTATTTTCATGATGCGGACAATAATGAATGGGAGTTTGTGGAATACCTCACCGAAGATGCCTCTCTGCGAAACGATTACTCCATGTGATCCCGATCCGTTGACAACGAAGCATCTCCGAAGTTTCCTGTTTGCCCACGCTCATCAATCAACTGCTGAACAATTCAAAATAATGTCCGACTCCAGCCCAAAGATGCACACGGTCCTGTTGTGCGGTTTCCTGTCGGTCATCAGTTTGCGACCGACTGATGCAGGGGACGGACGTCGCGAGATTGCTGACCTGCCGATCGTCATCACTGCACCGGGACGGTACGTCGTCGTTCAGGATTTGTCTTACTCAGCAGAGTCCGGTGCAGCTGTCAGCATTGAAGCGGATCATGTCACAATAGACCTGAACGGGCATGTGCTCATCGGATCGGGGAAGAGCGATACCACCGCAATCGGGGTCCGTGCTGTTGATCGGAAACAGTTCACTATCTCGAATGGAACCATACAGGGCTTCTACTTTGGCATCGACATCAACTCGCCGGATCGGGTGAACTCACGTTCGCGGGAGCACGTGATCTCCGGTATGACACTCGATGCGAATACGTATTTCGGCATTCGACTGGTGGGAGCCGACTCGAGGATTGAAAACTGCCACATTCGCTCAACGGGAGGTTCATCGTTATCGCGACACACGATCCCGCACGGAGTACGACTCGTCGGCGAACGCAACCTGCTGAAAGATTGCTGTATCGATGACTTGCACCTCAAACGGTTTGCTGACGGCCGCGGCGAGATTGTCGGAGTCCACTTCGATGCAGCCCGCGGCAGCCGCATGGAAGGGAATACGATCATCGAACGTACGACTGAAGCTGATGATGCGTTCTCTGCAGAGGAGCAAAAGGAAAGGACGTTCGCAGTCTGGATTAACGCCGGCCCGAACAAGGACACTTATCTCACAGTGACGAACAATCGCTATGCGGGTTTCACGGTTCCCTTGGCGTTCACGCCTGGGACCGACGGGAGTGTGACCGGCAACACATTCTCAGGTGCTGATGATGTGCCCATTCGAGGTAAGCCAGCGTCACAACTTGGTCAGAACATCATCAACGACAACTTGATCATCGAAGCCTGCCCACCAGTCGAGTGAGGCGCGAGCGGTCATCCTACCGGCTCAGCAGCTGGCATCGACTTCTCAACAATGGCAGCCCCGCACGCATCGCCGAAGACGTTGACCGTGGTGCGGAAGCGGTCGAGGAGCCAGTCGACGGAGAGAATGATCGTGATGTACTCGACCGGCAGACCGACGGCGGTGAGGACGATCACCATCGTCACCAGTCCTGCTTCCGGAATACCTGCGGCCCCGATGGCGGCCAGCGTCGCAGTGATGGCAACCGTCACCTGTTGGGCGAATGAGAGATCGGCCCCGACGACTTGTGCGATGAAGATGGCTGCGACCGCTTCGTAGAGAGCCGTACCATCCATATTGATCGTCGCCCCCAGCGGCAGCACGAAGTCGACCGATTGCCGGGAGATGCCAGCTTCGTCGACGGCTGCTTCCATCGTCAGCGGCAGCGTCGCGGAAGAACTCGCTGTCGAAAATGCTGTCAGGAGTGCCTGTCCCATCTGCACCATGAAGCGATAGGGATTCCGCTTCGTGAAGAAGTAGAGAATGGCCGGCAGGGTGATGAACGAATGGACTCCCAGACCAATCAACACGCTCGCCGAGTACCAACCGGTCTTGCTCAACTCGGCTAGGAACTGCCCGTTCGCATTCGCTTGTCCGAACCGACCGGCGACGAGACAGAAGATGCCGAGCGGCGCGACACGCATGATGAGCAGTATGAACGCCATCAGCGCGTTGTTCGCCTCCAGGATGAACGACTTCAGCGTGCTGACTCCGTCACCCATCGTCGTGAGCAGACCCGCAAATGCGATCGAGAACACGATCAATGGTAGCAGTTGTGTGCCGACGGCTGACTCGAACAGGTTGTCCGTGAACAGCATCAGGATGAGGTTGCGGAAGATACGGCCCATCGAACGGTCCTTCCGTTCCACGTAGTCGCTGTCCCCAAACGTCTTCGCGATCGCATCATCCGAAAGGCCCGTCTCGGCAGCGAGGTGTTCGAACAGGACCTCATTCGGCCGTTTGCTCTCGGCAACACCGGCCTTCGCCTCCTCGCCCATGGAGAGACCAGGTCGCACGATATTGACCACCACCAGTCCCACGATGACGGCGAGAAGAGTCGTGGCGAGATAGTAGATCACCGTGTACAGGCCCGGTTTGCCCAGCTTGCGGACGTCCCCCATGCCGAGGATGCCCGTCATGACCGACGCCACCACGAGTGGCACCACGATCATCTTCAGCACCCGCAGAAAAATCTCACCCCCGATCGCGAACGACATCGCAAACGTCGGAGCAAACATCGCGGCCACAATGGCCAGCACGATCGCGAGGATGATCCACTTCGTCAGATGCGGCTGATGATGGGCTTCGCTCATATGGAGATACTTTGAGGCAATCGAAATCGCAAACCGGAGATCCTCATATCATCGGCGGGCGGCGTCGCACTTCATGTCGAGCCATTCTCCACCGGCTTTGCTGGAGGCGACACACTGCTGGATGAAGTACATGCCTTCGACGCCGTCGTAGACGTTGGGATAGACGGTGTCCTTGCGTTCGACCGAGTTGCCCACCGCTCGTTCGGCCATCGCATCGAAGGCAGCCCGGTAGACGTTGCCGAACGCTTCGAGGTAGCCCTCGGGGTGACCTGCAGGAATTCGACAGGCAGCCGCCTGTAATTGATTCGAGAAGGGGGCATTGGGGTCGCGGAAGTAGATCTGGTGCGGCTTGCCATTCTGCCGGAACGTCATCGCGTTCGGCGTCTCCTGTCGCCACTGGATGGCTCCCTTGGTGCCGTCGATCTCAATGAAAAGATCGTTCTCCCGACCGTGCGAGATCTGGCTGGCGGTCACTGTTCCAAGAGCACCGTTCTCGAACCGGACCACCGCGTGGCCGTAGTCGTCGAGCTGACGGCCTTCAGCGAAGATTTTGAGGTGACAGGAAATCTTCTCCGGAAGCAGTCCGGTCATGTAGCGGGCCAGGTTGTAAGCGTGCGTGCCGATGTCGCCAAAGCAACCGGCGGCTCCGGACTTGGACGGATCGGTCCGCCACGCGGATTGCTTCTGACCTTCTGCCTCCAGCCTTGTGCGGAGCCAGCCTTGAATGTAGTTCGAGCGAATGGCGTTAATCTCACCCAACTCTCCGTCAAGGATCATCTGCCGCGCCTGACGCACGAGCGGGTTGCCGGTGTAGTTGTGAGAGACAGCAAACACGACGTCGCTCGCCTCGACAGCTTTCTGCAGTTCGAGCGCCTGGGCATAGTCGAAGGTCATCGGCTTGTCACAGACGACGTTGAAACCCTTCTGGACCGCATACTTGGCAATCTCGAAGTGCGTGAAGTTGGGGGTTGCGACCGACACAAAGTCGATCCGCTTGTCTTCAGGAAGAGACGCTTCCGTGTCGAGCATTTCTTTCCACGACCCATAGGCCCGGTCGTCCTTGATGTCGTAGGACGGAGCGGAGGCTTTGGCCTTCTCTGGATTAGACGAAAGAGCCCCAGCCACAAGTTCGGCCCGGTTGTCCATCACGGCAGCCGTCGCATGGACGCGGCCGATGAAGGCTCCCTGTCCGCCGCCGACAAGTCCCATCCGCAGCTTTCGATTGATCGGTCCGTTCGTTGTCTCCATGTTTGACTCCCGTTTGCGTTCTCGATTGCTGAAAAAAGTATGAGAAAGACGAACGGCGATCGAGTGATGCCGCAGGACACGTCAGGATAATCCGCACCAATCGTGAACACAACGAACGCCAGCAATGGGATTCGATCCTACGTGAGATCGTTCTGACTTCACCGGGCGATCTCACGAATCGTCGCCCTGAGTGCGTTCACCTGCGTCTCAACGGCATCGATTGACTGCATGCTCGTCTTGAACTGACACAGGCGAGGCTGCAATTCTTCGCAGACGGGGCAGTCTCCCTCCTGGTAGCTCTTCACCGTTCCCTTGTAGCGAGGATCAAAGTTGGGGGCCTGATCCGGGCGACCGTAGAAGGCGAGGTTGCGGAAGACCGGTTCCAGATGCACCGGTCGCCACGCGGAGTAGAGACCGTCGCCGCCATTGGCGATGAACGCCTTGCGGAACATGCGCCAGTCGACACCCGCTCGTTCTTCGTCCAGCTTGCAGACCCAAGTCCAGTAGGTGTGCAACGCGCCGTCCGGGACGACGGGCGGGATGAGCCAGTCGCATTGCTCCTCATCGAGCACTTGCTGGTACATGCGGGCGATGTGGATGCGGGCTGCGACGAGTGCGTCCAGTCGTTCGAGTTGACCGAGCGCGAGAGCCGCCTGCACAGCCGACATGCGGAAGTTGTAACCCATCAAGTCGTGTCGCTCGAAGTCGATGTCCTGCCTGACGTCTCGCGGCACGAACACGTCCCCGGGCTTGGCACCGAGTGTCGCGTACCCCAGACAGGACCGCTTGCGGATGTTCTGCGCGTACTCCTGATCGTCCGTGATCACGACCCCGCCGTCCCCCGCGGACGTCATGTGCTTGGACGCCTGAAAGCTGAAGCTGGCTGCATGGCCGATCGCTCCCACCATTCGCCCCTTGTACTCGCCGAGAAAGCACTCCGCGTTGTCCTCGATCACCGTCAGGTCATGCTCGGCTGCGAGAGCCATCAGCCCGTCGTAGTCGGGAGCGAGGCCGTACAGGCTGACCGGGATGATGGCCTTCGTGAAAGGCGTGATCCTGCGGGCCACGTCCGCCGGGTCGAGGTTGAACGTGTCCGGGTCGATGTCCGCAAACACGGGGACCGCTCCGCACTGCACGACGACGACCGCAGTCGCGACCGCCGTGAGCGGCGGCACAATCACCTCATCCCCCGGCCCGACTCCCGCTGCCAGCAGACAGGACTGCATCGTTCCGGTCCCCGAGTTATGCAACACCGCATAACGCACCCCAAACTTCGCCGCAAACGCTGCCTCGGTCCGGGCAAAGATCCCTGCCGGGTCGATCGTGTTCCGAAACCCCGCGTTGAGCACTTCATCCAGATACCGCCGATCCGTCTCACCGACACGCTTGGGGGGGAGTTGAGCAAAGATCGCTTCGGGAGACTCCGCGAGCATGGCATGAAGGACGTTGTTCATTGAGATTCCTGAGGCGAGCGGGGGACGTCAGCCCCCATCTGACTGTACGATGGTGAATGACCTGGGCTGCGAATTGATGCAGGCCGGGACGATGACGTTTCACAGAGGACTTGCTGTGAAGACAGAGGGAAAAGTCTTGGGTGAAGGGTCAGGATTTCGAGGGGATTTCGATCGAGTCTGCCCGCTTCGGCAGCACCCAGTCCCGTCGCGGATAGTGGCAGGTATAGCCGCCAGGATTGAGCTGCAGATAATCCTGATGCTCCGGCTCGGCTTCCCAGAAGTCACCAACAGGTTCGACCTCCGTCACCACCATTCCCGGCCAAAGGCCAGACGCGTTCACGTCCGCGATCGTATCCAGCGCCACCTGCTTCTGCTCGTCGCAGGTAAAGTAGATCGCCGACCGGTAGGACATCCCATGATCATTCCCTTGTCGATTCTTTGTGGTGGGATCGTGGATCTGGAAGAAGAATTCCAGGAGTTTACGATAGCTCGTTATGGAAGGATCGAAAATCACCTCGATCCCTTCAGCATGTGTACCGTGGTTGCGGTAAGTCGCATTGCGAACATCGCCGCCGGTGTACCCTACCCGAGTACTCAGGACACCGGGCAACTTACAGATGAGCTCCTGCATTCCCCAGAAACAGCCACCAGCCAGCACGGCACGCTCAGTCTTGTTGTTCATATTGTTCTGCCGATGATTTGGATTGCCTGCATTCGTCGTTCTCGCATCTCCGTTCCGCGTAACTGACCAGATTAATTGCCAGGCACCTTACTTCACTGTTGCAACGCATGGACGTAGTCCAGCGCAATGTTGAGGATTTCATCGTTGTACCAATGTGCTGGGAACAATAACGGGGCCTCGTCGCCCTCAATCGCCAGATCACCTCGTGCAAGTTTGAAACTGTTGAGTAGATCTTGACCTGTGATTGTGAGTGACGCACGACCGGGTAATTCGCTGAGGGAATCGACATAGTCTTGCAGCGACCTGAAGTCCTGAGAAGAATCAATACGACCGGAAGTCGCCCGTTTTAATGCGGCTACGATTGGTGCAGATACCACATTGTATTGCACAAATTGGGTCGCAGCGATTCGGTCGAATTCCCCCAGCGATGACGAGAGGACACTCTGGTAAGGCATAACGGAAGGAAGCGGCACGTCTGCATGAACTCCACGTCCCAGAATCGAATCGCCATTAACGCGGTAGTATCGTTCGTCACTCTTGCCGACACCGGCTCCACGAGTCTTCGAATCACCGACGATGATACCGCGACGGCAGTCTTTGATGGCTCCCGCAAACACCTCCGCTTCGGCAGCAGTCTCGCTGTCGCAAAGGACTAACATCGGTCCAGAGTATAACATCCCGCGATCAGGATCATCGTAACTTTGCACGCGGCCATCCGGCATCTTGACCTGAGCTATCGGGCCCTGGTCGACGAACTGCCCGGTACAGTTCACCGCCGCGGTGAGTGATCCTCCGTGATTGCCTCGCAAGTCGAGGATCAATGCATCGACTCCACCTGCTTTCGCGAAATCCGCGAGCACCATCTCGACATCACGCTCCGAACTTGTCGAGGCGAATCCCGGTTGTGGAGGGTCAGTCTCAACTCGAAATGCCGGGATCTGAATGACACCAACTCGCCCATTTCGATCAATGCGATCGCGTGTATCGACGATGGTGCCACGAACTTTTTGTTGACGGGCAACAGGGGAAGTCAGGAGAGCAGGTTTTCCGGGTCTTGGCATTGGGGGCTCAGCCTTCAACGCATCACGCAAATAGGGGACGAACAGCCGGGCGGCGAGTTGGCCATCGAGAAACGAACGGGTCGTGTTGAGCAACTCGCGATCAGTTGGACTGGAAGCATCGACCTTTTCCAGACGGACAATCAGTTGATCACGCAGATCGTTACTGAAGGCGGCAGGAAGTTTCTGCTTCTTCAGATTCGTGATTAATGTCACGACATCGCCTGCTTTAACGGCCAGCGGCAATGCCTCGGCTGACTTGGGACCGAACCAGGCGGGGGACTGCTTCATGTCACCGCCGCCAGTTCGCTTCATGTCCTCAATCCAACGGTTCACTCCGTTGTGCACGAAGTCGGCAACGGCACGCATACGGATGAGACCCTCTTCGTCTGCGGGGGCGCCTCCATCGAGAGCATCCAGCAGGGTCGCTGTGAACACACCGTGCCCGCAGCCGCGCAGGCCTCCAAACTCATAGCTGAATTCGCCGACATCGCACGAAGTCAGTTTCGCCTGTCCGGTCGGCTGCTTCAGTGCCTCTGCAAATGTGGCGTTCATGGCTGAAGAGGTCTTCGTTGCGATCGCTTTCTCCGGAGCGAAAGAGACCTTCTCCTGACAGGCGTCAACGAGAAAAAGCCGGTGTCCGGCATGGGACAATTGCATCTGCTCCTCGATCGACTGCAGCCGGATAGCCGTATCTGCCAGAAAGTCGCGGAGCCCGTCTGTCGGCATGACATACGGGACAGTCCCGTCATCGAAGCCATGCGAGGAGATGCTGATAATCAGCAGGTTTGACTCATCTTTCGCTGATCTGCGCACGAGCAGCAAAGCCTTCAACACGTCCGCTTTGTCAGCCTCAATGACGTGCACCCCCAGTCGTTTCAGTTCGGTTAGATGCTGATTGACCGAATCGACAAACGGAGTGCCGGAGAGGGCCACATGACAGTTGGCCGCAGGAATCAGTTTCAGTCGCACAACGAACAGATGTGCCAGTTCGACGGCATCATGGACCGCAAAACGAAGTGGCGGAATGTTCGGATCGTTCGAGAATTCATTGATGCCGACAAACATCGCAGCATTGTTGCTCGGAGCCTGCTCAGCAACCGGTCGAAAGACGGCTGTCGTATTGGAGGTTCCCTTGCTGCTGTCATCCGCGCAAATCTGGGCAGCGCATGACAAAACCGCCGCAATCATGAAGGCCCATCGTGAGAGCATGACTCAAATCCCCGGCTGAGTGCACTTTTTTGATCAACGGGACAGATACAACGATCTTCCGACAATTCAGAAGAGATGTCTAGATTGTGTGGCTGTGACGGGAGGGAGCGATCTCAAACTCGGCTGGATGGCCGGACCTGTCGCGAAGTCCCGGTGTCGTTGCCGCAACCTTCGGGGCCTCCTTCCCGTTGGTCAGTCCAGCCCCGGCCATTCATGGTGGTTGCAGTATCACCGCAGCGATGTGCGCTAAGCAATAGTGCGTTCGGATCGCGCGATCGAGGTTGGATGATAGACCACGTTCTTCCCCGCTGGGAGCTCACCAGAAACGGTCCACGACCACGTACCCCGCTTCACTCTCTCTGAACTTTCTGTTGTTGGAGTGGGCGTGTTCCCTCTTCCACTTCAGTGAGAAGTCCGACCGTGAGAAGTGCTGTCTAGAACAAGCCTTCGATGTTGGACTGCCCCAGTGATTCCTTCGACTCTGCAGATTTTCCCTCCGGCTTTCTCACGTAGCGAGGAAAGCCAGCCTGTGCAAACAGCCTCAGATTCGGCTGTGAAGTCTTCTCGCGGAGGATGTCTTGAATCGACTGCCCCTTCTTGGGAGTGATACTTCCCGGAGCATTTGTTCGCTCTTTTCGCCAGGCCACCTGTCCCTTCCAGAGAATCTCGAGTGTCGAGACAAATTCCGAAACAACATATCCAGAGGCACCGCCTCCTCGCCCGAACTGGCTGTATTCAACGACTTTTTGTTCCGGACCGGTGATACTGGCAGTCATGACGACGTCTGATTTGTCTGCGACACTTAATTCCCGGTCATGAAGTGCTTGTTCAAGAGCAGCCTGAACTTGCGGACGGAATTGTGACGGCACCTTTGAAACATCAATCTGCACCGAATCACCGGGGCGGACAACAAACAGGTCCGGCTGCGAGTGTGCGGTCTCCAACGCGTCGACGGCCTGGGGATCGGGAAGTGTCTTGGGGATGACTGTCCCCTTGGCTGATGATCCACCCATCATGAAAAACGTTGTGCCATGGACAGAGACCGAGTTCTCGGCGCCGATATACGTCCAAAGCAACATGCGATCTGAAATTGAGATCAGGCTTTGACTGGAAACAAGTAGAAAGTCGTCGTTCGCAAACTCGACTCGGGTCAACGGACCGGCGGGGAGCGGAATCTCTTCCTGGATCTGTCCATTGATCGCATCGATCACGATCGCCTTCTCGCTCTCTGCGAGAACCAGACGAGTTCCGGAAGGACTCACAGCGATTTGGGGAGATGTCATCCCTTCAGGAATTGGAGAAACGCCGAGAAATTCCTGACGACGGATATCAAACAGACCAAACTGTTCCTTGTCTGCGAAAGCAACCACATCCGGGTCTGGACCGGAGACGACCTGGATCTTAGACCCCCTGCTGTTCAGATCAAAGCCACATTCCTCACGAAGCTTCTCCAGATCCCACAAAGAAACTCTTCCTGAGAAACTCACAATCAGCAAATGGTGATCACCAACGAAGTCAGCTGAAACGACGTCCAGGTCCGGGACTCGTAAATCCGGGAAGGGAATGAACATCGACTCCTCGACCAGCACGGAGTCGTTGACGAGGAACGTACCGATTTCCCGCTTTTCCCCGAAGCCATATTTATCGGACACCAGGACCAGTCGCTGCCCCGAGTCATCGACATCCAGAACGAGAAGTTCTTTCGGGGTCACAATTGAGGCGACAACTTCCCCTTCCAGGAAATCCATCACTTTGATCTGCGTATTGCCTTGAGGCCGTTGAGCAGTGATCGCTCCGAGCGTTCCAGGACGGTTGACGCAAAATTGTTTAATCCGTTCAGGAAAGTCGATCTCAGCGACATCAACACGTTCAGGCTCGTATTCGAGCGGCGTCAGTTGACCGGGGGTATAGGACCAACCGCCTTCGGGGGACTTCACCGGGACGTACTTCCCGTGCCGGAACTTCTTGGCTGAACGAGAGGGACGGTTTGATTGGGGAGCTCCGTCTTGCTGATCCGCAGAGGAATCGTTGGAGTCGGAGGGGACGGGAGTGAAAGGGCTATCGGCCTTTTTGCGAAACGGACTTTCTGTGGTTGGTTTGAAAGGATTCGTCTGTGCCACACATCGTCGACCTTCTGAGAAGACCAGCAGGATCATCAGGAGCAAGCAGAGATGTGATCGTCGCCGTTGCGCCATCATTGGCTGTTTCTGATTTTTCTGTTGAGCCGAAATCATGATTCCTCTCCGTCCGTCACCTGAGCGCGATGTTCCTGAATTCAAACCGTACTGCCTTTGGATCTTCGCTTGTCGATACGAATTCGCCTCGATGCCAACCTGAACTGCACCGACCGAACCCTTCCTCCTCACTTGACGGTTGATTCTCCGAAAGTCCACTGGAGGTTCTGTCCCTCCGATTCGGGTTTCTTCTGGATCAGCTTGGGGAGATGGGCATGTTCGAAGAAGAAGAGGTTTGGTTTCTGGGTTGCTTCACTGAGTTTTTCCGAGATCGATTCTCCTTCTTTGGCATAGACGGAAGAGGGCTGATTATTTGATTGCTGGCTCCAGACAACTTGACCATCATGAATAAGTTCGACCTTCGAATTCAGGACTTTGAAGTTGTATGTATGAGGCACCCGATCCTTCCGGGAGTAATAGATGGCTGTCACTGGTTGTGGATTGCTGATCGATGCAACGAGCGTTGAGACGGCATCATCGGACACGGAGATGCGGTTTTCCTGAAGCCGCGCGATGAGAAATTCGCGAACTTTTTCACGCTCTGCGTCAGGGACTTTTGAAACGTCCAGTTGGACGGTTCCTCCCGGTTTCAGTAAAAATAAATCCGGCTGGGTAAGTGCCTCATCGAGTGCTGTGGTGGCTTCCGGGTCCGGCAGCGAGACCGGCGCGATCGCCAGTGTCGAATTGCGTCCGGCTCTACGCGGGATCAAAAAGAATGTCACTCCGCCTGCGGAAGCCGTTCTGTGAAGTCCGTTATAAGACCAGAGTTTGAGCTGATTCTCCAAGTCGACGAGATATCGATTGTTGATCAAGACGAAATTCTCCTGCACACAATCTCCCGCGGATCCCGGCAATTTCAATTCGGGGATGTCGCTGATCACTTTCCCCGTGTCTGTCTCCCAGGTGACGAGTCGATTGACCCCGAAACCAACCAATCGCTCTTCAGAAGGACTGAATGCCAAGTGCTTCGTCCAAAAAGCATTTGGGACCGGTTGCACTGCCGAAAAGCTGCGGTCAGCCATCTGGAACAGGCCAACCTTCTCCTTGTCGGCAAAGGCGATCACACTGCCATCGGCGTTTCGCGTCGCGGCAGAGTCTCCCTCTAACTCGAAATAACAGTCTTCCTGATAGTTCGAAAGATTCCAGACGGTGATTCCCGCATTCTCACAGAGAATGGCCAGCTGATCGTCGCCGACGAATCCAGCCCAAAGAATCGCCGTATCGGTCAGATCGGGAAATGGCATGAAATTGCCTTCCGGCTTCAGCTTTTTTCCGCTCACACGAAAGACGCCGATCTGTCTTTTGTCCCGAAAATCGTCCGATCGAATCGCGACTCGTTGGCCGTCGTCACTCACAGCGACCGCCAAGTAATCGCCTGCTGCTGACGAAGAGGCGACGACCTTCTTCTTTGACAGGTCCAGTATTGAGACCCGTGTCTGACTGGAAGGGTAACTCGCGGTCAGTGCTGCAAACTGTCCGGAGGGTGTGATCACAAACTCGGTTGCCCGCTCACCGAACTCTTCCAGGGGAATGGAGAATTCTCGCGGCGAAAACTCTAGTCCCGCATTCGGTTTCCGCTGAAAAGTCCATTCCGGTTCCGACGGATGAACATCCAGGGCCACTCCCCGCTCTTTAGACTGTCCAATCACCAGTGGCTGATCGGGAAGAGGTGAACCTTCAGCCGACTCATCGGAGTCACTCTTCGCAATCCTCTCGAGATAACCCCGGTCTGGTTTACTGAGCTGTTTCAGTTCAATTTCAAAGACCTTCCCTTCGGGGTCCCTGAGTGTCACCTTTTCGTCGTCATGCGACACATAGGTGGCTTTCATCGAATGCTTCCCCGTCACATCAAACCATGTACGGAGTTTTTCTTCAGTATTCCCTGTCGCTGCCCACAACAGAACGATCGTGAATGCCAGCCAAGGGAATCGGCTCACCACGGCGATGCGTTGAACCATCACAACCCCCACGAGGATCTTCAGAGAAAGTTAACAGTAACATCGGCTCCTATCGGAACCATCGTTTCTAATAACCTACTCACTCGATGATTGTCTCGCAATCAGCCTGCCGATTTCGAGTTCTAGTCGTTCCAAAACTCATCACGGTTTAATGGGACTGACCTGAGACGAAATCAGGCCGCACGTCGTTTCGCCGAGGCGGGCTCGAAGAGGTGGGCGCGGGTGGGGGGTTGTCCGGAGATGCCTCGGGTGCGGCGGTTACTGGCGACGGTTTGGAAGATACAGGCGGAGCCGTCGCGGATGGCCATGCTCACGCCGGCCAGGTAAAGAATCCACATGCGGTACTTCTCTGCGCCGACTGAGGCGATGGCCTCTTCCTCTCTTGCGGAGAGTCGCTGGCACCAGAGCTTGCAGGTGTGAGCGTAGTGGTCGCGCCAGCCTTCGACGTCGTGAACCTCAAAGCCGGACGATTCCATCGTGTCGAGCATGTGGCCGATATGATCGAGTTCTCCGCCGGGGAAGATGTACTTGGCGAGCAGTCGCCGTTCGGGGCGCATTTTACGGAACTTGCGAGTGGATTCCTTCGCAGGGCGAGTCAGGCCGTGATTGAGGAACATGCCCCGATCGGGAAGCAGGCTGCGGACCTTCTGCATGTAGCCGACCATGTTAGAGATGCCCACGTGTTCGACCATGCCGATGCTGGCGATCTTGTCCCATTCCCCTTCGAGGTGTTGATAGTCACGAAGTTCGAGAGTGATCTGATTGTCGAGGCCTAAGCGAGAGACCTTGGTCTGGGCATAGTCCAGCTGACGTTGTGACAGCGTGATGCCGTGTGCCTGGACGCCGTAGTTGCGGGCAGCATGACAAACGAGGGCTCCCCAGCCGCAGCCAATGTCGAGGAAGCGTTCGCCCGGCTTGAGCTGTAACTTGCGGCAGATCATGTCGAGCTTGTCCTGCTGCGCCTGCTCGATGGAGTTGTTCCAGTCGGTGAAGTAGGCACAGGAGTAGACCATCTCCGGATCGAGGAACAGCCTGTAGAACTCGTTACTGATGTCGTAGTGAAACTGAATGAAGTCCTTATTCTCTCCTTCAGCTCGCTTGTGACCGATCTCGTCGCCTCCATAACAGTGGTCGACATCGGTTGACTCGGCAGGAGCGAAGAGAAACGCAGCGACTGCCTTGGCCAGAACGGATTTCGAGATGCTGCGGGATTTCTTGCGGGAGTTGCGGACGCGTGCGGTGTCGATGAAGGTATAGAGGTCCGTGCCGTGAAAATCGACCTGTCCGCGAGCGTAGTGCCTCAGCAAGTTGTCGGGAGTCGGACGTCGCATGAGTGAGCCGATCACGCCCGGTCCGCTGATCGAGACTGCGAGGTTCGATCGCACGCTGCGACCGAGCGGAACCTCACTCCCGTCCCACAATCGGACTGAGATGGGGGAGTCCAGTTTCTCGGCCAGACTCTGCAGGAAGGTGCGAGCAACGCTTAATTGTCGCTGTTGATGTCGTGTCATCCTGACGTTCCTTCCGAGGTTCCTGTGCGTGCTGGCGTATCCCGAAACGTCCGCGCGCACTCTGCCTGATGCATCACGGGATGCGTGGAGTAACGGTTTTCCCTAAATCAGGTCAATGCCAATCCCGGAGAACCCAGTGTCATGCGGGCAGTGAGAGACATTCGCAATTGCGGTGGAGGATGCGATAGACTGTGTCCAAATCGAATCAGCCTCGTGTCGATGGACTAACAACGGAATGACCGAGTCGCCATTACTACAAATCAATTAAAGAAGCATACCCTCGGACGGTTTACATATCAGTTGTGCTCATCACGGATTGGGAGACTCAATGAACGGATCTCGGGCTGAGGGTCGAATTCTGTTGGTCGATGATGACAACACTATGCTTTGCACGCTGACAACCCTTCTGCAGGAGAATGGTTACGATGTCGAAACAGCTTCCAGCGGGATGCAGACGGTCAACCTGATCAGCGATCAGGCTTTCGATCTGGTGTTGCTCGACCTGAACATTGCGAACGCCGCCGGAGCTCAGACGGTCCCTCAACTCCGGGAGAAGTATTCGCCGGCGGAGCTGCCGATCATCATCAATTCGACGACTTCGACGGTGACTGACATCGTTGGAGCGCTGATGGCGGGAGCGAATGACTACGTCACTAAGGATGTCGACAGCGGCATTCTGCTGGCTCGCATTCGGACCAACGTAGCCCTGAAGAAGACCAACGAACAGTTCATCAGGACCAATCGTTCGTTGTCGCAGATGCAGCGAAAGCTCGAACACGACCTGGAGGCAGCTGCCAGAATTCAACAGGAACAAATGCCGGACACCCAACTGGTCATCGACGGCTGGGAGATTGCCTGGGACTATCAACCGTGCGATACTTTGGGGGGTGACTCGCTGAATGTGATCCGACTCGACGATGAGCACTGGGCGTTTTACGTGCTCGACGTCAGCGGGCACGGGGTCCCTGCTTCGCTGCTGGCGGTCAGCCTGAATCGCATTCTCTCACCGGGACGTGGGGGAGCAGGGATGGTCGATACACTGTTGCCACCACGCCCGCTGGGAGACGGTCGCGGCGAACAGGAGTCTGCGTCCGTAGCCTCTGCGGTCTACGTGCTCGAACGTCTGCAGGAGAAGTTCGTCCCGCACGATGACGGGATGCAGTATTTCACGATCCTGTATGTCACCCTCAACTCCAGCACGGGCGAGATGCGCATTGCTTCAGGAGGACATCCCAGTCCGATCCTCACACGCAACGGGAAGGAACCTGAGTTGTTAACGGTACCGGACGGACCACCTATCGGGCTGATTCCATTGGACATGGACGTGCCCTTCATTGAAGCAGAGTTGCAACTTCAGCCGGGGGACCAGTTGATGTTGTACTCCGACGGACTGGTGGAAACGCTCAATACGGATCGTGAGTTGTTTGGAGTTAAAAGACTCAAACAGTGCCTCGCAGAGAGTCGGGATCTCGCATTGCCGGAGGTTGTGCAGAGTGTGCAGGATCGGCTTCATCGCTGGAGAAATGGAGCCTCACAGAAGGATGATGAGACACTCCTCTGCATCCGACGAAATCCTTGAGTTCCGAGTTTGATCTGCTGTCCATGCGCACTTTTTGCTTCAAGAATCCGGACATGAAAACATGGGGGCCGATTGCTTTCTTACTTGCCGTGTTCCTGATGTTGGGAGTTCACACGGCTTCACGAAAGACCATCACTCATGATGAGATCTGGCATCTGCCGATCGGCATCCTCAACCTGCAGACGCGGCAGTTTCACTTTGAGGATTTGAATCCGCCCCTCACCCGGATGTTGGCCGGGATTCCTGGATGGATGTTCGGTCCGAAGGTCGAGACCGGAAACGGATTCAGTGAGATTGCCATCAAGTACATTCGCGAGCATCCCGGACATCGCACGTGGTACATCTGGGGACGTGTGTTCAACCTGCTGTTCTCAGTCGCGACGATTCTCATTGCCTGTCGGTGGGCGCGCGAATGGTACGGTAACGCAGCGGCCGTGATGACAGCCCTGCTCGCCTGCACGGAGCCGAACCTGATCGCACACAGCAGCCTCGTGACTCCCGATGCGGGACTCATGCTTGGATTTACAGCGACTCTGTATCTGCTGAGTCGCTGGTGGGAGCATCCGACGTGGCGAATGGCGATTCTGCTCGGCGTCGTTTCAGGATTAACGCAAGGGACGAAGTTCACGGCCATCCTGCTGTATGGCGTGATCCTCATTGTGGGTGGACTGGCGATTTTCCGTCCGCGCGGCGAAGACAAATCTCGGTCCCGCATCATGAGTCAGTGGCTGACAGTCCTGATGATCAGTCTTGTCGCATGGAATGGAACCTATCTCTTCAAGGGAACGGGACGTCCGTTGGCGAGCTACCAGTTCGGCAGTCAGGCCATGCGTTCGATACAGGAAGCATTGTCCCCGGTCGGTCAGTTGCCGGTCCCGCTCCCTGAATCGTACATGACGGGCATCGATCGGCAGCGAGCCGTGATGGAGCAACAGCATCCGATTTATCTGGATGAGCAATGGAGCCTGCAGGGATTTCGCTCGTACTTTATCCGCACTCTGCAATACAAGCTGAGTCACGGACTGCAGGCACTCCTTCTGATTGGCCTGGCGATGTGTTTGTTGCGGGGGGAACGATTCCGCAGGATCAAGATCATCGTGCTCTGGGGACTGCCTTGCTTGCTGTTGATCGGCATCGCCTCATTTTCGTCCATGCAACTCGGTGTCCGGTACATCCTCCCGTTGCTTCCACTGATGATCCTGTTTGCCAGTCCGGTGGCAGAGTGGATCACCCGACAGTCGCCTCTGCCGAAATGGGGGATCGTGACTGCAATCGTCATCGTCATGATGCTGCCGCTGCGGTATCACCCGGATCATCTTGCCTACTTCAATGAGGCTGCCGGTGGACCGATCGGCGGACGTTACCATCTGCTCGACTCCAATCTCGATTGGGGACAGGACCTGTATCTGGTCCGCGAACTGATGGAAGATGAAGGTCTGGAGGAGATCGGACTCGTATACTTCGGAACTCTTCCGCCGGACGTCCTGGGAATCAAGTTCCACGTTTCTCCTGGATGGCATCCGGAACCGGGATGGCACGCCGTGAGTGTGAACTTTGTGATGGGACGTCCGCATGTTGTCCCCACCCCCGACCTCGAGGGACGGGCAGCAAACATCAACGAGTTTGGATACTTCCGAGCCTTTGACCCGGTCGCCAACCTTGGTGGCTCAATCGATGTCTATTACATCGCTCCTTGAGAAATTGGCTGTCCGAGTGGGCTTTCCTAATCGTCAAACTCGCTCAATCTCGCCACGAATCGCCTCATCCGTTTGGATGAGTTTGACGTTTGCTCGATATGTAACTGCACATTGCTCCTTTTCCACATGGAATGATCAGCACAACCCTCAGCGATGATGGAAAACAACATCTGGGCGTGACACAGTTGATGGACGTCAGGCCTAAAGGTTCACCTGACTGTCTTCCGCCAGGATTGACCAACATTGAGAGGGGATTCGCGAATGAAAAAGTATCTGCTGATGACTGTGTGCGGACTTGCATTGATCTCGTGGAGCAGCCAGGAGAGTGAGGCCGGGTGTCTTCTTGGCTGGCTGTTCCCCTGTTGCCAACCGCAGACCTGCGGTTATGGTCCGCCCCCGTGCTGTCCTGCACCGCAGCCTTGCTGCCCATCGACGTGTGGCTATGCACCGGCATGTTCCTCCTGTGGCGGTGGTGGCTGCTCATCGTGCTCCGGTTACGGCTGCTCGTCATGCTCTTCGTGTTCCTCTTGCTCTTCCTGTGGAAGTGCTCCCGCCTATTCCTCACCTTGTGGTCCGGGCGGATGTGGAACAACATCGGTGACCTTGCCCGCCGCAACCGTGTATCAGGCCTCGCCGCGTCCGATGGGGTTCTTTGGTTTCTTCGCGCCTCCGGCAGCCCCCGTGGTCCAAAGCGTTCCTCAGTGGACTCCGATGCCTGTGACAGCAACAACACCCGTCGTTTCCACGACTTCCAACAAGCAGACTTCAGCCATTAACACGGGTTGGGAGCCGGTCGTCAGCGTTCGCTGATTGACTAGATGATTGGACCTCGCGAGTAAGAGACTGTCATCCCCGTTCAGGCGGGGATGACGGCTTGATTCACGGACCAATCTTGATTGCTGAGCGATCTGTTGTCATTCTGTGGGAGATGCGACTCTCTGTTGCTTACAGAGAGTCGTCTGACCACCTGCCGCAAGTGAGCCCTTTCCTACCTGGCTCGACGGAGACAACATGTCACACGCCCGACTGCACGGCGACCATGCTTTCAACAGTTTCGTACCGCTTCAGCGGGAAGGACTGACCGTTTTGAGTCGGCGGAATATGCTCAAGGCGGGCATGGCGGGTCTCGCAGGGCTGAGCCTGCCCGGACTCCTGCAGACTCGGGCCAAGGCAGCAGCCAGCGGCGAATCAATCAGTCATAAGAGTGTGATCCTGCTTTGGATGACCGGCGGCCCCAGTCATATCGATACCTGGGATCCCAAGCCAGACCGCCCCCTCAACAACCGGGGACCGTTCGCCCCCATTTCGACTGCCTTGCCCGGTGTGCAGATCTGCGAACATCTGCCGAAGCAAGCGGCCATGCTCGACCGCTTCACGATCATTCGCTCGGTCGATCCAGCGAAAAGCAATCATCAGCCCAATCAGGTGATGCAGACAGGCAACCGTGACGCAGCTCCGCGCGTCAACGCCAAGGGAGACCGCTATCCCGCGATTGGATCGATCGTCGCAAGGCATCGTGGTGCCAATCATCCAGCCATGCCGCCGTACGTCACGTTCCACAAGCACAACTCACACGTTGCCTGGGGCGGATATCTGGGCAAGGAGTTCGATCCGTTTGATGGCAACAAGGCATCAGTCCTGCCGGCCTATGATCTGGTCGGGAAGGACCTCGGCACAACAACCGGGGCGAACGTCTTCAAACTGCCGGGGGCGCTGAATCATGATCGTCTCAGCGACCGCAACTCTCTCATGCAGGATCTGGACCGTTTGAGAAGTGGTCTCGACCAGAGTGGTTCGATGAATGCACTGGACGAGTACGGACAGCAGGCGCTCGATATGCTGCTCGGTCGACGTGCTCAGCAGGCCTTCGATTTCTCGCTCGAGCCAGCCAGTTCGCGTGATCGCTACGGGAGTCACCTCTGGTGTCAGCAGGCGTTGCTGGCCCGACGTCTCGTCGAAGCGGGTGTCAGCTTCGTGACACTCGACCTCAGCTATCACACAGCCTCCGGAACGTGGGACAATCACGGCGACAATATCCCACCCTATGGAGGCATCGAACGGGGCCTGAAGCCACTGTTGCCCTTGTTCGACCATCTGCTGACCACGCTGGTCAGCGACCTCGAAGAACGGGGATTGCTCGACGAAGTGCTCGTGATCGCGATGGGTGAGTTTGGTCGCACTCCCTTCATGGGGACCCAGGACAGCATCGATGGCCGTAACCATTGGCCAGTCGTCATGTCGATGAGTCTCGCCGGCGGTGGACTCCGTCACGGGCAGGTCATCGGTGCAAGTAACCTTCAGGGAGGAGAGATCGCTGATCGGCCGGTCACCCCCGGCGATCTTGCAGCGACCATCTATCGTCACATGGGAGTGCCTGTCGACGGCACCTATCTCGACGATCGAGGACGACCGCACTACTTCGTCCTCGAGAATGGCCAACCGCTGCCCGAGTTGTTCTGAACGTCTCTATTGGCCTCGGTCACTTGATGACCCTTCGGCGTTCTCGCTTCAGTGTCGCTCCTGATTGCTGCATAAGGATTCGTCTGGTACTTTAGCCGACACACGTACATGTCATTACGTCGTGGACTCCGTTTGCAGGGCCGATGTGTCAACAGATACACCGACGTTGAGTGTGATCATCCCCGTCTACAACGAGGGAGACACATTGGATGAAGTCTTGAGACAGGTACTGGCGTCTCCGTTTGAAAAGCAGGTGCTGGTCGTCAACGACGGGTCGACAGATGCGACCTCTGAGATTCTCGCACATTGGGTTGCAAAAGGAGAAGTTGAGGCTGTTCATCATCCGACGAATCGAGGTAAGGGTGCTGCCATTCGTTCGGCACTGTCACAGGCAATCGGAAAGTTCGCGGTGATTCAAGATGGTGATCTCGAACTCAACCCCGCAGATTACCCGTCGCTGTTACTTCCCTTGCTCAACAAAGAGGCAGATTTCGTCATCGGATCGCGTTTTCTGGTCCCCGTTCAAGCTCCCTGGTCGTTCCGCGCGGGTGTCAGACTGCTGAACATGATGGTCCGATCGCTGTACGGCCAGCGATTGACCGATGAGGCCTGTTGCTACAAGGCCATGCTCACCGAAACCCTGAAGCGCATGGACCTGCAATGCGAACGATTTGAATTTTGCCCGGAAGTCGTGGCCAAGGCGTGCCGTATGAAACTGCGAATCAGAGAAGTGCCCGTCGCGTATCATCCTCGCACAGCGGCTGAAGGCAAGAAGCTGAGATATCGTGACGGCATCGAGGCCATGCGAACACTATGGCGATGGCGGCGTTGGCATACCGATTGTCCTGATCACGCAGGATTGGTTCACCACGGAGACACTGAGACACGGAGAGGTTGAGGAGGCTCTGAATCTCGTCAAATCATCCTCCGGGACTCCGTGGCGAAAATCCAGAATCAGTGTGCAGACAGTGCATCGGTTCCGGTCGCTTCGCGGCGGAGATGCTGAACCCAGGCGGGGGGGATGTTCACGAACACCCAGTCAGTCCGGGTGCGGTACTCTGAGAATCGCTGTTGCAGGATGTCTTCGATCTGCTTCAGACGGTTTCGCGTCTCCACGGGCGAGATCTTACAGCGAATAGGGCGGACGAACATGTACTCAAAGAATGCCATCTCACCACCCGGCGCGAGGAGTGACAGACAGAGATCGATCAGTTCCTCGACGAGCGGGGCCGGGAAGTTGTTGAACGGCAGGCCGGAGACGATCACGTCAAATGGTTCTTCCGCCTGAAACTCCTGAAGCGGGCAGCAATGTACAGACGACTGTTCAGCCACCTTGGCAAAATCAGGATCGTGCAAAAATCGATGACGCAGAAGATCCGCAAACTCCTCGTTGATCTCGACCAGGTCAAATCGACTGCCGGTGGGGAGACGTCGCACGATCTCACTCGTCACCGCTCCGGTGCCTGGACCAACTTCCAGCACTCGCAATGGCCCCTGACGTGTGAGCAGTGGACTCGTCAGAGCGCGAGCGAGAAACCGACTGCTGGGAGCGACAGCTCCCGTGGTCTCGAAGCGCTCTCGAAACTGGCGATAAAACTGGAGATGCTCCGTGAATCGATTCATGGGGTCCGTTCGCGTGCTGCCTGTTGTGCCTGGCCAATGATGTCTGTCTTCACAAGTGCCGACCAGTCTGAGATCAGTTCTTGAAACATCGCACCGACTTGACCAGTACCTATGGGGCGATTGTTGATACTGGTGACCGGGAGCAGACAATAGCTTGTCGAGGAAACGAAAGCCTCTGCTGCATTCAAGACATCCTCGACATGCAGGTCTCGCTGCTGCCTCTCGATTCCCTTCGCGGCGGCCAATTCAAAGATCACATCCTGACTGATGCCCGCCAGCACTGTGTCCTCTTGCGGAGTGAGTAGAGATCGGCCATTGAACAGGATCAGATTGCCACTGTTGGTTTCGGTGAGGCGGCCTTGTTCATCAGCCAAGAGTGCCATTGCAGAGGGATCGGTCGAGCGGACTTCGCGGTCAGCCAGGAACCAATGGAGCCTGCTTCGATACTTGATGCGTGGATCGATGACCTCAGACGACATCGCGCGGACTGACGGGACGATCAGATGGACGCCCGTGTGGTAGTGTTCGGCCCATCGCTCTAATAACAGCGGAAACGTGTGAACACAGACCGTGGCTCCCGTGGAGGCAATTGCTGAGCCCCCTGCATACATCGGTTGAATCCCGGCGGTGATGACGATCACTATTCCAAGGTCGTGACCTGTGGGAATCAGAGGGGCGTTTTCCCGGATGATGCGATCGATCACACCGGGAAGGGTCGAGACGAGTTCAGGATCGGCGATGCCTGTTTTCGTGAGCGATCCACGGAGCCGTGCCAGATGTTGCTCGACTCGAAACGGCTGATGTCCGAACGTGCGGATCATCTCCGTGACGGTGGCTGCCTGGACGATCCCCAGGTCGGCCACCGACAGCGTCGCCTGTGAGAAGGGGACCCATGCCCCATTCAGATATGCGGTCGGCTCACTCATGCCGCTTACGATAGCGGGCAGCAGGCTACCTCGCGAGCATCCTTGAGTTGCGATCTCAGCTGTCTCATGGGGCAGAAATATCGAAAGCTGCCATTTGCTCATGACTGCGAACGAACGCGCGACCGCGACTGAGGGCGAGCGGGTTCCAGACTTTCTTGGTGTCGAACACGGGCAGGTTCGCCAACTCGCGGTATTCCTCTGGATTCGGCTCGACGAGTACGAGTTCACCCTTCTCCGTGAAGCCGACGATGAGATCATTCGTCAGCAGAATCTGACCGTGATAGAAGCGTCCTCGCAACCCGTCGTCCCCCCCCTTCCACTTGCGTTCACCCGTCTCGGGGTCGATGCACACGAGAATTCCCTCGTCCAGGCCATAAAGGTAGCCGTCGTGCAGCACCGGGCTGGTGAATTTGCACTTCATGTTCTTGTTGCTCCACAGTTCCTCGGGCTCCGCCCAAGCTTCGCCATTCCGCGAGATCCGAATCATGGTGCACCCAACGCCGTAGCTCATCGCAAGAAAAATGCGTCCATCCTCGAACACGATGGGTTGGGCGACACTTACCCCCGGATCGTTCCGGAACGGGTGGAACCACAATTGCTCGCCCGTCGTGACGTCGTGACTGCGAAGTCCCTCGCCGTCAAAGATCAGTATCTGTTCAACACCGTCGATCGTGTCCAACTGCGGTGAACTGTACCCGGCTCGATTCTTCACTTCTGGTGCATTCAACAGATCGATGCCCGGTCGTTGCCAGAGGACTTCACCCGTGTCCCGGTTCAATGAGATGAGGCCATCTCCTTCAGGCCCGCCAGCCTCGAAGATCACCTGTTCTCCAACAACGAGCGGTGAGCCGCACATTCCCCATTGGACCGGCTTGCGGTTCTCAGCGAGCAGGTCTCGTGACCAGCGCACTTCGCCAGTCAACAGATCGACCGCGACCGCATCCCCCAATGCCCCGAAGGAAAACACGGTGTCCCCGTCAATGGTGGGGGTTGAACGAGGTCCCCATCCGCCGAGTGGTTCGGAAAATGAAGCAGGATACTCGTACACCCAACGTTCGTAACCGGTCGAGGTGTCGTAACAGACGATCGCTTCGTTGTCTCCACGCTGCTCAAGTGTTACTAGAAAGTCGTCGACGACTGAGAATGAGGAGTATCCACCTCCGCACGGCTGTCGCCACAATTCCGTCGGCGGTTCAGCTGTCCAGTCGGTTCGCAGGGGCGGGCCAATGATGATGCCATCCCGATGGACGCCACGATAGGCAGGAGCATCTTCATCAGAGATGACAGAGACATCCCACGTCTGTGTCTCCGGAACTTCCGCGTGGTTCTGAGCTTCCCGGTGTTGTTGGACGAGTTGATCCTGCGTCGGCTTCCAGCGTGAGTGCAGGATCATCTCCATGTCTCCACTGAACTCAACCTCCCGCACGGAGTAAGCAAGGCCTCCAGCCAAGAGCACCAGCAACGCAAAGGCGCCGGCAATCGAAGACCAGCGAAAAGTTGAGAAGAGTGCGAACCAGAGGAGGAGGATCAACGAACTCAGCACCACGATGCCGTAGGTGACGCTAATCTGCATCCCGCGCCCCCACACAGGGTCCCAGATGCCCCAAACAAAGACGAGTCCACCCGCGGCAGCCAAGAGCAGCAAGCCCGTTAACCATGAGCCGATGAGTCGCAGAATGCTCGTCGGCTGTTCTTCAGACGGGGGGGAAACAGTTTCATTCATGATGGGGACTCATTCCAGACAAGGACGCATCAGTGTGTACCTGACGCAGCGATTCGAGGTTTCCAATCGATCAAAGATTGATTTTCCGTAGATTCTGATCTGCGACGGGCAGTCAGTTGCCGCACAGTCGTGCAGTTTTGCACCGAAAATACGCATGAAGCGTAACGCCTTTTCCAAGTCAAACAAAGGCTTCTTTCCCCGTCGACAGACACGTGCGAGAGGTTCCGCAATCCGCTATTCTCGTTGGTGACAGCAAGGAGACTGATATGACTGCAGAACAACGAAACAAATGGATCGGCTTTGACCTTGGCGGCACCAAGATGCTTTCGAGGGTCTACGATGGGGACTTCAAGCCTCTCGGTTGGAACCGGAAGAAGACCAAAGCTCACCTCGGAACGAAGGCGGGCTTGGAGCGGGTCGTAGAAACGATCCGCGATGCACTCAAGGACGCGGATGTTGATCCATCAGAGATTGCAGGGATCGGCATCGGCTGTCCCGGTCCCATCGATATGGAGAAGGGGGTCGTTCTTGACCCTCCCAACCTGGGTTGGGGAAAGGTGTCAATCAGGAAACATCTCGAACAGGAGTTTGGCTGTCCCGTGGCAGTGGCCAATGATGTCGATGCCGGTGTTTACGGAGAGTACCGCTTCGGTTCTGCCAAGGGAGTGAGGACTGTCATCGGCGTCTTCCCGGGCACAGGGATTGGAGGAGGATGCATCTACGAGGGGGCAATCCTCAGAGGAAGCAAGTGTTCCTGCGTGGAGATCGGTCACATTCCGGTCCTTCCTGATGGTCCGCTGTGTGGGTGCGGTCAACGGGGATGTCTGGAGGCTGTTGCCAGTCGACTGGCTGTGGCAGCGAGTGCGGCTCGCTCAGTCTATCGCGGTGAGGCCCCTTACCTGCAGAAGGCTGCCGGGACGGACTTGAGTTCCATTCGCAGCAGCTCGCTGGCGAATGCGATCAAAGCCGGCGATGAAGCGATCGAGCAGATCGTGCGAGATGCTGCCCATCACATCGGAACGGCTCTAGCAGGAGTCATTCATCTCATCTCACCCGATGTTGTGGTGTTGGGAGGAGGCTTGGTGGAAGCCATGCCCAAACTGTTTGTGGAAGATGTCATGGCAGCGGCACGGGACCGTGTAATGGTCGCCTACCGCGATACCTTCAAGGTCGTTGCAACGGAGCTGGGTGATGACGCAGGCGTCCTGGGGGCGGCTGCCTGGGCCGAGAAAATGGTGGTTGGACAATCAACCAAATGACGAGCAAGACGGCCAGTCCCAAGTGTGAACTGTTGAGAAAATGACAGAGTCCGGAGAAATTCCAATTGTCGCATCCGCGGCTCGTCCGGTCGCAGTGATCGATGTCGGCACCAGTTCGATACGAATGGCGGTCGCTGAGATCGATGGCCAGGGTGGGGTCCGGATACTCGAAACTCTTTCGCAAGGCGTGAGCCTGGGGAAAGACACGTTCACAAAAGGAGAGATCGCCCGAAAGACTATTGAGGACTGCGTACGAGTCCTCAGGCGGTATGCCCAGACTCTGGAAGAATACCGCATCAGTTCTTCCGATGACGTCCGTGTGGTCGCAACGAGCGCCGTTCGAGAGGCCAGTAACCGGTTGGCCTTTCTCGATCGGATTTATGTTGCAACGGGGTTTACAGTCGATGCGATCGACACCACCGAAGTCCATCGCATCACCTACCGCAGCATCCAGCCGCAGCTTCGTGAACATGAAGAACTTCTGAAGTCACGGGTCATCATCTCGGAGGTGGGCGGAGGGAGTACCGAACTGCTGCTGGTGGAGAGCGGTGAAGTCGCCTATGCACACTCGTACCGTCTTGGTTCATTGCGGTTGCGTGAGTCGCTCAGCGGATACCGGGCATCGCCAGACAAGCTGCGGGAATTGATGGAGAGTCAAATTCAGCGAACGCTCGAACAACTCCCACAGCACATCAACACGGATGTTCGATCAGAGATGATTGCGTTGGGGGGAGACATGCGGTTTGCTGCACGCGAGCTGCTACGCGATTGGGATCCGGAATCATTGGGCCTCGTGACAGTCGCCGAATTAGGGGAACTGGCCTACGACATTCTCCATTTGACACCCGATGAAACCGTTCGCAAATACCGCGTGACATTCCAGGAAGCGGAAACGCTCGGACCGGCAATGCTCGTCTACCTCGAACTCGCTCGCATTCTTGACCTGGATCAAATTCGAATCAGCAATGCTAATCTGCGTGATGGACTCCTTCAGGAGATGGCGACCGCGGATGTTTGGACGGACGATTTTCGCAAACAAATTGTCCGTTCGGCCCGTGAGTTGGGCCGCAAGTACCATGTTGACGGCAAACACGCGGCTCATGTCGCACTGCTCGCGAGATCACTGTTTGATGCTCTGTCCAGCGAGCATAAGTTAGATAGTCGGGCTGCGCTCATCCTGCACATCGCTGCGCTGTTGCATGAAATTGGTTCGTTTGTGAATCAGTCGAGTCTGCACAAGCATTCCATGTACCTGATCATGAACAGCGAACTGTTCGGTTTGACACAGGCCGATCTGACGCTCGTCGCGCTGGTGGCCCGCTACCACCGCAGGGCGTCTCCCAAGCCGACTCACCAGTACTACGGAAGCCTGGAAAGGAACCAGCGGGTTGCGGTCTCGAAAATGGCCGCAATTCTCCGACTCGCGGATGCTCTCGACACATCCCGCAGCCAGCGCGTCCGTGAAATCTCATGTCAGATTGAAGCGGACCGGTTAGTCATCACCGTGCCTCATTTGACAGATCTCTCCGTCGAACAACTTGCGATGCAGCACGCCCGAACCCTCTTTGAAGAGATCTTCGGTCTGCGAGTACTGTTGAGAGCCGGGGGAAATTGATGAACGACGGGTGAAGTTCAGCAAGTAATAGACCGAAATGACATCGCAGCCGTCGACAATGTGTGGGATCAATGGCCAGGAAATTACCGAAGTATCTGAATCGAGAGTTGAGCTGGTTGGAATTTGACCAACGAGTGCTCGATGAGGCGTTCGACCCGAGCGTTCCGGTTCTGGAACGATTGAAGTTTCTGGCAATCTCCGCTTCCAATTTGGATGAGTTCTTTCGGGTACGAGTCGGGGGACTCCGGATGTTGCAGGAGCAGGGAATCACACGCCCTGATCCCTCCGGCTTATCCCCAGGAGAGCAACTCAAGCTGATCGACGTCCGCGTACGAAAGCTCCAACACGATCAGTATGCCTGCTACGAGAAGGAATTGGTTCCGTTGCTCGCGAAGAAGGGAATCCAATCCATTCATCCCAAGCATCTGAACGATGTTCAGCAGTCATTTCTCGAACGGTATTTTGAGACCGAAATCTTCTCCATCCTGGCACCGATGGCCGTCACAGGTCCGGAAGACTTTCCGCTGCTGCCCAATGAGTCTCTGAGCGTCTGCGTACGCATCAAAGGTGTCGCTGTTGAGCAGGCGGCCGACGGATCAGAGAGTAAAGAGAAGATCAAGGATCGCTTTGCGATCATTCCTTTGGGGAACACACTGTCGCGGTTCATCACACTTCCCTCCGAGGGGGGGCTCGTCTCTCTGCTTCTCGAAGACGCTGTCGCGATGTTTGTGCATCGCTTCTTCGAAAGCGAACGAGTCATCGAGTGTGTGCCGTTCCGTGTCACTCGCAATGCCGATCTCACCTTACAGGAGGAAGGAGCAGCCGACCTGACTGCGGAGATGGAACACCTGCTTCGCGCACGCAGGCAAGCCGAATGCGTCCGATTGGAGACACTGACCAGCATCACTCCGGGGACGGTCAAGTTCCTGCTCGACTCGCTGAACATCGATCAAAGCGCATTGTTCAAACACCCAGGGCCGCTCGATCTGGGGGGACTGTTCTCACTGGCCACAAGACCGGGATTTGACAATCTCAAGGACGCTTCCTGGACACCGCAACGTTCGACCCAGATCGCGGACGGGGCAACCATGTTTGAAGCCATCACTGCTCGCGATCTACTACTGTACCACCCTTACGAGAGCTTTGAGCCGGTCGTCAATTTCATCGAAGAAGCAGCCGACGATCCAGATGTCCTGGCCATCAAACAGACGCTGTATCGCACCAGTCGAGACAGTCGCATCGTTGCGGCCTTGATGAGAGCCGCTGAGAATGGAAAGTATGTCACGGCCATCGTCGAATTGAAGGCCCGATTCGATGAAGCACGCAACATTCGTTGGGCGCGCACACTGGAGGAAGCCGGGGCACAAGTCATTTACGGCGTCAAAAACCTCAAGACACACGCCAAGTGTTGCATTGTTGTCCGACGTGAGCCAGACGGGATCCGCAGATACGTCCACTTCGGAACCGGCAACTACAACGAAACCACTGCGAGGCTTTACAGCGACGTTAGCCTGTTGACGTGCGATGACGAGTTGGGGGCTGATGCGGTTGCCTTCTTCAACGCGGCCACAGGTGCTTCACAACCACAAAACTTTCGCAAGCTCGAAGCGGCTCCTCTCGGACTGCGGGATGCTTTGCTCGAGTTGGTCGAATCGGAAATTGAACGCAAGCGTCAGGGACAGAATGCCCGGATTACTGCGAAACTCAACTCGCTGGTTGATCCTCAATTGATAGACGCTCTCTACGCAGCCTCTCAGGCGGGGATTCAGGTGCGATTGAACATTCGCGGGATCTGTTGCCTGCGTCCTGGCGTCAAGGGGCTGAGTGAGAACATCGAGGTCGTCCGGATCATCGATCGTTATCTCGAACATGCCCGCATCATCAGCTTTCATCATGGTGGTGATCCGCGTGTCTTTATCTCCAGTGCGGACTGGATGCCCCGCAACCTCGACAAACGCATCGAGTTGTTGGTGCCCGTCGAAGATCCCGACTGTCGCGAGCGTTTGCTTTCGTTTCTCGAGTGCTATTTTCTGGACAACGTCAAGGCGACACTGTTGCAGCCCGATGGCTCACAAGTCCGTCGCACGCTCTCAGAGGGCGAAGACTACCGTGTTCAGGAGCGGTTGTGTCAAATGGTCTGCGAACTCGTCCGAGTTGAGGACCAGAAACGACTCACCGAATTCGTTCCGCATCGAGCCCCCGGCACTTAACAGGCCTGATCGTCAAGGATGTCAATTCTACTGATGGAAGCTGCCTTTCAATGAAAACACTCCTCCTGATGCGGCATGCCAAATCGAGTTGGGATGATCCAACCTTGCAGGACTTCGACCGTCCGCTGAACCCGCGCGGCCTGCGAGATGCTCCTCGGATGGGGCAATTCCTGAAACAGAACGCCATCACCCCCGACCAGATCGTCACCTCCACGGCTGTGCGAGCTCAGACGACCGCAAAAATGGTTGCTGCTGAGTGCAGCGTGACCGATCGCGTGACATCTCTTTCGGATCTGTACCATGCCGGCATCGACGACTGGCAGGAGATGGTTGAGACGTTTGCAGCTGATTGGACCTGTGTGCTCTGTGTGGGACACAATCCGGGGATTGAGGAATACATCGGTACGATCACGAACCAGTACATTCGCATGCCGACGGCTGCCATCGCTCATCTGTCGAGCAATGTCGATGACTGGGTGTCGTTTGCCGATGGTGTGAACGTCGAACTCCATGAGGTCTGGAAGCCGAAAGACCTCAGCTGACGGATTTAACAAGATTGTGAAGCTCGCATGTCGCAACATCAGATCATCCCCGGCCAGTCAGTCACTCTTGCAGACATCCCCACGGAAGCCAGAACATTCTGTGATGACCGGAAGAAAGCCGAGAAGCGCTTTCGTAAACTACGGGATGAGTTCATCCAATGGCAGCGGGTCCTGTGGTCGGATGGCAAACAGAAGCTGCTGATCGTCCTGCAGGCGACCGACGCCGGTGGGAAGGACGGCACCATTCGCAAGGTGTTCAAGGGCGTTAATCCGCAAGGCGTGAAAGTTGTGTCATTCAAGGCACCGAGCACACTGGAACGGTCTCACGATTACCTGTGGCGAGTCCATCAGGCCGTTCCGCCGACCGGGATGATCGGCGTCTTCAATCGGTCTCATTATGAGGATGTGCTGGTCGTTCGGGTCGAGAACCTCGTCCCGGAAGACGAGTGGCGACAACGTTATCAGCAGATCAACGAATTCGAACGACTGCTCACCGAGACCGGAACAAGGATCCTCAAGTTCTACCTGCACATCTCCAAGGACGAACAGCGCAGGCGGTTTCAGGAACGTCTCGATGATCCCGAGAAGCACTTCAAGTTCTCTCTCGATGATCTCCAGAAGCGTAAACATTGGGACGACTATCGAGATGCTTTCGAGGAGGCTCTCATGCGTTGCTCGACCGAATGGGCACCCTGGTACGTCATCCCTGCAGATCAAAAGTGGTACCGCAACCTCGCCATTAGCGAGATCATTGTCAAAACACTGGAAGAAATGAATCCGCAGTTCCCCACCATTGACTATGACCCGGCACAGATCAGGATTGAAGATTGAATCTCCCTTAATCGGCCGATGTCGCAGACGAGAATCAGCGGCACCTTCTTGAACGTCCGTGGTCAAAACGACTTGTCCCCTCATGACGCACCAACGATCTTCATCACTTCGCAAACACATGGGATGTACTCTGCTTGCGAGCATTCTCTGGCAGGCACCTGCAATTGCGAAGGACATTGATTTCGCGCACGACGTTGTGCCGATCCTGCGTCAGCGCTGCGCCGAATGTCACGGGGGATCAGAAGCGGAAGGCGGGTTCTCCCTCAACACGCGTGCTCTGCTGCTTGAAGCCGACGTTGTGACCCCCAGACAGGCTGATGAGTCAAGAATTCTGGAACTGGTCACTTCCACCGATCCGGACGATCAGATGCCGCCGAAGGATCGTGACCGCCTGACTGAGAAGGAGATGCAGCTTCTCAAGCAATGGATTGATGACGGTCTCCCCTGGGAGGACGGCTTCACTTTTGCAGAAGAACGGTACGAGCCTCCCCTGCTGCCGCGACCTGTCGAACTGCCAACGGTGATGGAAGGACGTAGCAATCCGATCGACCGGATTATCGATGCGTACCGGGTCGAATACGGCTTGCCTCGCGAAGTTCCGATCGATGATGCGGCCTTCATGCGACGTCTCACAATCGACCTCGTCGGCCTGCTCCCCGCCCCTGAGGAACTTGAAGCCTTCGTTGCGGATGATGCTGTCAACAAGCGGCAACAACTGATCGATCAGACGCTCGCAAAGGATCGTGACTATGCGGAACATTGGATCACGTTCTGGAGCGACCTGCTTCGCAATGCCTATGCCGGAACCGGATTCATCGACGGCGGACGGAAGCAGATCACCGGCTGGCTCTACGGTGCCCTGCTGACAAACATGCCCTACAACCTGTTTGTGAGGGAACTCATTGCCCCAAGTCCGGAATCGGAGGGATTCATCAAGGGGATCAAGTGGCGAGGCAACGTCAACAGTTCGCAAGCTCCGGAGATTCAGTTCGCACAAAGTGTGGGACAGGTACTGTTGGGTATCAACTTGAAGTGTGCCTCCTGCCACGACAGCTTCATCGACCGCTGGACACTCGACGAAACCTACAACCTGGCTGCGGTCTTCTCATCGAAGCCGCTGGAAGTTCATCGCTGTGACGTCCCGAGCGGTCGCTTTGCTGAAGCAGCATGGATCTTCCCGGAGTTGGGGCAGGTCGACAAACAGGCTGAGCAACCCGAGCGATTGAGACAACTCGCTGACCTGATGACGCACCCGGACAATGGTCGTCTCACACGGACGATCGTCAATCGACTCTGGCAGCGGATGATGGGCAGAGGCATCGTCGATCCGGTCGACGCGATGCAGACCGAACCCTGGAGTGCAGACCTGCTGGATTACCTGGCGCTCAACCTCCAGCAACACAATTATGATCTCAAGCAGACGCTCTCCCTGATCGCGAACTCTCACGCCTATCAGGCACAGGCGGTGGCTATCGAGGATCACTCGTCATCAGAACAGTTTGTGTTTCAGGGGCCGCAGACCAAACGGATGACTGCTGAGCAGTTCCTTGATGCGATCTGGCAGAGCACCCGCACCTGGTCCGATCCTGATGGAAACGCTTTCAAGCCTGACGGACGCGGACAGGGAGGTCAACTCGCTGCCGTGCTGCAGGCCGAGGGGTCACAGGCGAGAATCAAGACCGTTGATCACCTGTTGACCGGCGACCTCATCCGCGAGGTGCTGCAGCAATCACAGTGGGTCTGGTCGACACCAGACGCAGCGACAGTCGCTCCGCCAGGAGTGGCGCACTTCCGACAGACCATCGAGATCCCCGATGCTCCGCACGTGCTCATCGTCACTGCGGCGGACAATTCGGCCGAGGTGTTCCTGAATGGACATCGGCTCGGTGACTCAGGGGCCTATGATCGAGTGGTGATTCTCGAAGCGACTGAACATGTGACGAGTGGGACAAACTTGATCGCCGTACGGGGGAAGAATGACACGGATCAACCCAATCCGGCAGGCCTACTGCTGAAAGTGTTCGGCCTGTCGGAAGATGGAAAATTGCAATGGGTCGAGAGCGAAAGTGGCCAATGGGTCTGGTCTGCCGAGACCCATTCCGGTTGGGAGCTCACAGACTTCGACGCGAGCAGTTGGGAGACAGCAGTCGTGTTGGGAGATGCGTCGATGGCACCTTGGAATCTCCTCGCGACCTTTGATGACAGCCGGTACGCTGTTGTCCACGATTGGAAGTCACTGTGGGGAGACCGGCCAGTGCGTGCTGCACTCCGGCCTCACGACCAACTCCAGGCCACGTTGGGACGTCCGAATCGCGAACAGGTCGTCAGCACTCGCCCTTCCGAGTTAACCACGCTGGAAGCCATCAGTCTGGCCAATGGTGAAGATGTTTCCAGCCTGATGCAGCACGCCGCAGAGAACGTTCTCGCCCAAAACAGAGACGATCCTGACGAACTCATCAACTCACTTTTCCTTGCAGCTCTCGCTAGGCCACCATCCACCATCGAGCATCAGGTTTCCCTCGGATTGCTGGGTGAACCGATGACACAGGATGGAGTGGAAGACCTCCTCTGGGCCGTGTTCATGTTGCCAGAATTCCATTTGATCCGATAATTGACAGCTGAGTTCCATTCACGATCAGCTGGACGAGACGTTCATCATGCAATTACCAAACGATATGTCGGAACTTGAAACTCGCCGTCATTTTCTCAAGACGCTGGCTGCCTCCGCCACAGCGGCCATGATGAGCAGCGAGCCGCGACTGCTTCGTGCAAACGACGCACAAGCACCAGCGGCAAAAGCCGACTCGTGCATTCTGCTCTGGATGGGGGGCGGCATGGCCGCGCCCGATACGTTCGATCCGAAGCAGTATCGTCCCTTTGAGGTTGGTACGCCTGTTGAGGAAATCATCAGCACGTTCCCGGCCATCGATACGGTCGTCGACAACATCAAAATCACCGAGGGGCTGGAGTCAATCGCCAGCGTGATGGATCGTGCCACGCTGGTAAGGTCACACGTACAGGCTGACTTGGGGAACATCCTTCATTCGCGGCACCAGTATCACTGGCACACGGGTTACGTGCCCCCGCAGACCGTTGCAGCCCCTCACATCGGTGCGTGGATGGCCCGCGTGCTCGGCCCCATCAATCCGGTGATTCCACCGTTCATCAACATCGGACAGCGCATCGAAGGCAATGGCGAGGCTCAGGAGTTGCAGGCGTTCACGACCGCTGGGTTCCTGGGAAATGAGTACGGTCCGTTCAACATTCCCGATCCATCACAGGCAGCCCGTGCCGTGCGACCGCCCCAGGGGATGGAAATGGGACGCTTCCAGAATCGATTCCAGGCCTATCAGAAACTGGTCAAGGAGTCGCCGCAGGGGCAGTACGCAAGTGATTTCCAGCAGGAGTCGATGATCCGTTCGATGGAGAACGCACATCGACTGCTCGAATCCAAACACAAAGATGCCTTCGACTTGTCGCTGGAACCGAAGGAGTCGTTTGAGAAATACGACACAGGTCGATTCGGCCAGGGGTGCCTCCTCGCACGGCGTCTCGTTGAGTCGGGAGCAAGATTCATCGAAGTCACCACGGAGTACGTTCCCTTCCTGCACTGGGACACGCACGAGAACGGTCATACGACGGCCGCCCGCATGAAGCAGGAGATTGACCGTCCCATTGCACAGCTGATTCTCGATCTCGAACAACGCGGCTTGCTGGACCGCACGCTGGTGGTGCTCGCGAGTGAGTTCAGCCGCGACATGATCATCGAAGGCGTCCCCGGAAGCACTGCAAACGACCAGTCGCGTGCCAAGACCGAAACGCTTCAGGAGATGCGGCACTATGGATTACATCGTCACTTCACTGGCGGCACCTCTGTGTTGATGTTTGGAGGTGGCATGCAGCGGGGCCTGCTTTACGGAGCAACCGCGCCGGAACGTCCCTGCGTAGCGATCACGAATCCGGTCACGATCACCGATCTTCACGCGACGATCTTCACCGCGATGGGGATCAGCCCGAAGACAGCGTTCGAAGTCGAACGCCGACCGTTCTACGTGACGAAGGACGGGACCGGTCAACCCGTGCTGGACCTATTCGCGTAAATGCTGAGCGACGTTTTCAGACCTTCGTCAGACAATCGCTCAGGTATGCCCGTGCAGCATTGATCTCGGCGGTGACCTCAGCAGTCGTGTCGAGGATCGGAATACCTCGTGGAACCGGGTGCATGAAGATTTCAGTGCGGCCCTGATAGTTAATGTCCTTCAAAGCAGCGAGGATGGGCACCCAATCCAGCGGCCCGCGATGCGGTAGCTGCATGAGTTCCTGCTCTTTGGGGAGTTTGGTCATGCATCCCATGCCGTGCTCCCACGCCTGAAAATGCACAAGCCGGTCACCCAGGTTGCGAATCAGCCCGCTAATGATGTCGGCCTCCTGCGGAAGATGATACGGCGCCATCGCGATCCCAAGGCGATCGGAAGAAATCGCTTCTATTATCAAGAGCTGTGACTCGGGCGAACTGATGAGCCCGCCGCTGTGGTTCTCAATGCCGATCGTGATGCCCAAATCCTCGGCAACTTCGACATGTGGCTTCAACTTCTCAGCGAATTCCTGCACAGCACGTTTGAGTTCGTCGCCGGTGAGATCTTTCGGTCCGCCCGTGTTACAGATAACCATGTCTCCACCGAGCTGTTTGACCAGCTGCATCTCGTCCTGCATGTTGAGGATGCCGAATTTGAAGCAGGTGAAACTGCCCAGCTTGACGTCGTTTTCGTCGAGCAACTTGTGAGTCCGGTCGACCCCCAGTTTGTCGATCTGCTCGCGCTGATTGCCATGCCGCTCGGCCCAGATCTCGATGTATTCCGCCCCGGTCTTGCGCACTTCCGCCAGAATCTCGGAGAGCGGAGCCTTGCCATACATACAGGAAGCGACAATGTACCGCAGCTGAAACGTGTCATCGTTTGCGGCAGATGCTTGATTCGCAAGTGCAGCGGAAGTGGCAGCACCCGCGAGCAGCACGCCAAACTCGCGGCGGGAAAGCGTCAATTCATTCATCAGCAATCTCGATCCGAGAGGGAGTGAACTCACCTCATGGTATCGCAAGACCTTCACGAATGGCATACCGGGCCAGTTCCACTCGGTCATGAATGCCGAGTTTTCGCATGATCCGGTACTTGTGGCTCTCGATCGCCCGCTCCGACAGGGACATGGTACGGGAAACTTCCTTGACGCTGTCCCCCCGCACGAGATGTCGCAGTACGGCCGTCTGCCGACTTGTTAATGTAGCCAGATAACTCGTAATTTTTGCAGAGTATCGCCGTGTCTCAGGGTCGTATTCCAGACGGTCTGCAACCGAGTCGGAGAAAACGGTTCCTCCCCGACAGGCTGAACGAATGTTCTCAATGAACCGGTCGACGGGGTCGCTGGTGAGCAGAAAACCCGCAGCATCGAATCGCAATGCTTCATCCAGAAAAACATCCGTGACCACGTCTGCGAAGAAGACGACACGGGCCGCCGGCAGTCTCCTCGCAAGTTCGTCGGCCAGTGTAAACACGCCGCGCCCGGGGATGTCCATCGCGATCAGGACCAGATCCGGCTGGTGTTCCAGAGCGCGTCGGAATCCGGTCTCTGAATCTTCCGCCGTAAAAACGACCTGCATTTCATCGAACTGAGCAATCCGCTGGCTCAGTGCCTCCACGAACATGGGGTGTTCGTCGATGATTGCGATCTTGAAGAACTGCGAGCGCATGCCTGCCTCCCTGAGATTTTGAACAGGACGAAACGAACAGACAATGAACTGCAAGTCCGACAACTTCAGGGTCGGACACAGCCCGAATCGATCCGCCTGTTAGAAGCTCTGCCATCAAGGTGACATCTGTCTACTAACAGGTCTTCTTGAGACTAAGTGTTTCTTCTCATCGATACAAGTGCATTCCCCGCCTGATGGTGTTTTTCGCAGCAATGAGTAGGCCCGACGGTGGAACATCATCAGAAGAGGAGACAAGCACTCTTGCAGTAAACCATTGCGGAACAACACGTGTGGTCGAGGCGGGAAATCACGCATGATCGGATACCACGCGTACGAGCGTAGAATTGCTGCATCATGACCTTCTTCGTCTGTCGAGCGCCATACTTGCCTGAATCACACCTTTTCATCCGCTCGTTTCATCCTCTTGTTGCGTTACTCTCGGGATCGTTTGTGGCCTCGCTCATGATTGAAATCGTGATCCGTGTCGATTACCGTGATCAATCTCATACGAACTTCATACACCACTGCAACATGTTTGTGGTACCGAAGGTTATCTCAGATAAGACGTTAGGAATTGCACCATGGGACGCCCGGTTACACTCTTCACCGGCCAGTGGGCCGATCTGCCAATAGAGGAACTCTGCAAGAAGGCCAAGGCGTTCGGATACGACGGTGTCGAGCTGGCGTGCTGGGGCGACCATTTTGAGGTCGACAAGGCCCTCTCGGATGACACTTACTGTGCCAAAAAGCGGGATCTGCTCGAAAAGCACGATCTGAAGCTGTTTGCGATCTCGAACCATCTCGTCGGACAAGCAGTATTGGACATCATCGACGAGCGGCACAAGGCGATCCTGCCGGAATACGTCTGGGGTGACGGCGACCCCGCTGGCGTGCGTGAGCGTGCAATCGAAGAGATGAAGAACACGGCCCGGGCCGCTCAGAAGTTGGGCATCGGTGTCGTCAACGGCTTCACCGGTAGCAGCATCTGGCATCTCATCTACGACTTCCCTCCCGTTCCGCGACACATGATCGATGCGGGATATCAACTCCTCGCTGACTTGTGGAACCCCATTCTCGATGTCTTTCAGGAATGCGGGATCAAGTTCGCCCTCGAGGTTCACCCGACGGAAATCGCTTTCGACATTTACTCTTCCGAGTTGGCACTCCAGGCCCTCGATCATCGCGAGGAATTTGGATTCAACTTCGATCCGAGTCACCTCATCTGGCAGGGAGTTGATCCGGTCGAGTTTATCCGGGCGTTCCCGAACCGCATCTATCACGTGCATATGAAGGATGCAGCCGTCACGCTTAACGGAAAAACAGGCATTCTTGCCAGTCACCTGTCGTTTGGCGATCAGCGACGCGGCTGGGACTTCCGCAGCGTCGGACGAGGGGGCGTGCGGTTCGAAGAGATCATCCGGGCTCTCAACGCGGCCGGATATCCTCAGGACATGCCATTGTCAGTCGAATGGGAAGACTCGGGCATGGATCGCGAAGCAGGAGCGGAAGAAGCAGCCCAGTTCTGTAAGAACGTGGACTTCGCTCCGTCCGGTCGCCGGTTCGATGCAGCGTTCGAGGACTGATTGTCACAATCCTCTTCACTCGTCTCGTTGATTCACGGCGTCTACTTCGCGGCGGCGGCGAACTGTTCTGCGAACTCGAGAACCCACAGGTCGATCATTTCGCGGAACGATTCGATATCGAGTTCTTCGAGCCGCTGATAGTGGTTGCGGCTGAAGATCTCTTTGTTGCGAATGGTCGCCTTGCCGACAAGTTCAACGATGGGCACTGATCCGAGCGGGCGAACTGTCATCTCCAGCCGGCTGTAGAGCGTCTGGCTTCCTGTACCGCGCTGAAGCCTGATGTCATCGCGAGTGATTCGACCGCCCCAGCCGTCCTCATTCAGGATCGATCCGTAATCGAACCCGGGAAACCGGTCTGCGAGCATCTTCAGACAGGACTCAATGTGATCGGACAGTTCGAGACGGCTACGGGAGTGAAGTGACTTCTGCTCCTCAGCGGACATGGTCTTCTGGACCTCGGCTTGAACGCGGGCTTCCGCAGTGCGGTTGCCACGCTTGATCGCTCGTTCGAGCCGGTCTTGAAAATCCATCACGCCTCTTTCACAGTCGAGATTAGGTTCCTTTTCAATCTTACGCAGCCTCCTGAGTGCACGCAACGGGTCAAACTGCGGGCCGAGTGGCGGGACGAATGGGAGCCGGACAGCAATCGAGCGGGCACACATCATGGCTCGGACCGAAATCACCGACTGCTTCACGTTGCATGTCTTCATTCAGACGCTCGGCAATCAGCTTGCGCAGCATCGACACAAAGGTCGGGTGAGTGCCGACGGTGGCCGCTCTCTCCATGTGTTGTCCGAGTTCCTTCGCGATCCCGGCTGCCTCATCGTCGAGGTCGTACAGAACTTCCATATGATCGGAAAGAAACCCGACGGGATGAATGATGACATTTTCGACACCTCGTTCCTTCAGGTCCCGCAAGTGATCGCAGATGTCAGGTTCGAGCCACGGGTCTTGTGGCCGACCGCTTCGACTTTGATAGACCAGTTGCCAGCGATCGTTTTCAATTCCGAGTTTTTCAGCGATCAGCCGGCAAGTCTCCGTCAGCTGCTCTTCATAACGGCATTGATCGGCCATGGACTTGGGGATGCTGTGGGCCGTGAATGCAAGGTGCAGAATCTCACGATCCTCCGGGGAGAACTTCTCGACTGACTCTTGCAACAGTTCGGCATTGGCAGCGATGAAATCCGGGTGGTTGTACCAGACGCGGACTTTGTCGACCTGCGGAGCTTTTTCACCGACAGCCTCCTGTGCTCGCATGATGTCTTCCCGGTACTGCCGACAACTTGAGTAGGAACTGTAGGCGGCCAACACCACAGCAATTGCCCGCTGAACCCCGTCATCGACCATTTGCTGCATCGTGTCCGCAAGCATGGGATGCCAGTTGCGATTGCCCCAGTACACCGGGAGATCGATGCCGTGCTGGTGAAGTTCAGGTTTCAAAACTTCGAGAAGATTTCGAACCTGCTGATTGATGGGACTGACGCCGCCAAAATGGTAATAATGCTCTGCGACTTCCAGCATCCGTTCGCGCGGGACGTTGCGGCCTCGCAGGACGTTTTCGAGAAAAGGAATCACGTCGTCGCGACTTTCGGGACCGCCAAAGCCGACGACGAGAATCGCATCGTATGAGTGGCTCATGAATTGGTTCTCACCTGAAAACGTGTACAAACAATATCTCTGATAGATGATAGGCAGTCCGGCAAGTGTCGTGCAGCGGAACGACTGATGCCCCGGCCTTCAACCAGAAAATCATGTCCCGCCTGTTGATCGGTAACTTCGATTTCGAGCACTCGCTTGTGGCAGCTGGGCAACCATTGCCCGGCGGGCTACGCCGAATCGTAGCTGAGTTGGCATGCGGTTGGGGCGTCGCCGCACAGACAGGTGATGCCCTCTGGAGTCCCGATCCAGTCAACAGGGCGTTTCTGGAGCGAATCGAGCAGAGCGGACTGCCTGCAATGACGATTGCCTCATCGGTGGAAGATGTTCCTCCCGGTATGGCATTAGTCCCTTGGGGGTGGACTGCAGAGGTCGTGGCCCTTGGTCATTCTCTGGGGGCGCTCATAGATGCGCCGTCGCTCAATGTTGTCCGGAGGCTGAACGCCAGGCGATTCTCCCACCAGCAGGAACAGCGACTTGGAGTGGGGTTGCCCGGAGCAGCGATTGTCGAATCGTTGAGTGAACTCAAGGCAGCGATTGAGGCATTGCCTGCCTCGTTTGATGGCTGGGTCGTGAAGGCCGAGTTCAGTAACTCATCGCGAGAGCGTTTCGTTCACCGGGGGAGGCAACCGTTTGACGTCGATGCACTGACCAAGTGGGCAAAGAGTCGCCTCACGCGGGGCCATGCCTTGTTCGTCGAACCATGGGTCAACCGTGTGGAAGAAGTTGGTGTGCAGTTGACGGTGCCGCAGAACGGTCAGCCATACGTGGAGGGTGTCACACAGTTGCTTGTCGATGACGCGGGGCGGTTCCTCGGCTGTGAGTTCACCCCTGCAATCGATAATGACCCTGCGTGGACCGATGCGTTGACGGTCGGATTGAAAGTGGCTGCCATCGCTCAGCAGGACGGGTACTTCGGTCCGATGGGGATCGATGCGATGCGATATCGCCTGCCCAACGGCGAGGATTGGCTGCGTCCCTTGCAGGATATCAACGCACGCTGGACGATGGGACGGTTGAGCCTCGGTCTGCGCCGACTGCTCAGCCATGAGGGGGAGTCCGTTCCCTCATGGGACCGCGGCACGTTTCATGTAAGACCAGCGTTTGCAGTCGAACTGGGAAACGCAGATCAGACACATCGGATTTGAGTCGCATGCGTGAGCATCGGGACAGCGGACCTCGGGAGAGAAAATGGCAACGACAATCAAGACACTGCTTCTGACCTGCCTGATGTCGATGACTTTGTCAGCTGACGAGTCGCGCCCAAACATCGTGCTCGTCATGGCGGATGACATGGGTTGGGGGCAGACGGGCTACTACAATCATCCGGTCTTGAAGACCCCCAACCTCGATGCGATGGTAGCGAACGGTCTACGGTTCGATCGCTTCTACGCAGGAGCACCGAATTGCTCACCGACGCGAGCCACTGTAATGACCGGCCGCTCGAACGATCGCACGGGCGTCCACAATCATGGGTACCCCTTGCGACTTCAGGAGCGGACCGTCGCTCAAGCACTACGAGATGCCGGCTACGCCACGGGACACTTCGGCAAGTGGCACCTCAACGGCTTGCGCGGCCCCGGTGCTCCAATCCTTGCCAGTGATGCCCGTCACCCTGGCGTGTTCGGCTTCGACGAGTGGCTGTCCGTCACCAACTTCTTTGATCGCAACCCGCTCCTCAGTCACCGAGGAGAGTTCATCGAGTTCGAGGGGGATTCGTCGGATATCATCGTCTCGCAGGCGCTGGAGTTCATTCGGAGACAGGTCGACGCACAGCAGCCGTCATTCACGGTCATCTGGTACGGCAGCCCGCACAGTCCCTGGATAGCGAGTGACGAGGACGGAAGTCCCTTTACGGATCTGGATGAGCACTCAAAACAGCACTACGGCGAACTCGTGGCCATGGACCGCAGTATCGGCACGCTCCGACAGGCACTGCGTGATCTCGGGATTGCCGACAACACTCTCGTCTGGTTCAACAGCGATAACGGCGGCCTGCCGAAGATCACTCCGGACACCGTCGGCGGCCTGCGAGGCTTCAAAAACACCGTCTACGAAGGCGGCCTCCGCGTCCCCGCGATCATCGAATGGCCCACAGTCATCACCCAGCCGAGAGTCACCGAGTTCCCAGCGGTCACGATGGACATCTTCCCCACCCTCACCGATATCACCGGCCTGCCAGACAACGTCATGCTCCAACCCCAGGACGGCCTGAGCCTGCGACCGCTCTTCAGGGAAGAACTGAACCATCGCGAAAAACCCATCCCCTTCCGCCACACCAACCGCGCAGCCTTGATCGACAACGAGTTCAAACTCCTCACGCTCGATGTCAATAAGGGTAAGTACGAGTTGTTCCACATTAGCGACGCCCCCCGCGAAACTACCGACGTTTCAGACAAGTACCCCGAGGTCACAGTGAAATTGCGGTCAGCCTTCGAAGCATGGGCCGGCTCCATCGAAAACAGCATCGCAGGGATGGACTATCCCGAAGGCACGGCCACTCCACCCGACCCCGCTCCTCGTGACTGGTCGGAGGTCACTGGGTATCAGCCTTACCTCGACGAATGGAAGAACCGCCCGGAGTTCTCATCGTGGCTCACTCGACAGCTTGATCAGTGATTAGAGTTCAATGACGTCTCAGTGGTAATGCCGCACGTTACATGAGAAACGATACTAGGACTTCGCTATGGTTCGATCAGTCCAAAGTTTCCGCCGCCATCGATGAGGCGAATTTCAGAGTACAGTTCGTGTCGATAGTCATATCCAGTTCCACCTCCAAGATCATTTCGACTTGTGTTATCAATGAGCGTAACAAATACAGGCCCGGAAGAGTTCCCCCACTTCTCAACCATGAATTCATGCCTCATACGGTTGTTGCCGACCAACAAATTGTCCCGCGCGATCACTTGCTCTTGTGGTTGAACGATGAGCAATATGCCCTCACTGTAGTTGTTTCGAGCTTCGTTTTCAGCCACCTCACCACCAAACCCACCGGCTATTGAAAGGCCGCTTGCCCCGGTACTGTATCGTTTCCTTCCATTATCGTTCACCCTGTTCCGGATAATGTCACCGGCGACATTGACCACTTCGATGCCATTTTTCCCGTTATGATGAGCATCGTTGTGAGCTACTTGCCCACCGATGAAAGGCCACACTTCGATTCCGTTGGAGCCATTGGAGAGAGTTGTGTTGTTGATTACATCCCCCTTGATCCCCATTTCTGCATGAATCCCGTCACCATCGTTTTCGCTTGAAGTATTCAACGCTATCGATCCATGAACTGTCCCCAATAACTTGATGCCATCTCCGCCGTTCCCCAGAACTGAGTTGCTCATAACACTACCGAAGACGTCACCATTCGTGCGGAGTGCGTCACCATTATTCTCTAGAGCCTGGTTGTCTTTGATGTTACCCATAACATCACCACCCACGGACAATCCGCCTCCGTTGTCTGTGGCAATGTTTCGAAGTATGTCGCCACCAACATCCCCTCCAATAAGCACTCCGTAGTAATGGTTGTCTTCCAAGATGTTGTCACGGACTTCTCCGAGCACATCACCTTCGACATGAATCGCGTGGCGACCATTTTTCATGGCTTGATTATTCCTGATGCTTCCGAAAACTGTCTCCGCAACCATGATTCCGGTTTGTTCATTTTCGATGATCGTGTTATTAGCAATGTCACCATGCACATCACCGAAGACGCGGATGCCGTATTGACGATTTTCTTCAATGGTGTTTTCCGTGATACTTCCTTCGACATCTGTCGAGAAATGCATCCCTGTCCCATTCTCTCGAAGAGTGTTGTAGGAGATTCCAACTGGGAACGAGCCCTCAACATAGAGTCCGGCGCGATCGTTACCTTCCAGAACATTGCTCGTAATCACAAAGCCGTCTGCAAGGTTTTTCAAGTAGATCCCATTGCCAGACAGTTCTCCTTCAACGTAATTTGCACCGCTGATCCGATTGAGAGTTATCAATGCGTCGGATGCACCGTCTCCTGTAATTCCGTTTCTACCACCGACAAGATCTAGACCGATAACAGCTCCTCGCTCTAGGGGCAGCACGATGGTGTCCACATCGTCGTCAGCGCCGAGGAGTCTTGGTCGTGTTTGTGGCGTTGTATATGTCGCTGGCAGTCCGAACCTCTCACCTTTCACGTGAATTGAAACACCGCTTCCTACGAGCACCTGGTTGTTATTCATTACCAGTGTGTCGTCTATTTGGATAGTTCCTGCCGAACCGTCAAAGATGACGAAACTCTGTTCACCCAGTGAGATGCCCCCATTTTTTGTACCAGGCTTATGAGAGTTCGGGTTAGGTAAGTCAATCAGCAGTGTGCCGCTGGAGT
>JAGQQG010000419.1 GCA_020426325.1 Planctomycetaceae bacterium | reverse complement strand
GATGTTTAAAAATCCTCATTTCATCCGGATCGACCCGGAGGGATTTGTCTGGTGCGCCGATTACGGCAATCACACGGTTCGAAAATTCACTGAGGATGGCGAACTCCTGCTGACTCTCGGCACAATGGACATGCCCGGCCGGGATGAGGATCACCTTAATCGTCCCACCGATGTGGCGGTCACCCCGGAGGGAGACATCTTTGTCACGGACGGCTACGGCAACAACCGGGTCGTCCACTATGACAAAGATGGAAATTTCATTAAGTCCTGGGGGGAATTGGGAATCGGCCCTGGAAATCTCAGCCAACCTCACAGTATCGCGGTCGACTCACGAGGACGCCTCTATGTCGGCGAACGGAACAACTGCCGCATCCAAATTTTTAATCAGGAGGGTGAATCGCTCGAGCAATGGCGCGATCTGATCAACCCCTGGGGGATTTGGATCACGCCCAAAGATGAAATCTATGTCTGCGGGTCCTCGCCCGCGCGATGGACCGAGAAATGGAGCA
>JAGQQG010000418.1 GCA_020426325.1 Planctomycetaceae bacterium | reverse complement strand
CAGGGCTTACGCACCGATTGGTCGACGTAAGTGCTGATGGGAGGGTATGTTCTTGCTGGCGCGAGGTCGAGAGTGATGGCGTGGGACGCCCTCGGGCCTGGCGGGGATGCAGGAGGCGGACGATCATGGACGAAGCGGCATGCGAGTTTGTGGAGACACTCACGCGGTGTTTTGCGGACCTGGAAGACCCACGGGTGCAGGCGTCGTGCGATCATTTGCTGATCGACATTCTGGCGATGACGATTCTCGGGGTGAGTTGCGGAGCCGATGAGTGGACCGATCTGGAGACCTCTGGCCGGCTGCGGCACGACTGGCTCCGGACCTTCCTCGAACTCCCCGCAGGCATCCCCTCGCATGACACGTTTCGCCGCGTGCTGGGTCTGCTGGACCGTCAGCAGTTTGCGGCCTGTCTGTTTCAGTGGACGCAGGCCATCCACGAAGCGACCGGTGGGAAGCTGCTGGCCATTGATGGCAAGGCGCTGCGTCGGTCGTTCGCGAAGAAGTCCGGC
>JAGQQG010000417.1 GCA_020426325.1 Planctomycetaceae bacterium | reverse complement strand
GCCATCGGTGTCGAGCAGTTCGAGTCGGGTGTCGGTGTTCGTGCCAAGGATCGTCTCGAACAGGTAGGCCGTGCCGGCGGTGAGGCTGACTTTGAAGAAGTCGTCATCGCCGGCGACTTCGGTCACGCCGTCCGTCGTGGAGGGGACCGCAATCGGCGTCGCCCCCGCCGCCGAGTTCGTGTGATCGTCCGTCACGACCGTGATGCCCAGATCCGGAGTGATGAAGGCCGGCCCTGTTCCGTTGCCGCTGCCGGAGAGGATTGTGCGTGCCCCGGTCGTCGGATCGACTCGAAACACCGAATCCAATCCTCGGTCAACCACGAGGATGTCTCCATCCGCCTCGACAGCCACGCCGGTTGGTTGAGAGAACGGGTTGGTGCCGTTGGGCGTCGTGTTGTTCGAGAGAATGGTTCGCGCCCCGTTCGTGGGATCGACCCGGAACAGAGTGTCGTTGCCTTCGTCCGTCACCAGCAGGTTGCCGCTGCCTTCGACCGCCACACTGACAGGAGC
>JAGQQG010000416.1 GCA_020426325.1 Planctomycetaceae bacterium | reverse complement strand
CATCAGAGTCTCCTTCGACCATCATCGGTCTGTTGACTCTCATAACATCTGGATCAAAATTCGGGGAGCATGCCAGAGGCAACCGGTGCTACCCACTGGATTGATCCATCCAACGGTGAGGAAAAAAGGAAGATCTCGTGAAGTACGCGGTTGGGAAATGGCTACATAACAATCCTGATGAGCCGGTCCTCATCATTAGTGAACTCGACGATGAGCAGTGGGAGACAAGAAAAGTTGAAATCTGGGCGAATGGAAAAAAAGGATTTGCCGATGCACTCCATGAGGTCGGTGGCACGGCACTTGGACTCGAACCATGGCCAGATTTCAATGAGATCAATACAGATCCGCAGTTTAAAGTGGAATTGATTTCAAAGGACGACTTCGAGCGGCATTGGGATGAACGGCTCAGTTTGGAAGGTGCATGATCTCTGATCACCGGGTAGCACGGGTTGTCCCAACCCGTGTCGCGCAACGACGGGAAGCAATCCCCAGTCGTACGACCTCAGGTTGCA
>JAGQQG010000415.1 GCA_020426325.1 Planctomycetaceae bacterium | reverse complement strand
AGCGGCAACAGCGGATCTGCGACATGCTGTCGCGGCGCGGTCTCGACCGGGCCGTCCTGACGTCGCATGAAAATATCCAGTATGTGACCGGATTCCGACCTCACCGACTGATGCAGGCGGCTGTCTGTCTGGAAGCTGATGGGACGTGCGTTCTCGCGGCGCCGAATGTTGAACCTGAGAATGCCGCGGTTGACCGAACAGTAACGTTCGAGGCTCAGTGGCACTGCACGCTGCGGCAGGATCAGTCGCAAGCGGCGCAGGATGCACTCGCGGGAACCGTCTCAAAGTCCGCACCTTCGCGCACCGGCGTCGAGTTCTCACAGAGTGGGCAGCATGTGCGGGCGCTGCTGAGCGATGCGAACGGAGTTCTCACGGATCTAGATGCTGAACTCTGGCGGCTGCGACGCCGCAAGGACCCGGACGAGCTGACCATGATTCGCCGGGCGATCGACTGCACGGCGGCGATGTACGAGCGGGCTCGCGACATCATTGAACCTGGCATCACCGAACTGCA
>JAGQQG010000414.1 GCA_020426325.1 Planctomycetaceae bacterium | reverse complement strand
CTTCTTGACGTCGTCCTCGTGCCGCGAGAACAGCTTCAGATCGCGCACGATGAGCCGGATGCGCTCCGCTGCGTCGGCGGTCTCGGAGAGCATCTCACGCAGCGCGGCGGGGAACTCGGTGTCGTTGGAGCCCTCCTGCCACTGCTCCAGATCCTGCAAGGCCATCCCGAGGTTTCCGATGACTGCGGCAAGCGGGTTGTTGATCTCGTGGGCGACCCCAGCGGCGAGCGTGCCGAGGGAGACGAGCCGATCAGCGGTCAAGAGCTGCATCTCCATGTCCCGCTGGCGCGTGATGTCCCGGATCGTGACCATCTGCGCTCGCTCGCCTTCCCACTCGAACTCCATCACCCGCATCTCGCCGAGCACCTCGCTGCCTTTGCGGGGGATCCTGATCTCGGTGCCCGCCTCGGCCGCGGTGAAGAGGATGCGCTCGGCCATGAACTCCTCGCGCGTGCAGCCGAAGAGGCTCAAGGCGCCCTCGTTGACGAACTTGATGTTCCCGTCGCGGTCGACC
>JAGQQG010000413.1 GCA_020426325.1 Planctomycetaceae bacterium | reverse complement strand
CGTCATACTTCGAGATTTGCCTCCGTAGTTTACCGTTGGGTCCCCCCATTTGGAAGAATGAAGTTGGTCAGCGCATAGGAGCTATTTCCGATGACACCTCAAGAAGTATTGACACTCTGCCGTGAGAAGGGCGTAAAAGCCGTCGACATGCGGTTTATGGATTTCCCGGGACTCTGGCAACACTTCACCATTCCCATCAGCAAGCTCGACGCCGATGTATTCGAAAGCGGATTGGGATTTGACGGTTCAAGTATTCGTGGTTGGCAAGCGATCAATGAGAGCGACATGCTCGTGGTGCCTCAGCCTGAGACGGCGTTTATCGATCCGTTTACCGAGCTCCCCACGATCGCCATGATCTGCAACATCCAGGATCCGATCACCGGCGAAGATTACACGCGAGATCCTCGCAACGTCGCACGCAAAGCTGCCAACTACTTACGGTCCACGGGCATCGCAGATACCGCCTTTTTCGGCCCCGAAGCCGAGTTCTTTATCTTTGACGATGTCCGTTTCG
>JAGQQG010000412.1 GCA_020426325.1 Planctomycetaceae bacterium | reverse complement strand
TATGACCAGTACCGACCGGCTGCAGTCGCTCATAGATGCCAATGCAGCAAAACAATCCACCACCTCAGAAGCCGTCAGTCAACAGATGATCGGAGAAATCCCTGCAGGACGGTTTGCCGATCCCGAGGAGATCGCAGCGGGTATTGCCTTTCTGGCCAGCCCGGCTGCTTCTTATATTAACGGCATCAATTTACCTATTGACGGAGGGCGTACGCGGAGTCTGTAAAATAAATCGTTGGCAACTGGGGGCTTATGACGGAAGGATGGCTCCTGCCGCTTTTGTGGTTGTCAGTTGTCAGTTGTCAGTTGTCAGTTGTCAGTTGTCAGTTAAAGGGAACAAATTTTATGTTTCATGAGGTTCTCCTCATTCCTCACTCCTGTATTCTCGAACAAGAGGTATAGTTTCCACTTAAACTAACAACTGACAATCTGCTCATATTATTTCCCGGAAGATATCTCCCTATCTCCGATCTCAACCGGAGTATTGATGGTGCTCATTACCTGGTAATAATTC
>JAGQQG010000411.1 GCA_020426325.1 Planctomycetaceae bacterium | reverse complement strand
GGAGGCTGACATATCGGGAGACCAACTCCCGGTCGGTCAGCGAGTCAATTGTCGGCGGGGGTGAGGTCACAGGCATCTCCGCCAGTATAGTGCGACCAAAGTAAGAATTCGTTCACGAAAAATGGTGAGAAACGACGGAAGACTGCGTTAAGCACAGTGTTGTCTTTCGCGGAGAGGGGTGTCCCCCCGGTCCATCCCCTCACTGACCCGCAAGGATGCGGCAATCCAACATTCAACCGCTCAGCCGTCAGAGCACGGCGAGGTGGTCCTGCCAAATCCGGGGTGATCCCATGAAATACTCGACTTCCATTGCACTGCTGACAGCATTTGCCATTACCGCGTCGTCCGGTCAAACGGCGAGCGCGCAGCAGCATCTGTTTGAACACGACCATTCACACGGTTCGATCCACACGGCTTCCGGCATGTTGCTCGGGGTCTATGCCCGCAGCACTCACGAAGGCCTGATGATCACCGGCACGATTCCCGGCTACTCCGCAGAAGGTCGTTTGTTCGC
>JAGQQG010000410.1 GCA_020426325.1 Planctomycetaceae bacterium | reverse complement strand
AACTCGCCAGAATGAACCAAGAGAAACTTGGAGATCCTGGATGGGGTTTTGGACCTTTCGTCGCTCCTGCGATTCTTTCTAGCAAGAGCTTTCGAACGGAATGAACATGATCCAGGAGTATTGCCACGAAACTTTTGAGTGAGACGACAACCTTGAATCGCCTACGAAGCATTGTTTTCTGCATGGGGGCTATGGCTGTAATGCCTTGGGCCGTGCATGCACAGACACTGAAACTGGAACCTCACGACAAAGTGGTCGTGATTGGGAATACGCTTGCTGAGCGGATGCAGTATTTCAACCACTTCGAAACGCTGTTGCATCAGCATTTCCCGAAGCACGAATTGGTGGTTCGCAATCTCGGCTGGTCAGCGGACACGATTCGTCAGCGATTGCGGTCGGAGGCGTTTCCAGACCATGGCCACACGCTGATTGATCATCAACCCAATGTCATTCTGGCGATGTTTGGTTTTAACGAATCGTTTGCCGGTCCTGCTGGGCTTGACGCCTTTGAGACAGATC
>JAGQQG010000040.1 GCA_020426325.1 Planctomycetaceae bacterium | reverse complement strand
GACCATTCCGTCCACTCACCCACAGGTTCTGAAACCAGCTCTGGATAGATGCCACCTTCGCCATCCTTGAGTCTCTTGTCGCGCCGTGTCCGGTTCCAGACCAGATACCGATTGACGACTTCGTCCACTGTCACGGCATCCGGTTCGTCGAGTGGCGGACGTGGTTCGCCAGCTTGAAGATGATCCTTGACTCTGAGATACTCCGTCAGTGCATCGTCGGGGTTGGCCCCGAAGTGGTGAATCGTCCCTCGAATCTTCTTACAGAACTAACTATTGCGATGAGTCGTCAGCGGAAAATCAGCGTATGGTTTCGTGGGTCGTCTATCGGTTGTCGGGACCATGTTGCACTCCTATTCAGCGTTGCGGTTGTCGAAGTGGTTGTCGTCAACAATACGCTCCAGTGTGCAGGAGTCAAAAATATCCTAGAATGACAGTTCTGGAGAGGTGACAGAGTGGCCGAATGTGCTGGTCTCGAAAACCAGTGTGGGTGCAAGCTCACCGAGGGTTCGAATCCCTCCCTCTCCGCTTATTCAAAAGGAACTTTCGTCAACCGCAGCGCGAGTCTTCCTCGTCCGCAGCACCATTGGAATCGCACGTTCGCGACAGCAGAATTCTTCAGAACAAGAGATCAACTTACCTTCAGTGACCCAACCTTTCTTCTGAGAGCATGTCAATTAATTGACGAATGAGTGGAACAAGGAGTACGGCTCTGGTTTTGGAGACCATTCAGGGAAAGAGTTGTACTCATGAAACGCGAATTGAAGCCGTGTGGCGGGAAGGATCCCAGCGATTTAACGAACGCACGATGCCAGATCCTGCAGTATCTGATCCCCTCACGAATTGGCCGCGGTCGGCCGGTAATATTTCCGCTGCGCGACCTCTTCACTCGATCTTCTACGTGTTGCGCAGTGGTTGTCACTGGCGCATGCTTCCCAAAGATTCCCCTCTGCGGAAACCGTCTTCAAGATCTTCGATCGCTGGCGATTGAATGGCGTCTGGGGTGGACCCCAATCGTTGGACAGCGAGATGGGGTGAATAGTGGTATGGACTCAGCGGTCGGAGAGACCCCCCCAAGGGCCTCGTCGCCGACCGCCTGAGAGAGATGATGGAGCGACTCACTCTGACACGCCCCCGCCCGTGCTCCGAGACACTTTGTCATGATCTTCGACGATGGGCCCTCCTCGGCTTGAATCTTTGATCGTGCGCACAGTTGCAGGCGTGCGATAGCCCAGCGACTCTTGGATTCTTTGCTCGCAATAAAACTCGAAGTAGCGGGCCAGACTCTCCTCGGCGGTCCAGCCGTCAGGGTACTCGCGCAGGTATCTCTCCTCGTACTTCACACTTCGCCACAGCCGCTCGATGAACACGTTGTCCAGCGCACGACCACGACCATCCATGCTGATCCGGTTCGAACCGTGTCCGCAACTCTTCCCGGCTCAGTCCAGCACTGACGACTTCTTTTTGAGCCACTCCCCGCGCGTTGCTTCATGGCTAAACACGCCACACAGCCATCTTGGGGTGGCCAGTTTGCTCGTACCGTTCCTGCTCAGCATCCACGCCGTCCTCCAAGGACTTTCGCTGAACATCAGCAAACAACTCCGGCACACCTTCCAGCAGCCGCTTCGTGGCAACAGACTTGTACCGAATCCGAATTTGCCCGGAAGCGACCTGCGGTAAGAAGTCGATCGAACTGCGTGCACGCTGCTCTCCGGTCGAATCTATGGAGGTGCTGCAATTTAATGGTTTACCGACATCCAACGAAAGCGTCTCGTCACTTAAGGTGGGCGACGCCGCTGGTTGAATCCTGTTTCCACCAGTCGGGGCCTTCGCTGAGGACTTGTTGATCCAGGTCGAGGAGGGTTTGTTGCATGCGGTTGAAGATTTCCGGATGGGCGGTGGAGACATCGGTGGTTTCTTCGGGGTCGTTCTGGAGGTTAAACAGAAGGAACTTGGTTAGTGTTTCGTCGGCGACGATTTTCCAGTCGTCGATGCGGATGGCGACGCGACAGTCTTTGGGGGAGATGTGGGTCCGCCAGTAGAGGGGGACGGGGCGTTCGATCGATTCTCCGTTGAACGCGGGGAGCATGCTTGCTCCGTCGATCACACGGTCCTGCGGGAGCGGGATGTTCACGATGTCACAGACTGTTGTAAAGATGTCGCTGCCAATCACCGGGACGTTGCTCACCGTTCCCGACTTGATGTGACCGGGCCAGCGGACGATGCCCGGCACGCGAATGCCTCCCTCGAAGTCGGCCCGTTTGCGGCCGCGCAGTCCGCCGGTCGAACCGCGCGTGCGGTCCCGCTGTGAGCCGGGGTTCTTCGGGTCGCCGAGGCCGTCTCCCTCCGGGCCGTTGTCAGCAGTGAAGAGGACAATTGTCTCATCGGTCAGTTGCATCTTTTCGAATGCTGCCATGAGTCTGCCGAAGGCCGCGTCCATCTGCGTGACGTTGCCGTGATGCTGCTGGAAGCCGATCGGCAGGTCAGCATACAGCTGCATGTACTGCGGATCGGATTCAATTGGCAGATGCGGTTCGTGGGTCCAGACGGTGAGAAAGAAAGGCCTGTCGGATGCGTGTTCATTCTGCAGCCAGTGAATGGCCTCCTTGACGACAAGCGGAGCCGAGAATCCCTCCAGCGGGCCGACCTCTTCGCCGTTGCGCACGAAGTTTACCGGGTTCTTGTGAGTCGGGGCTGCGTTGTTCTGAGTGGCGAACCAGTAGTCGTATCCATGTGCGTCCGGCTGAGGCTGAGTGGGAGAATTGAAGTCGCCATTGAGATGCCACTTGCCGACATGGCACGTCTCGTAACCTCGCTCTTTGAGTAATTCGGGAATTGTGATCTCACTGGTCCGCAGGTAGACATGACTCCCCTCTTTGGGCGCCTCAGGCACCCAGCGATAGACGCCGTTGCGGAAGGGAGTGCGCCCCGTCAGGATCGACGAACGCGAAGGAGAACAGACGCCGCACGCGGAATAGCATTGCGTGAACCGAACCCCCTCGGTCGCAAACTGATCAAGGTGGGGCGTCTTGATGACGTCATTGCCATAGCAGGCGAGATCGCCCCAACCGAGATCGTCCGCGAGAAACACGACGATGTTCGGCGGCTTTGAGTCATCTGCCCTGAGGGACTCTGAGAGCAAACTGCAGAGTAATAATGCAAGGAGTGACAGTTGGATGACAGCAAGTTTGTGAATGTTCATGAGGTCTCCCGTCGAGAGATGGAGTCGGAGACGGATTGCAAGAAGTCGGATGATAACACCTGCTCACGGAGCAGGGCGAGGATCCACCTGCGAATCGGGTCGGTTGCCTGACGGATGGTACGGGTTCGTGATCCCGAAATACGGGGCCGTGATCAGGTCTGTTTTTGACTTGCCGCCGTGCCAAAGGTCCCACTTTGGGTCTGCATGTTCGTCGAAGAACTTGTGCAGTCGTCGTCGCAGTAGAAGCATGATCTCCGCATGCTCTGGCTGGCCGTAAAGGTCGTCATGCTCATCCGGGTTGTTCGTCAGGTGATACAGCTCGTTCGGCGACTGATGAATGCGTTCGATGTACTTCCACTCATCCGTCCGGACGGCTCGCACGTTTTCAAACTCATAGAAGTGGATGTTTTCCCAATTGAGCTGTTCACCTCGAAGCATGGAGGAGAAGTCTCGTCCGGGCAGAGTGAGTTCGCCCGACGGTTTCGTGGTGAGTCCGACAAGTGACAGGATCGTCGGCAGCAGGTCGTAGTTGCTGACGATTTCGTCTCGTCGCTGATTGGCCTGGATCTGTCCCGGCAGCCGCATGATCAGCGGGATATGCATCGTCCAGTCAAAGGCAGTTAACGGACGTGTGTGATCGCCCATCCCCCAATAGCCTGCGTGACCGCCGGCGAGTCCCTGATCGGCGGTGAAGACCACGAGTGTGTTGTCGGCCAAGTGAAAATCATCAAGGGTCTGCATGACGCGTCCAACGCCGTCGTCAATTCCACTGACTTCGGCAGCGTACTTGCGGATCACCTGCAGATCGCCGATCCACTCGCCGTAATTGTGATTCCACGGTTGGGGCTTTGTGCGAGGAAAAGAGGGGAACTCACTGTCTGAATAAGTATCGCGATAAGCATTGCGGATCTCCTCCCGCATCGCGCCACCAAGACCGTACGGACCGTTGTAGGCCAGAAACAGAAAGAACGGCTGCGACTGATTCTGCTGGATGAACCTGATCGCGTGATTGGTCCAGAGATCGGTGAGGTACTGCGGCTCCTTACGGATCTCGCCGTTCTCAATCACCTCCTGATCGTAGAATCCGAGTGAGTGTCCGTGCGGCTTGGTGATCCACGAGGTGAAGCCCTCTTGCGGAGTCATGTTGCCGCCGAGGTGCCACTTGCCGCTAAGTCCCGCCACATAACCGGCCTCAACGAGCAGTGACGGGAGCGTGTCAAACTCCTCCAGCATGTTGTAAGCCTGCGGTCCCACTTGAGCGGCTCCACCGCCGAGATAACGGTGTACGCCATGTTGACAGGGCATCAGGCCGGTCAGCACGGTTGCTCTTGTGGGTGAGCAGACCGCATTGTTGGCGTAAGCACGAGTAAACAGCATTCCCTGTTCGGCCAGCCGGTCGATGTGGGGCGTCTCGATGTCCGGATTCCCGTAACACCCGAGCGTCCAGGGACCATGATTGTCGGTCATAATGAACACGACATTTGGCGGTCGCTCCGTGTCAATCGCACCGAGGATTGTGAACGTCAGAAAAGCGAATGCAAGCGACATGAGCTGGTCCTAAACAATTCTGCTGAATACAGTTGTGTTATAACAGCAGCCAAGGGATTGTTCATCCGAGCTGACTCGGTCAGCAGGGATGGAACGAGGCCTTGCTGACCTACCAATCGCGCGCATCCATCCGCAAACTGCCCTTATCTTCGCCATTCTTCCAAATTCCACTTGCCACCAAACAAGCGTTTCATACACTTGTTTGAATTCACTGAGGTATGGAAATGGCTGATGAGACGCGCGTGCGGATGCTAGAAGCTGCCGGACCCATCTTTGCCGAAAAAGGCTTTGATGCGACGACGGTGCGGGAGATCTGCGCAGCCGCGGAAGTGAACGTGGCGAGTGTGAACTACCATTTTGGCGGGAAAGAGACGCTTTATCTTCAGACCGTAAAATTGGCCTATCGCCAGCGTCTGCAACGCGTACCACCCGCTGCGTGGCCGGCGGATGCCCAACCGGCACACAAGCTGCAAATCTTCGTCAGCACGATTCTGAATCGAGTCCTGGGCGAAGGGAACATCGGCTGGGAAACGCGGTTACTGATGAGGGAGATGCTTCAGCCGACGCAGGCATGCCAACCAGTGATGGAAGAGTACATTCGCCCACAATGGGACCAATTAATGGGCATCCTCGACGAATTACTGCCAGATGAAACGACACATCATGTCCGACATCAGGTTGCTTTCAGCATTGTCGGGCAGTGTCTGCACTATCGATTTGCCAATGAGTTTGTGCTGTTTCTCATCGGTGATGACTGGCAGAACGAGGCCTACTCGGTCGGGCGTCTCGCGCAGCACATCACCCGGTTCTCTCTTGCTGCCATCAATGGGCTGTCGGAAGTCGATTTGGAGAGTGAGCTGGAAACCCAGGACGTGAAGCCCCCGATTCCGGCAATGACATGATCAACGGAAGCTCTCGCAAATTCCTGTCATTGCACATCATTCAAGTTGCACATTGAGACAAAGCAGAGTTCATGACCAGATTGTGGAACATCCTTGGCGAGTCATTTCATGTGCTCGCGCCCGTGGCCATGGTTGCGATCGGCATCGGTGGTTTCATGGTGTTTGGACAACGCCCGGAGACACCTCCACGCGAGATCAATCACAATGTTGTCGCTGCTGTGGAGTCTGCAGGGGTCGAGCAAGCTGATGGGAGTTTCACCATCGAGCTCGACGGCGTTGCTCTCTCGTATCGGCAGGTGACACATGCTGCACAGGTCGCTGGCGAGGTGGTGGAAAAGGTCGAGCAATGCCGGTCGGGTCACTACGTTTCAGAAGGCCAGTACCTGCTGCAGATCGATCCTACGAATTTCCAGCTGGAGGTGGAACGTCTGCAGGTTCAGATCGAACAGGCCGATGCGAACCTCAAAGAGGCAGACATCGAGATCGAGAACGCAGAGTCGTTGATCGAACTGGCGAAAGAGGATCTGGAACTTCAGAAGGAGAACCTCAACCGAGTCAAACAACTGATGACACGCGGAGCCTCGACTGATACACAGCTCGACGCGGCACGCAAGCAAGAGTTGACTGCTCGCAACTCGCTGCGAACTCTGCAGAACCAGTTGGCCGCTGTCAAGCAGCGGAAGATCACACTGGAGTCGTCCAGGAAACTGTCAGAGACGCAGCTCAAACGTGCGAAAGTTGATCTCGACCGTACGAAAGTCACCGCACCCATCGCTGGGACACTCATCACCGTTTCGGTCGAAGAAGGTGATTATGTCAAGGCCGGCGATCCACTCTTTCGTACAAACGATTCTTCGACAATGGAAGTGAGCTGTCAGCTTCGCGTCGAGGAGTTGTACTGGGTCTGGCTGCAAGCCGGGAACATGAAACTCACGGACAACACCCCTTCCGATCTTGATCTCTTCGGGTCACAGCTCGAATTGCCGAATGTGCCTGTGGAAGTGGCATTTGATTTTCGCGGTGTTGAATATCTGTGGGATGGCGTTTTGTCCCGTTACGACGGCACCGGGCTCGATCCCGCAACGCGGACAGTTCCGTGCCGCGTAAGAGTCGACGAACCGACGAAAGTCCGAGTCGGAGGAAACGGTGTCGCAGGACGAGTGGCCCCGCCGACGCTGTTTAGCGGGATGTACGTCAAGGTCCGCATTCCGGTCGCGTCTCCTGTTCCCATGTTGAAGGTCCCACTCCCGGCTATCCGCCCGAATGATGAAGTGTGGGTGGTTCAAGACGGGACGCTGCATGTGATGACGGTCGATGTCGCACGTTTTGAGGGGAATTCCGTGTTATTGATTGCCAAGCCTGCTGGGCTTCAGGCCGGAGACCGCGTGATTACGTCACCCCTGGCAGCAGTGGAAGAAGGCATGAGCGTTGAAGACCTTGGGCAGCCTGAGGATGAGAGTGAAGTCACAGTCCTGGACGCTGACGGACTATCTGATCGAACACCCGTGGACCAATCCAGCGAAGTGGAAACAGAGACAGCGGCCGATTCCACCGAGGTGCAGCCATGAAATCGATTGTCCGCTGGGCCATCGACAACACGCCGGCGATGAACAGCATCATCATCAGTGTGCTCGCGGTGGGGATGCTGAGTTGGATGACACTCCGTCGCGAGGACTTCCCGCGATTCGAGTTGGAGATCATTCTGATCACGGTTCCCTACCCGGGAGCGAGTCCGGAAGAGGTCGAGAACGGCATCTGTCAGAAGATCGAGGAGGCGGTTCGCTCCATCGACGGCCTCAAGAAAGTGACGGCCATTGCTCAGGAGGGGTCCGGAAGTGTCATCCTCGAAGTCCGGACCGATGCCCCGAGCGTGCAGAAGGTGCTCAATGAGGTCGAGTCAGAAATCGACCGCATCCCCAGTTTTCCCGAGTTGGCGGAAGAACCCGAGATTCAGCAACTGACACTTCGCAACCCGACCATCTTCGTGGGGATCAGCGGAGTCGATGACGAGAGTCCTGAAGGAGAAGTCCGCCTGCGCAATGTCGTTGAGTCGGTCCGGGATGATCTGCTCGCCATCCCTGAGATTTCCGTCGCGGACATTCAGGGCGTGCGTGACTTTCAGATCGACGTCGAGATTTCGAAGTCGACACTTCGAGAGTACGGACTGACGCTGTCTGAAGTTGCCCGCCGTATTCGGAGTGAAAACCTCGAACTGCCCAGCGGCAACATCAAGTCCAACTCGCAAGAGTTCCTGCTCCGCGGCAAGGCCAAACGCCTTCGTGGCGAAGAGATCGCGAAGATCCCGTTAATCACGACCCCCAACGGAGTCGTGCTGACAGTCGGCGATCTGGGAACGGTCAAGGATGACTTTGCAGACAAGACGTCCGTGAGCCGGATCAATGGCAAGCCGGGACTTGCGATCTCAATTGAGGCAGCTGCCCGTGAAGACATGCTCGCGATGACGGAGGCGGTTCGCGAGTACGCAACGAATCCCAATCTGCCGGCAGGATATCGCATCGACCTGTGGGGAGATCGTTCTGTCGAAGTAAACGACCGGCTGCAGTTGCTCAAGCGCAGCGGCGTGCAAGGACTCATCCTTGTGTTCATTTGCCTGATGCTTTTCCTGGAGATTCGACTGGCGTTCTGGGTCGCTCTCGGAATTCCGGTCTCGATCCTCGGCGCCTGTATCGTACTCCTGCAATTCGACCAGACGCTGAACATGCTCTCGATGTTCTCGTTCGTGATTGCATTGGGCATCGTCGTCGATGATGCGATCGTGATCGGCGAGAACATCTACTCACACCGCGAGATGGGCAAGAGCTATCGCCAGGCGGCTATTGACGGCACGTTCGAGGTGCTTCCTTCTGTCGCTGCATCGGTGACGACAACCGTGTTTGCATTTTCTCCCATGTTCTTCGTGACCGGAGTCATGGGGAAATTCTTCGCAGTCATGCCGCTGGCTGTGATTGCCATGCTCATCGTGTCACTGCTCGAAAGTTCGTTCGTGCTTCCCTGCCACCTGGCACATGAGCATTCACCGCTGACATGGACGGAGCGTGCACGACGCTGGCGCGCTCATAGTCGTCTTGCTGTTTCGCGATGGACGATCGGTGCTGCAGCAGTCGGAATTGCTTTCATCATCGATCATCTGCTGTGGCCGTTCCGGTATCTCACGAGCATGAGTCATTGGCTGAACGACCATTTTGGCGGCTTTCTGGAGTGGTTTATTGAGCGAGTTTACATGCCTGTGTTGCGATGGTGTCTGCAGTTCCCTGCGTTCGTTTGCAGTGCAGCTTTCGCGTTGCTGCTATTGTCAGCAACTCTCGTGACCAGCGGCACAGTTCCCTGGATCGTCTTTCCCAAGACAGATGCGACTCGCATTCAGGGGAGAGTCGTGTTCCCTGATGGAACTCCGAGTTCCGTCACCGACGCTGCGACGAAACGGATGGAAGCGGCGATCCAGAAGGTCTGCAAACGACACGAGGACAACGGTGACTCAGTCCTGCGTTTGACGTATCGACTCGTTGGACAGGTGTCGTCCCAGTCACCGGGAGGGGCCGCTGACCGCACGGAGGGGGGACACGCGGGGAGTGTGCTTGCAGCTCTTGTCGAGTTGAGTGAGCGTTCTGTTGGCAGTGAGACGATCGTCGAGGAGTGGCGCAAGGAGGTGGGCACAATAGCCGGTGCAGAATCTCTGAGCTTCGGCAGCCTCAGCATGGGCCCCGGCGGGACGCCGATTGAGTTCAAGCTGCTTTCCGATGGGGAGAACATGGAATCCCTGGAGGCTGCTGTCGAGGAATGCAAGCAGGAGTTGAAGTCATTCGAGGGCGTATTCGATGTGTCCGACGACTCGCGGCCCGGCAAGTGGGAGATGCAGCTGACCGTCAAGGATGAAGCCCGAACCATGGGAGTGCCCCTCCAGCAGTTGGCCGGGACCGTACGGGCCGCCTATTACGGCGAAGAAGTGATGCGTCTGCAACGCGGTCGGCACGAAGTCAAACTCATGGTCCGGTATCCTGAACAGGAACGTCGGTCGCTGGCTGAGTGGGATGAGATTCGCATCGACACGGGAGATGGATCACAGCGGCCGATTACTGAACTGGCTGATATCAACATCAAGCGAGGCTATTCGGAGATCAACCGCGTGAACCAACGCCGGTCGATCACGGTCACAGCTGACGTCGATGAGGCGCAGGCGAATGCGGCGGAAGTCGTTGCTGCCCTCAAGGCCAGTTTCATGCCCAAGCTTCTCAAGAAATATCCCGATGTCGATGTTCGCTGGGAAGGACAGGCCGAACAGACGACCGAGTCGATAAACAGCCTTTTTGTGGGACTCGCCATTGCCCTGCTTGCGACCTACGTGCTGCTCACGATGCAGTTCACCTCATACATTCAGCCTGCCATCATCATGGCTGTCATTCCATTTGGCGTGATTGGAGCCATCTGGGGACATGCCATCATGGGATTGCCGTTGACGCTGTTCAGCGTGCTCGGACTGGTCGCACTGACGGGTGTCGTGGTGAACGATTCGATTGTGCTGGTCGACTTTATCAACGCGCGGTTAATCGACGGCATGCCCTTGCAGGAGGCTCTGGTCGAGGCTGGACGACGTCGCTTTCGCCCGGTGCTCCTGACATCGATGACTACGGTGGCCGGACTCGCTCCCATCATGACGGAGACGTCCATGCAGGCTCAGCTGTTGATTCCCATGGCGAACAGCTTGTGCTTCGGGTTGATGCTGTCAACGACCCTCGTCCTTGTCCTGGTGCCGACGTTCTACTCGATCTACGGACGAATCGTCTTACGAGAGCGGATAATTCATTCCAACGAGAAATCGCTCGACCGTCTGCACCATGATCGTTCACGATTGAGTGAAGAACGGTCAAATGGAAAATCACAAACGAGCACTATCGACACAGACAGGGCGGCGGCGCAGGTCGGGGCTCACTCATGAGCAACTCCGATTGAGAGTGTACTCTCAGCGATTCATCAGTATTTTTTTGAGATATCTGGCCGCGTCGAGCAATTTGTACTTCAGTCGCGGTCGACGCCAGGTGGCCCAAATCAGTTCTGCCTCCGCGTTCGAGAGATTCCGCTTGTGTTGATGCTCTCCGATCAGGAAGTCATAGGCGTCATAACCTCGACGCTGGGCTTCGGTCATACACAGGAAATGGACGATGAGCCCAGGACTGGCAAACTGGTCGAAGGGGGCAAAGCCTGAGAGGTAATCGAGCAGGCGGTTGTTGTCGACGAGCAGCATCAGGCAGCCAACCGTGCGTTCACCTTGACTAACGCGGAAGAGTACGACACGACCATCATCCAGACAACGGGTCATGAGTTCGAGTTGAAAGTCTTGGAACCGCTGGCTGGAGAAGAGCCCGGGCTTGCCGTCGGATTTCCAGCGAGCCTGGTGCAGGCTGATGAGTTCCGAGAAGACTTCCTCTGCCTGGGTGGGGTTGTCGACCCATTCGCAGGTGACCTCGCCGTATTCGCGCAAGCGGCGACGAATGTTGCTGCGCGTGCTGCGTCCCAGGTGGGGCAAAATCTCGCCGTCTGCTTCACGAGCGGCCCGCAAGTCAAAGTAGGGCGACGGTCGGGTAGTGATCTCGATACCCGGTAACTGGTCGATGAGTTCCTGGGCCTGTTCTCGTGAGAACCCATCGAGATGAAGTTCATCCCATGACTCGTCCAGTGCGGCAATTCGAATCAACTCGCGGACAAATTCATGTCGAAATGCTTCTTCGACCAGCAGTCCGTTGTACTCGACCCACACACCATCCTCTGGAGGGTCGCCCGCAGTCCCGAGGTGCAGGCTGTTGATGGGAAGTGGTCCTTTTGAGTGGATGCCGCTGTGTGTCAGCAGGCAGATCCCACGAGTGATTCCGTCCTGCTCCGCGATGACAAACTCAGACGGCGTCACATCGCCGAGATGTCGCAGCCATGTCTCCGTCCAGACGCGAGACGTTGCGAGTTGTCGGCTCCCGATGCGACGTTCGAGTTCATGCCACTTCACCAGCATCTCGACGGCATAGGCCGGTCCGAATCGATGGGTCGTCAGCGACGATGTCCCCCGAGATTCGGTCGGATCAGGATGTCGTAGAGCAGTGAGCATCTTGGCGATCGGTTAAAAAAGACAGACAAGTGACTCGTTTCCGCAAATCATTCACTGCAACACCGGTGAATCGGCGCCAGATGGTCCAACATGGACATTCTGTGATGAACGCGATCCCAAGCTTTTCATGCCCGATTTCAACCCTCGCATGACAGCTCGAAAGTGATTTCCTAAGCCGAACGGGGTTAAGGAAAAAAGCAAGAGTGATGCCGTGTGAAACTGTTTTGGGCGATGCCATAGACTTCGGCCCAAGTCTCGTCTTGCCGCAGGCATGTCCCCGCTATCCAACTCTGCCTCACCAATCCAGGCATACGCCTCAGAGAACGCGGCAGAAATCATGGAGGACGGAAGCGTGATCCGATCGCGATCCTGTTTCAACATCCGTGTGATGGTCTCAAGGTAGGCATTTGCAAAGTTCAACGCATTGTGTGGCTGAGTAATCTGGTCCTCCAGTTCTCGCTGATACTGAATGGTCGGCAGATCAAGCAAGGCCACGGGACCTTCCCGACAGGTTCGCAAATGAAAGTCGTAGTCTTCACCGGCCCATCGCAACTTGGGGTCAAACAACCCGACCGCCTTCATTCGTTCACGACGCATCAGCACAGTCGAGGTGTGAACGAGATTGCCCATGATCATCTGTGAATAGATGTCTCCGGCATAGACAGACACCCCCTCGATCGACTCATCAGTTTGTGACAGAAGGTCAGTCAATAAATAAGATTCGGTGAAGAGGTTGTCTTCACGATACCACTTGTAGGCGTTGTACATCTTTCGCAGATACCTGCTGTCGGTGGAGCGACCGTCAGCGCTAATCGCCTCCATATCGGTCCAGACCATACCCACATCAGGCAGAGCATTGAAGACTCCGACTTGCAGTTCGAGCTTCCGCGGATACCACACGTCATCGGAATCGAGCAGCGCAACGAACTCCCCCTTAGCTGCGTTCATGCCCGTGTTTCGAGCAACGGACACACCCTGATTTGTCTGATGCAGATAGCGAACCCGCTCGTCGTCTCCATACTCTTTCTGCATCAATTCAGCGGTGTTGTCTGTTGATCCGTCATCGACCACGATGACTTCCACAGACGGGTACGTCTGACTGAGCACGCTGTCGATGGCACGTCCCAGATAGGCGGCCCGATTGAATGTCGGAATGACGGTACTGACAAGCGGAGAGGACATGGAAGGAAACTCGCTGGAGCGCGATAATGGCATGCCTTCAGCGGAAAGGCATAATCGGAGATACCCTTCAAATTGTAGGTTTCACCAGTTCAAGGTGCGGTAGACGATTTTGGAATCGTCCTGTGGAGAACTCCCCGAACACGATCAAGGGCAAGTTGTAGCGAATATAGGGATCGACACATTCTTCGTCCGTGGGTCACACGAGCGGATCAGCCACGCCATAGCCGCAATGTGTTGTAGGCTTGGAGACTCGCTTGTGACTACTTTTTTGCTTCGAGCTAACTCTGGCCATGATCGCACCAATCAATAAACGAGCTCTACTGGCCAGAATGGTAGGTCAGAGGACGATTAATCCGTTCATGCGGAGATGTTCGTCCTGGAGTGGACTGCTGGTTTTGAACTACCACCGTGTCGGCGATCCGAATGGAACTCTCTTTGACTGGGAACTCTGGTCTGCATCGGAAGAAAGCTTCGATGCACAGATGTCTTACCTCGCACAGAACTACGACATCGTTGGTCCTGATGATTTAGAAGAGATTCGTCGGGGGCAGAGGGGACGTCATGTAATGATCACGTTCGACGACGGCTATCGGGACAACTATGAACTGGCTTTCCCGATCCTCAAACAACATCATACGACAGCGACGTTCTTCCTGACGACCGGTTACCTTGATCATCCAAGCCTGGCATGGTGGGACGAAATTGCATGGATGGTTCGAACGAGCGACCGCACAGGAATCGATCAAGCGCCATGCCTTTCCTCGGAGATGACCTTCGATGAACCGGGTCGCTGTCGGGCAATCCACCAATTGTTGTCCATTTACAAACAACTGCCTCACGATGAGACAGAACAGTTCCTGGACTCACTCGCGGATGCCGCTGGGACCGGTCGTGCTCCAGCAAATCTCGCGAGAGACCAATGGATGACCTGGGAGATGGCTCGTGAGATGCATTGCGAGGGAATGAGTCTCGGCGGGCATACCGTGTCGCACCCGGTCCTGGCACGACACGAACCGGCGCGTCAGGAGCAAGAAATCTCGCAGTGTAAGCAGCGGATCGAGGACCAGATTGGTGCGTCGATCAGTGTTTTTGCATATCCGGTGGGGAGTCGAACGGCCTTTGATCGACAGACACAATCCTTGTTAAGCAAGCACGGATTTGAAGCGGCCTTCAGCTTCTATGGAGGCTACAACGCTTGGGACGACTGGTCTCCCTACGATCTGCGACGTGTGCCCATCGAACAAGCGACGACACTGGCCGAGTTTCGCGCTCTGTTGTCGACTCCGCAGGTCTTCGCCAGATGAATCCGGCACGGCGAATCGAACCCGATCTCAGATGAGTCCCAGGATCGGGTTCCCGTAGTAGATCTGGTGCGGTCGATTGACGGCATCGTGCCAGACAGCGTTCGCTGGAATGCCCAGGGCCTGATAGATGGTTGCGGCAAAGTTCTCAGGCGTTTGCGGATCATCCTCGGGATAGCCCCCTTGTGCATCCGATGCTCCGATCACGTTGCCACCCCGAACACCGCCTCCTGCAAAGAACACGCTCTGTACGGCCCCCCAATGATCACGGCCGGGCAGAGCATAATGCTCTTTGAGGTGTGAGATCTTCGGCGTGCGACCAAACTCGCCTGCCATCACAATCAGCGTATCGTCGAGCTGTCCTGATTCATGCAAGTCGTCCAGAAGCGCAGAGACAGCACGGTCAGTCGGTGGGAGCAGCTTGTCCTTGAGGTGTGGAAACGCATTGCCGTGTGTGTCCCATGTTTCATCGCTGCCCAGATTGACCTGAACCAGATTTACACCGGTTTCGATCAGCCGGCGTGCCATCAATAGCGACCAGCCGAACGAATTCTTGCCGTACCGCTCTTGTGTCCGGTCGTCCGCCTCCGTGACGTCGATGGCATCACGCACCGTCGGATCATTCAGCAGAGAAATCGCACCCTGACGATACAGATCGAACTGCTCCACATGAGCATGCCGGTCGAGCATCTGCCGTTGATGTTCAAGTTGATCGAGCAGATCGACACGATGCCGAAAGACGTCACGAGTGACGCCGTGTGAGAGTGAGATGTTGGGAGCCTGGAACACCCTGTTGTCTGGCTTATTTCGATGCTGATGATCGAAAGCGTACTCGGGATAGGCTCCGTAGGACGTCGAATGAAACGGCGAAGCTTCAATAAACCAGGGGTCGCGTCGTGATCCCATTTCGCCCGCAAACTGCCCGGGGATGACACGGCCCGACGAATGGACGAGCCGTTCCGGGAGCACCGCCACGGGCGGAAGATTGTTGCGAGGCACTGTCGCAACTCCCGCGATGGCTGCAATCGAGGGCCAGTCTGTCGACAGAGGCTTCACGGCATTGAACTGCGGAGGCAGCAGACTCCGCCCCGTCAACATGATGTGGTGGCCGGCAGAGTGCTCATTCGATGAATGTGTCAGTGAGCGGCACAGTGCCCACAGATGGCTGCGTGCTGCGAGCATCGGCAGGTGTTCGCAGATGGAGAGACCGGGAGTGCTGGTCGCGATGGGAGAGAATTCGCCCCGGATTGTGTCCGGCGCCTGCGGTTTCATGTCAAAGCTCTCATGCTGAGCCAGACCACCAGAGAGGAAGATGTAGATGCACGACTTGGCTGATTGACGAGGCTGTCCCTCCCCCTCTGCCGCATCAGCGGACTGGAGCGCCTGTAAATGATTCATGCCCAGCCCGAGCAGGCCGACCGCACCCGCCTGGACGGCCGTTCGTCGAGAGACCGCACGGGGATGGACGGGGTTCGACATCGATAGTGATTGCGGGTGAGACATGCAGTGCGTCATGACAATCCTGCGTGATTCTTGCGAGGCAAGGTTGAGCAGGCCTCGATCTCCAGAAATCCACTTCTCCAGTGTAGCAAATGACTTCGACCGTTTCCCGTGATTTTGGTTCGCCACACGGAATCAGTGGATGTTACATTCAAAAGAGCCTGTCGCTTGAAACAAGTGTTGACCCGTATCTCCCGCTCACTCGCGAATTTTTTGCCGGTTTTATTTGAAGTTGGCAATCTCAACAGCGGGACCGAACCCGAACAGACACCATGACTCAGGAGCCGATCCCAATGCACCAGTTCCGTCTCGCCATTTTCGCAATCCTCTTGACAGCAATGGCCTCTGCCGTCCAGGCGGATGTTCAGGAGGATTTCTTCAAGGCCGTTCAAAGCGGCAAGGCGAAAGAACTGACCCAACAGATGCGACCGGAACTGTTGGTGGAAATCGACGTACCAGTCCTCACTGCCTGGATGAACGCGATCAACGATCGCCTGGGACCGTTCAAGAGTATTCAGCAAACCGGAACCACAAGCGAAGGAGGACTAACCAATCCCATCAAGACGTCGGAGGCGACCATCCAGTTCGAACGTGGAACAGCTTCCTCGACTTTGAAAACCATGGGGGGCAAGCTTATTGGATTCAACGTCACCTCGAACGAACTGGGAGACGACTGGTTCAAGGGACCGACCGAGACAAAACTTTACGAGGAGTTGGGACAGACATTTATCAAACGATTTCTCGGCGGCCAGACAGACGAAGCCTACGCCATGTGCCACCCTGCATTGCAACAAGCGATCGATGCGGAAGCGTTTGCACAGATGAGTCAGCAGATTCGTGGAAATGCTGGTGCTCTTAAATCAACGACGTTCACCGACAGTCACATGGACATTTCCGATGACGGACAGTACCTCCTGCTCAATTACGACATCAACTGTGCGGAGGCGACCGGTACGTGCGAGATAAAAATCCAGTTCGTTGGAATGAAGGGTCATCTGCTGGGGTACGATTTCGAGTAATTCCCCGCTCACCCGGTGTTGACCCGTTTGAGGCCGCACCCCACGTCTGCCCCGTGGGGTGCGGTCGTTGCTTTAGCGTACAAGACCATGCACTTCAGACTCTGCCATGTCTTCACAGTTAAAATGTAGAAGAAGAAACAAATCCTCCCATTTTGCACAGAAAATCTGACTCGCGAACTGTATCCTTGAATCATCAGATTGAGGAGTCACACATCGGATCGAGCATCATGAGCAACGAAGTGATACCTGATAGTCGAGTCGGTCATTGGTGGGGGCTCATTTTCCCGCGCACACTTCATGACAAATCCTTGATCTCGCAGTTGATCTCCTTCGTGGTGGGCATCTCCGCTTTGGTTTTCGGGTTTGCCATCTCATTCCTGCAGATCTTCACGCTGCCCCTCTTGATTGCCCTGGTTCTGGCTGTTCATGTGATTCAGGGGGACGTTCGGGCGAGGTCAGCACGCTTGCGGTCGAATTGATGTCTCATCGGTCACAGCTGTGAGCAACATCTCCCCAGGCGACCAGTCAGTCAAAACAGCATGACCAGACCTTCGACGTCCTGCAGTCGGCGGTAGATCGCCAGCACATGCTCACCACTCTCGACCGGAGGTTCGATCGTCACGCACACGTGCCGTTCTCCTGCTGTCTTGCGGAACGAGAAGGACGGTTCGATCGACTCCTCAAGCTCGAGTCGGACGGCAGCTACGACACGTCCCATGAAATTGTCTTCAGTGGAACCGATGGCTTTGAAGATGTAGGTCCCCGGAAAGGTGTGAGTCGCTTCGAGAAGCTCAAGATTGGGCAGGTTGCTCATGTGACGGGTCCTCGGAAACACGACGCTGACAGACGGGACGCCTTGAATTCTATGCGTCGGGTCGCCATGTTGACTACACCCTTTTTCCCGGTCGACCATCTCGAAGAATCTCGCGAGCAGCATTTCTTCCGCAGGCCCCCATCACTCCGCCACCCGGATGCGTCGCCGCTCCACAGAGATAAAGACCTGACAACGGAGTTCGGTAGTCGCTCCAACCGGGGACAGGGCGCATGCTGAACAGCTGATGCAGCGGCATGGCCCCCTGAAAGATGTTGCCACCCGTCAGTCCAAAGATCCGTTCGAGATCAACCGGAGAGACGACCTGTCGATGCAGCACTGAGTCGGGTACATTCGGAGCATAGCGTTCGATCTCAGCGAGGCACCGGTCCGCAAACTCCTCTTTACGTTCATCCCAGGTTCCTGTCTTCAGGTGATAGGGAGCATACTGCACAAAGCAGGACAAGATGTGATGTCCTGGAGGCGCGAGTGTCGGATCGACCGCGGAGGGGATCGTCACCTCAATAACCGGATGGGCCGATGGCTCGCCATACTTCGCATCGTCATAGGCCCTTTCTACATACTCAGGGGTCGAAGCGATGTGGATCGTGCCACGGTGCTGAGGTCCCGGTTCTTGATTCCCAGGCAGACATGTGAAGTTTGGCAACTCACTGACGGCAAGATTGATCTTCATGCTTGCACTGGAGTAGTCGATGCGTTTCACAGCCTTAAGGAACGCTTCCGGCAGCACTTCGGACGAGAGGAACCGTTCAAACGTCAGATGGGCGTCGACTCCAGAAATGACGGTCTGAGCCTGAATCTCCTCACCTCCTTCGAGTCGCACACCCGACGCGTGTCCATCCTTCGTAATGATCGATTCTACAGCACAATTCGTGCGGATCTCCGCACCTTGATCGATGGCTGATGCTGCCATCGCATCGCTAAGTCGTCCCATCCCTCCTTTCACATATCCCCAGACTCCGCGAGCTCCGCCGGAGGAGCCCATCACATGATGCAGGAGGACGTACGCGGTCCCCGGCGAAGACGGCGGCTGAAACGTGCCGATGATCGCATCAGTCGTGAGCGTCCCCTTGAGTTCATCAGACTCGAACCAGCGGTCCAATAACGCGGTCGCTGAACCGGTCAACAGTTCGATCGTCTCCGGAAGTTCCTCTTCCAGTTGCTCAAGTGCCTTGTAGAGGTCCCAGCCCCGTCGTGCGTTTCGCAGTTTGTCCCCAACCGTTCTCTTGCGCCAGGACTTGGGTAACGGCAGGAGATCGGGAGGAGCCAGTGAAAGGACCGGCTCAAGACGCTCTGCAACTCGCGTCAGGAATTCTTCATATCGCGGGTAAGCATCAGCATCTCGCGTCGAGAACTTCGCGATCTCCTTGCGATTCAGTCCTGTGTCCGGTCCAAGAATGAGATAGCGACCATCCTCAAACGGAGTGAAAGACGACGGATTTCTCGCCAGCACATCGTACCCGTAGTCAGCGAGTCGCATGTCCCGTTCGATCTCGGGCAGCAGGAGACTCACGACATAGGCTGCCGGATTGATCCGATATCCCGGCCAGAGTTCCTCCGTCACGCAGCAGCCGCCGACGAGGTGCCGCCGTTCGACCACCAGCACTTTCCACCCCGCAGCAGCGAGGTCATGCGCACAGACAAGGGCATTGTGCCCGGCACCGATCAACACAGCGTCGTACATCTGGCATCCTGCCGAATGAGTTCGTTCGGTTCTCACTCCCCAATGGGTCACACAGCGGGCAATTCCCAGGGAGATCGATACTCGCGATACAACATACGATTGGCAGCCGCATCATTTGGGAAGTCTTCTCTCGCCGAATCGAACGTAACCTCTCTGCCCAACCGATACGAGATGTTCCCCAGATGGGCCAATGCACTACTGAGATGCCCGGTCCGAAGATCACACGCCGGGGTCTGACGTGTGCGAATCGAATCATAGAAGTTGGTGAGATGGGCGATCCGCAACTCGCTGGCGTCGGCCGTCTGTGTCTCGCGGCTGTCGTAGACTTTCCACCCACTTCGATCGACGACCAGAGTTCCCTGATCACCATAGAAAGCCACGCCCGTCGGTCGTCCTTCGATCCCGTGTCGTGACCAAAGTCGATGTTCCCAGACAATCGTCGATTGCGGATAGCTGTACTGCACGGTCAGCGTATCTGGCGTCAGATCGCTGTCAGTCCCTGCACTCGGAGTGCCGGTGGCAGCGACGCGCGTCGGCAATTCCACGTCGAGTCCCCAGCGGGCGATATCGAGCAGATGCACGCCCCAGTTTCCCAGTTCACCCGTGCCGTATTCCCATGACCACCGCCAGTGGTAGTGATAGCGGCTCTCGCTGAATGGACGTGAAGCTGCCGTCCCTTGCCAGAGGTCGTAATTCACGCCTTCCGGGACGGGCTGATCACGCCTCGCGGGAATGGGCTGTCGCTGTTGGACCGACCAGGCTTTCGCGAGTCGGACATCTCCCAACTGCCCGGAGCGAACGAGCTCAATCGCAGACTGGAAGTGCGTGCCACTTCGCTGCTGAAGTCCGCACTGCACGATTCGTGCATGCTTCCGGGCCGCAGCCAGCATCACCTGGCCTTCTCCAATCGTCTGTGCAACCGGCTTCTCAACGTAAACGTCTTTGCCAGCGAGGCAGGCTTCGACAGTCATCAAGGCGTGCCAGTGATCGGGAGTGGCAATGATCACAGCATCGATGTTTGGATCGTCCAGCAATCGTCGGTAATCTTCGACTTGCCGAGGAGGCTGCTTCTGAGCCTGACTCACCTCTCCAGCAGCCTTGCCGAGTATCGACTGATCAACGTCGCAAAGTGACACCACATCCACGCCGGGGAGCCGTGCGCTGTCCACAGCGAGACGCTTCCCCTGAGAGCGAACACCGATCACCCCGACCCGGACTCGCTCGGACGGAGCGCTTGCTAACAGCGGTGAATGAAATGTCACCACCCCAGCTGCCATGCCGGCCGCATTGCGCGCTCCTTCACCCAGGAACCGCCGCCGGTTCATTTCTGCCTTCAAGAAATCATCCGTCTTCATCGATCTCGCCGCAGTTTACCCCAACCTTTTTTGATCGTGTTCCTGACCCGAACACCAGTTCATTCATTTTACCACGATGACTGGCCAATCGGAACTCGTGATCAATTATCGCCTCGACAAGTGATGACATTGCCCTGATTTGTCGTTCGAAACATTGTTCACCGGAGTCACGCGGATTTGCGGCAATAAACGCCAAGAGATTCCCTCCCCATCGCAAGAAAAAACCCGGCCCTGACGAAGAGTCAGAGCCGGGCAAGCTTGCTCGTTTGGATCTTGCTACGGCTTCAGACCCGTCCTGGTTGACAGGCCCGCGTAACAAAGGTGATCCCGACGAGTTGGTGGCTGTCAGGCTGGACAGCCCGCCGACTGTCGCTAGACAGTACCACCTCGTTGGCTTGTACAGTCATATTCCACAGGACCACCTCCTTTCTTGGTTGAACTTCCTGTTTCGATCGGTAAGCCATCCGACCACTTCACAGGGAAACTGTCCCGTCGTGCTGCGTTTCGCACGACCCAATGTCAGTATGATTGCAGTTTTGAGATTCCCTTCAAGACCGGTTTTGCCAATCTGAACACACTTTTCTCAAATGGAAGTTTCATCAGAAGTTGCGAGCCATCGCTCGGCCGTCACAACCGGAACTCATGAGTCGTACCGAACGACAGATCGTGAGTGGTTTTGTCTGATCAACTTTCACTGGCTCGTCGCTCACCGTCGCATCAACCACAACTCAATTTTACGCCGTGCGTTGCCAGGCAGCGGTGAAACGCCCGCGGGCCGCATCCCAGAGTGCGGCAACGGTCGTGGCGTTAAGGGCCAGAAACATCAAGGGCAGCCCCAGCGAACGTGACTTCCGGCCGGATCGCTGGTACAGCCAGCCAATCAGAGCACAGGCGTAGAAGGCTACTTGGGCAATGAGTATCGTGACATACACTGGCGAAGTTGCCAGTAGCACGTTGGTTGCCATAGCCATGAGAAGTAGCAAGGGAGACACAAGTCTGGCCAGTTTATGGCTGACGAATTCCCACCAGATCGGATTCCGCCACGGCAGCAGCCAGCGAGGTTGATTGACGATCAGCTGAGCACAGCCTGCGATCGTGCGACGTTTACGAACAGACTCCTGGCTCGCAAGTTGTGACGGTTCATCCCATGCGATCGCGCCGGTCTCCAGCAGACAACGGTAACCCGACTCGATTGCCTGCATGGGAATCACGACATCATCCAGCAGAGTGTTCTCAGGAACCGGTCGGAACAGGTCACGCCGTATGGCATAGAGGGCTCCTGTCGCACCGGGGACTGAGCGGAAACGACTCTCGCATTTCCGAATCAGTTTCTCATATTTCCAATAGGATCCCATTCCCTCTGCAGCAGTCGTGGCTCCTTCGACCGCACGAAACATGAGTTCGCCGCTGACAACACCAACGCTGCTATCTGCAAACGCCGCAGTCAACCGGGTGAGTGCCGATGGATCCAGTTCCTGCCGGGCATCCGACAGCACCACAACTTCGGACTGGCATTGTGGCAGAACGTCATTGAGCACGGCTGGCTTCCCTCGTCGTTTGTCGTAGGAGAGGAGTCGGACACGATCATCAGGGTATGCCGCGATGACCTCAGCGGTGTTGTCATCCGACCCGTCTGAGCCAATCAGTACTTCGTGAATCAGGTCTCTGCATGTGGAACGAAAGAGGCTGTCCAGTTTTCGCGTGAGACGATGGGCCTCGTTGTGACCGACGATGACGATTGACAGCCCACGGGTCCAAGGCTCCTTCCGAACACGTTTTGACTGCAGACGGGCGAGCACCCACACCAGCATCGGGTAACCGACATAGATGTAGGTCAACCCGAGCAGGCTCAGCCAGAAGAGAAACGCCAGGTTCGACACAAGGGGATCCTGAGAGTGTGGAGACGCCTAAACATACGTCGATCACTCAACTCCCACGAAGGACCGTCCCCGACTTCTTTCGCGAGTCGACCAACGGGGGCCGATTGTGCGGAGTGTTCTGATTATGCAGGCACTTCAAGTGAATTGAGCTGTCGCAGCGAGGGCCGTAGACTGCCGATGGATTGGGACTCATCAACTCGAAGGGGAGCAGGACATGTTGCCGGGGATCAAACAGTTTGACCTGACAGATCGCGTGGCCATCGTGACAGGTGGTTCGAAGGGGCTCGGAGAGGCGATGGCGTCGGGGCTCGCCTCTGCCGGCGCAGATGTGTTACTGACAAGCCGTCATGCAGAGGAAGCGGAATCGACCGCACGACAGATCGCAGCCGACTTCGGCCGCCCAGTCATCGGAATCAAAAGTGACGTGACAGACGCCAACAGCGTGCAGTCCATGGTCGATCGTGTAGTGAGCGAGTTCGGCAGGGTCGATATCCTGGTGAACAATGCGGGCATCAATATTCGCGGGCCGATTGATGAGCTGACGTATGAACAGTTCCAACAGGTGCACGAAATTAACGTCAACGGTCTTTGGCTTTGTTCCCGAGCGGTCGTACCCGTGATGAAGTCTCAAAACAAAGGTCGGATCATCAATCTGGCAAGTACGCTGGGAGTTGTGGGACTTGCGAACCGGACACCGTATGCCTCAAGCAAAGGAGCCGTGGTCCAAATGACCCGGGCCCTGGGACTGGAGCTTGCCCCGTGGAATATTACGGTCAACGCCATCTGTCCTGGCCCCTTCCTCACGCCCATGAACCTCGCCATTGCGGAGACTGAAGAAGCGAAGACGAAGATCGTCGGAGCCGTCGCCTTGGGGCGTTGGGGGAGACTGGAAGAGATTCAGGGAGCCGCCATCTACCTGTCAAGCGATGCTTCCAGCTACACCACCGGCAGTCTGCTGACCGTCGATGGAGGTTGGACGGCCCACTGAGTAAAGCCCTTGCCGGGACTACGATCACTCTTGAGATTCGCTTTTCAGCAATGCGAGGATCTCCTCGTTGTGCTTTCGCAATTTGCCAGTCTGCGTTCCGAGAGAATCAACCAGTTCTTCAAACTCCTGAAACGACTTCGACATGGCTTGGAATTCATCCCAGAAGCCACGGGCATCCTTACTCTGATTAAAGGCCCGCGTGAACTCCTGCAGATGCGGCTCCAATGCCGACTCCAGGTTCTCGTGGACGTCTCTGGCCACATAGAGAGCATCTTTGGCCAACGCATGTACTGCCAGACGGTCCTCGTAGCGCTCCGTCTCGCTCAGCTCTCGGACATTGGTTGACTCACCAGCTTTTTTCACTTTGTTGATGTCAACGAGACGACCGAAAGGGCTGACGGTCTTGTCCAATTCCTTTTTGGTGTTTCTGGCTCGCTCAAGTCCGCGGACGGCTTTCTCGAAGTCCGGTCGAATGTCAAGGGCACGCTGGTAATGCAAAATGGCCTGGTGCGTGTTTCCCATCTCGACGAAGACATTCGCCAGATTCTGATAGGCCTCCGCCATCTCCGGATTGAGGCGAATGGCTTCCTTATAGGCCGAGACGGCCATGCTCAGTTGGTTCAGCCCCCGGTGTGCGATTCCCAGGTTGTAGTATGCCTCAGCACTCTTGCGGTCCTTGGCAAGCGCCCTTCGCAGGGCCTGAACAGCTGAGTTGAAGTCCCCTTTACGGTTATACACCGCCCCAAGGTTGACGATTGCCTGAGAACGTCGGGGATCGACCATCGAAACTCGCTGGAAGTGTTGGATGGCGAGGTCGTAGTTCTTGGCCATGAAGGCGGCTGCAGCGAGACCTTCATGGGCAGCGACGTTGTGCTCGTCAAGCGCGAGGACTTCCTGATAGCGTTGAATCGCTGTGTCGAAGTCCCTCTCACGGGAACTCTGCTTGGCTTTGTCCAGAAGCCCGTCGACTGTGGCCGGAGTCGTCATGAGTGGAGAATCTTAATCATCGTATACGGGATTACATGGCAGCCACGCTGACCGACAATTCATGTCAAACTGATCTTGCGACTGCGTGTCTCTTTAGTGATGGAGACCTTGTCTTCCCGAGCCAGCCAGCCGACCCCTTGCATCACGGCATCGCGGGGTGCTTCCAATTCGCGAACTAGTTGGGTCATGGTCACTGGACCATGCTCATCCAGGTAGTTCCAGATCAAACCAGCAACTTCACCGATGCTGTCGACTTCCTCTCGATTCACCGTCGTCATTCAGATGACTCCGAAATGAAGGCTGCAATCAGACCTTATGAGTATAGGCAAAGTCAGGGTCAAATCGCAAAGACTCTTCCTTTTCGGTGAGGAATCTCAGGAGGGTTTTCACTCCGGTTGAGGAGCAAGGTCCGACTCGCAAATCAGGCTGTCGGTGATCTGTTGCAGCACCTGCTCCTGCGAATCCTGTTCGTCGTCATTGAACTGATAGAGGATGAGGACCGTGTATGAATCCGTTTGAAACGCTCGCATGAACGCTGTATTCGTCAATTTGAAGCAGACAAAATCGATCTCCATCTCATACACGATCCGCAGAGGTGTTTCGATTTCGGATTCGATGAGATCAAGGTCCTCATACTCGTCCTCATATGCCAAAACGACCGCACGCATCACTTCCACTGGCTCGGGTCGTCCTCGTATGACGGTCACAGACCAGAACGCCGTCGATGAACTGCTGACGGTGAGGCAGGCTTCCTGCTCACCAATTTCTTCAGAAAGCTCCCATTCAGCGGGATACCGGAACTGCAATCCGAGGCCGGTGAATACTTGGTCCATAAGTCGTTCCGAATTGCTTTCAACATGGTCAAATGTGACCGTGACACAAAGGTCGGGGTGGCTCTTCGACAGGGAGGAGATTCTGATTGACCGGGTCTCAGGAGTCATCAGAGTTCGAAATCCGGTCAGTTGACTGAAGTTCCTTCACGTGTGCCCAAATAGCCCTCACCCCTGAACACCCGTGCCGGTGGAGCTGTCAAACATGTCACGGCTTGAGCTTTTCTCCTTGCTCAGATAGTGTAGCAGAAGGGATAGGAGCCCACAGGGGGAGCCACTCGGCCTCTTCCCACTTTGAAATTCAACACATCTCGTCACCCCATTTCCTGGAAGTTGCGGAGTTACCATTATGTCATCCACCCGAGCTGAAGAGGTCGCTGAAGTCCTCTGGGAGTTGAAACGGGCGGACAAAGTCGCCAAGTACAGTGCGATTGCCCAACGTGCGGGTTTCAGTGCGGGAGTCAATGGTCGTGCGATGCACACCTGCATCAAGACGATTCGTCGAGACTGGCCTCACCTGCAATGGTGGCGAGCCATCAGCGACGACGAAACTGTCGACAAAGACAGCGAACAAATCGAGAGGCTTGCCGAGTTGGGCATCGCCATCGAAGACGATGCTTCCTCGGACGATCAGGTGAAGATCGAAGTTCAGGACGAATTGCTGATGGATTGGACGCGAGGCGAGGAAACGCCCGACAGCGCCGAATAGGCCCACACCAACGTCCAATCGAGTTCAAATGGTATTTGAAGCCCTAGTGGACTCGATGCGCGCAGTTGTGCAGTCCATCATCACAAGACGACCGCTTGGAATTCCCCAGCTGCTCGATCCAGCCGAAATGCTGTGAAATCGTCACCGTCCGCGACGGGGTGGAAGATCGAGTGAACCCCTGAAATCGAGCGATTCCCGGCGGGAGGATGGCAAGCCACTCTCGACGATGGAAGAATAGGCAAGCCACGCAGGAGATAAACCCGGTAGACCCGGTATAACACGTCGAGGTGTCAAGCCAGTTTGAATCCCTTCATGGGGAGAAATCTCTCTCGTCGATACAGAACTGCCACCATAGTGCAGATCGACTGGAGGGATACTGTGATTCCAACAACTCATTCTCGCCGTCAGACTGGCCACCTGAGCCCCGTGTGCCTCGTAACGGTCGCTCTGGTGGTGGGAATGTCGCTGCCCGGTTGCGTTAAGAGTCCTCGCGAATTGCTTACAAGTCTGCGTCCGCAGAAAGCGGACGTGGAAACAGCAGAGTCTGAGGAAGAGAACGCAGCCATCGCAGACGCAGGTGAGACTGACTCAGATTTGAAAACCGCTCAAGTCAGCCGCTCGGAAACTGATGGCATACTCGCTAAAGACGAGGCGGATAACAGGAATCTGTTTGATCGTCTCATGAACCGTCAGCACGACAACCCGGACGGTGCCTCGACAGATCCCTTCATCGAATCCGACGCAGCGGCAAGTAAGGCCAAGCAGGAAGCCGATGAGCTTGCCGCAAAAACTGAAACCGAGGTCAAACGACGGGCAGCCACCCTCGAAGAACTCCTCGCTCAATCAAAGCCTTCCACTTCAAATAAGCCCGACACGTCAACATCGAGCCAGAAAGACAAAAACTCGTTTGCATCGGGATTTGACACACGACTGGAACGACTCAAGGCTGACCTTGAGCGCAAACCTGACACCTCGAAAGACGATGCCACAGGAGATGTGAACCCGTTTGCCGACTTCGTGGCGAAGAGTCCTCCGAAGAATGCAGACACGAATGGAACTGTTTCTTCGGTGTCATTCGAGCAGAAGTTGGACCGAAGTCTGGTTGATGATCGCGCAATCAAAAGTGAGACATCCGCTGCCAAGGAGCGTGTTCAGACACTGCTCCGACAAGCCCATGAAGACTGGGACAGTTGGAAGCTCGAAGAGGCTTATCGCAAGGCACTCGCTGCTCAAGAGTTGGCAGTCCTTGAAAATGTCCAGTTTGACGTCGCCGATGAACGTCCCGGCGATCTTGCCAAGCGCATCGCCAGCGACATTCGCAAGGACAGTTTCACATCGACAACAACAACCAAAGCCAATCCCTGGGCTGATGAATCGACAACTCCTGACGATGCTTTGGAGAATTCGACCAGTCGGGATGATGATGCTTTTGGAAGGGCAGCCAGCCGGGCCTTCAGCTCGTTTACTGCTGGAACCTTGACCGTGGGTTGGCAGGCAGCTGTTTCGGAGCACTCGACCAGACCATCACTGCCACAGGCAGACGTCGACTCACCAGATGCCGATTCTTCAACAACCGGTCGGAGCGGCGTGAATCTGTTACCCCCCTCGGATGATGACTTTCCGTCTGAGGCGGAGGAAACGCCTTGGCAAGGTTCTGCATCAGCGAAGACAACCAATACTCGCACGGTTTCTGCGTCGACCAATTCCGTCGTTAATCTGGCTTGGCCTGAAGACGCGAAGTCAGCTCGAAACAAGGATGACGGACCTGCCAATGAAGGGCCTGCATTGGTTCGATACGACTCGGATGCATACACTCCGATCAGTCAGGCAGTCAACGAAGACAGCAAAGCTTTGTGGTCACATGCATCGGCCAACCACGATCGAGTGTTTCCTCCAGCGCAAGCTCAATGGCCGACTTTGCCGGCACCTGAGACCTCGACAGCGAACCAGCGACGAGATCAGTCCGAACAGGTTGCAGTTGCCGCACCGATCCTGCTTGGTGTGAATGACGCCCCCGTCGCATCACCCCCCAAAACGACCGTGCCAACGACCGTCTCGACAATTCATGCGACCGATGCTTCATCTGCCAGGAGTTGGTTTCCCCGCCCCATGTGGTTCGTGGGTGGTCTGGTCTTACTCATGCTGGCCATGCGACTGCTCTCCCGACGCTCTGGTACTATCGGCTGAAAGACTTGTTTTTCCGGCAGCCCGTCATGCTCCGCTTGGACGGCATGTGTCACTTACTGTCTGTCGATCGGCCCATCAGGTGGGATGGTGCCGGTTGTGCTGACTGGCTGAGAAGTCTCCCCTTGCTCTTCTGCCTGAACGCCCGAACCCGGTTCTCCGGTGTTCAATCGACGTCATATAGTTGAGTCGATTCCCGTCATTGATTCAGGAGCCAGAGATATGTCTCAAGATCCGTGGAGCCGTCCAACACTGGATGACCTTCGGGCAGTGCTGGAAAGCATCGGTAAGGCCGATATGGAACATGGTCGGACTGTCGAGCGACTCGAACTCTCTGTCCCTGCTGAGATCAAGACTTCCCGGGGAAACACGATTTCCGCGATGACGCGTGAAATCAGCCGCTTTGGAATCGGACTGCTGCACCGTGGCTCGGTTTCTGCCGGAGAGGTGACTGTGCGGATGGCGAGCGAGACTCGTGAGTTCAGCTACCGGGTCTTGATTGAGTGGTGCCAACCATGCGAAAACGGGATGTTCATTAGCGGCGGACGCTTCATCAACGACAGCCAGAAGTGACAATCCTCACAACTGGAATCAGCTCCAAGAATTGTCGGTGATTCCTCAGGGTTCGGCTTGACAAACCCGTTTGTCTGACTCGGGGAACTTGGTCGATTATTCGTCATAACCGATGACGAGATTGCTGGTTATGCGCATGAGGTCGCTGTTGAATTCAGTGATCAGCGATAACTGCCTGAATACGACAAACTTCCGGGGTCGCGTGTCCGATCCATTGTGAGGCAACAGGACCGCAAGTAAAATCTGGTTTCGCGAGAAGTGTTCGCGGGTTTTTAACCGATCCCCCTGATCCCCGATCCCATCTCCCGCGTTGATCGATTGACGGTCCGCAGGTTCTCCCCCTCCAATTTATCGCAATACGGAGATTGAATTCCCCTATGGAATATCAACTACTCACCGGTGCAACCGGACTGCTTGGACGCTATCTCGTTCGAGACCTCGTGATGGAAGATGTCCCGCTCGCTGTGCTCGTCCGCCGCAGCCGTCGGCAGACCCCTTGTGAGCGTATCGAGAGCCTCATTCGCACCTGGGAAGAGAAGCTCGGAACAACGCTCAACCGTCCTCACGTCGTGGAAGGCGACATTTCTCAACCCGGCTTGGGATTGAGCAGTGACGACACCGCCTGGGTGAAAGAAAACTGCGGAGCGATGATCCACAACGCTGCCAGCCTGCAGTTCATCAGTACATCCAAGGAAAGTGAACCGTGGCGATCGAACGTCCAGGGGACGAAGTACGCCATCGACTTCTGTCATGAGACAAATATCGAACAATTCCATCACGTTTCCACCTCATATACCTGTGGATTGAGACGGGGACGAATCCTGGAGAGTGAGCTCGACGTTGGTCAGGAGTTGGGCAACGATTACGAGCGCAGTAAGGTTCAGGCTGAGCAAATGGTTCGCTCAGCAGGCTTCAGCAAAACTCCCACAATCTTCCGTCCCGCGATCATCGTGGGAGACAGTCGCACCGGCTGGACAACGACGTTTCATAACTTCTACGTCATCCTGCAGATTGCAGACACCCTGAACCGACAGAGGGGTGAGCCGGACGTCACAGGACGGACTAATGTGTCCGACATCCAACTTAACGTCGATGGAACGGAACGGAAGAACTTTGTTCCCGTCGACTGGGTGTCAGCCGTGATGTCTCACATCCTGACGCATCCGGATCTGTACGGAGAAACGTATCACCTCACGCCCCGATGCCCGATCACAACGCGGCAACTTCGCGACTCGGTAGAATCCGTCACGAAAATCTATGGCCTCAACTTTTATGGAGCCGGCGAGGTGAAGGAAGTCAAAAGTGAGTTCGAGGAGCTCTTCCGCGAACATATGCGAGTCTACGACTCCTACTGGCGCGACGATCCTGTGTTCGATTCGACCAACACTCGTCGAGCAGCACCGCACCTGCCTTGTCCGCACATCGATCTGTCGATGTTGAATCACCTCTCACGCGCGGCGATTGACATGAAGTTCCGATGGAATGACCCCGTGGTCAAGCAGAACGACCATGTCTGTGTCTAGAGCCTTTAGCGCGAGTTTTCTGCGTCCAAACTGAATTGAATCGAAGCACCCCGGCTACTTCAGGTAGCCGGGGTGCTTTGCTTTTCACGAATCTTCATTTCACGTCAGATGGGCCGACCAAGGGCTTGCTGTAACGCCATAAGATGTCAGCGCGGTTCGCGACATGGTTGCACCAGCGTGCCATTACGAAAAGTAGGTCGGAAAGTCGATTCAGGAAGATGGCGACCGACCTGTTGACCGTTTCGCTTTCTGCGAGCCGGAGCACATCGATCTCAGCTCGTCGACAGACTGCACGCGCGTGATGCAAGTGGGCTGCCCCTGGAGTCCCACCCGGAAGAATGAAACTGTCAAGTGCTTCCAGTCCCGCATTAAAGAAATCGATCTGTGACTCCAGCCACGTGACGACATCGTCTTGAATCCTGAGTCGTTTCTGATCGGAATCGGAAGCTGAGATCGGAACACAGAGGTCGGCTCCGAGATCGAACAATGTGTTCTGGATCAATGTGAGACAATCAGCCAGGTCTGCTGATAAGTCTCCTGTGGCAAGGGCCACTCCCAGGATCGCATTCAGCTCATCGACACTCCCGAGTGCAACGACGCGATCGCTGGTCTTGAGGACTCGGGTCCCGTCGCCGAGCGAGGTCTGTCCCTGATCTCCAGAGCGAGTATAGATGCGGTTGAGATGAACCATGTCTCATATCTTGTTGAACCGGAATGCGAGAGGCATCTCATCAGTTGAAATCAGATTCAGGAGTCGGAGTCGGGTTCGACTGGTGACTTCAGCTGCTGGAATTCCGGCAAGTCCCGAAGCAACCGCAGATCTGGATCACGTTTCATGAAGTCAAACTCCGGCATTCCCTGTTCGGCAGACAGCCTAAGCTTCTTCATGGCTTCGGCTTGAAGATCATGAACCCGTTGATCGCGATCCTCGGAAGGTTCTTCTTCGGATGTTGCTTCGAGTGCTCTCCCGAAAACACAGGCTGAGTTGTAAGAAAAGACCCAATCGTCAGGGAAGCGTTCGGCAGCTTCTTCGACCAGCTGAATTCCCTCTTCGATGTCTCCCTGCCGAACCAGAACGATCCCGAGACCGGTCACCGACATTCCGTCAAATGGGTTTCTCTCGAGCGTGGATCGAAAATCTGCAGCCGCCTCGTCTAACTGATCAAGCTGGAGTCGGCTGTGACCGCGTCCCGAATAGGCTGATGTGAGTTCCGGGTCGAGCTCGATCGCGATGTCATAGTCATCGATTGCTTTCGCCCAGTTCTCGTCCCCGGCGTGTTGCTGTGCGTTTCTCAATGCCTGTTGACCGGGTGACCTGTTCTCCATGGCGGTCAGCACTTCCACAATCTGTTTTAACTTGCCCATGTCTGTTGCAAGTGTTCGTGCCTGCCGAAGGGCGTTGATCGCTTCCTGGGTGCCAATCTCAGTGAGAGCACGAGTGAGAGCTCCGACGTTTCTGGCCGTGGAAGCATCGTTGAGAGCCTTGGCGAGCACTTCCACCGCTTCGGAGCTGTCTTGAAGCTGCAGGACAGCAATGGCCGAATTGAAGAGGATCCTCTCCTCGCTCTGGATCGCCTTTTCTGCCAGGGCTACGACTTTGTCAGACTGTAGTTCGGCCAGTTCGCTTAACACGACTGCCTGTTCATGAGTTGCCAGCGAAGAGAACTTCTGTGTTAACGTCTCATCTATACCGGCCCCTCCAACTCGCGCCAACGTCTTGATCAGGTTGCTGCGATTTTGTTTTGTTTCATCCAAATGTTTGACGAGCAGCGGAACCGCATGTGCATCGGGACACCGTTCCAGGAGCATGAGCACCTGATGACTGGGAAAAGCGGATTCGATCTGAGTCAGTGCTGCCTCAAGAGCCAGTTGGTTGCACTCTTCGTTCTCTTGAGAAATGAGCAAACTGAATGCCGTCTCACGGACCGGCATGTCTTCCGAGTGAACCGCTTCCGCCAGCAGTTGGACCAAATGCGGATGTCCTATTCGCCCGAGGGCCAACAGAGCGTCGCGTTGGACATCCGAAATCTCTTCGTTCGACAACTGCTCTCGGGGGAAGTCGCCATTCGCGTAACGTGTGAGAGAGGATAACCATTGTTCTCGGGGATAGGTCGAAAGGATCCGGGACAAATCGCCTGGCGTTACGAAGAGCTCGCTTTCAAGAAGTTCGGCGAGAGCCTTGTGAGCGGCCGGAAATCTCGATGCGGCGAGGCACTCGACTGCAAGGACCGCCATCTGTGCATCGGTGCTGTGTGCATGCTGAACCAGTGTGTCGACAGACAATGGGTGATTGAACTCCTTCAGGGCAATCACAGCGGCTCTTTGCAACACTCGGTCGTCACCAGCTGCAAACTCCATGATCATCGGCAGTTGATCTTCTTCGAGACGGTCTGCGGCAGTGGCGAGTGCGGCTGCGCGGACAAGACGATCACCGTGCTGAACCTGATCGAGAATCTGACTTGCGGGGAGGTGATGAAACACCGGTTCCAGCGCCCATTCGACAGCTGAGGCTTCATCGGGATGGAGAAACCGTCGGTTTGACTGTTGAGACGAAGAACTGAATTGATGTCCCGGGAGACGAGCGACATGAATTTCCCGAATTGATGGGGCGATGGCGGGAAACTGTGCGTATTGCCGGGCAGTGCCGTTCTCTTCCGCGATCTGCTGGACCCAACCACTCAGTTTCTCGGACATGGGGCCCACCGTCTCGGAGAAACTGAGGACGATCCGCGAAACACCCCGGCTCGCAAGCTGGTCCGTCAACGAGGCGAGAGTGCCGACGTTCACTGTGTCGAGCGTGCCTGCGATTCGGATGAGGCCGAGTGACATGCCCGGACCGATTTGCGTATGCGAGATCCTTAGCCCATTGGAATGATGCTCGTTGACATCAATCTGGATCGAGGTCCCGTTGTGGTTCAGTTGCAGCACCATCCGAGGGACGGTGGTGATTGCAGGAAGATTCGTGAAGATCAGCCAGGTTGACTGTTCCTCACCCGCGGCCAGCATCAATTCCTGATGTTGCGACAGATCTCGGAATGGGATCGATTCCTCATCGACAGCCACAGACGATCCGTTGAGTGCACTTGGGTGGAATTCCGTTGAGTACTCCATGCCATCTGCGAGCAGTCGCACTTCAGACATCGGGAGCGACATCTCTCTCTTTGAATGATTCGTCACTCGGAGTTCACAGGCGAAGTAGCGAACGCCCCCGGTTACGAAAGCCGTGAAATCCAGAACGGAATGCTGAATTTCAACGGAGAGATCTTTGGTCGGACTGGCGGCCGCCTCCTGCGCCGGCAGACGGGAAGAGAGTGCCAGGCAAGCGCAGACCGACAGAGTCGTCAGAAACACACGGATGGTCTGAGGACAAGGCATGCCTGTCATGGCTATTGGGACTCGGCTGGAATGAGCAGCTCCGGAAGCGAGGCTGAACGCGAGCCAGGCAGCGGGGCATTATCTCCCCCTCGGTACGTGAAGACGACGGAGTGCTTGGTCTGGGACGTCAAATTGGCACCAGCTGCGTGAAAGGTTCGACAGTGAAAAAATAACACGTCTCCCGGATCGAGTTTCGCTTCGATGGCTGAATCGATCAACACTTTATTCTCAGCGATCTCCGGACGCAGGAAAAGATCAGGATCGAGGCGATCGGGCGAAAACGTCTGAAGATGTGTGCCGGGGATGAGTTGTAAGCATCCATTCTCCGGGGATTCTTCCCCCAGCGCCAGCCAGACATTCACAAGTTCCGGCTTGATGAATGACCAGTAGCGGATGTCCTGATGCCACCCGGTTTCGCTGCTGAACCGGGAGGACTTCGTCATGATGCAGTTGTGATGCGCCAGAGGACAGGCAACAGTCGGTCCCAGGATGTCACGTAAACGTCCCACAATAGACGGATGCTGAATCCACTGTGTGAAAACGAACCCTCGGCTATGCGCCTGCTTGAGTCGGCGGACTGTGTTTCCTCCCTCGGAATCGCGGCTTTCCGGGGCTCCGGGATAGTGGACATCAGCCTCATACTCGATCGGCCCGTTCAACCGGACAAGCGCTTCCCGAATCTCTTCACGCATCGCGTCCATCATCCGTTCGTCAGCGAGTCGGCGAACGATGATGTAACCATCCCTCTTCCAGGCATCCAGTTCCTGTTGTGAGAAGCAGGCTGGGGACGAATGAACCGGTGGACTCTCAAGCCCGGAAGTCAAACTGGTCAATGCAGGAATTCCTCATAGCCGTGGGACGAACAAGTGATGACTGCAACGAACAGACAACAATCAGTCGCGACACGGCGACCGGCTGCAGGTTCGCTGCGCTCATCGTCTCGATTCAAACCGATCTTGGCAAGATGCATCGACCATGGCTCGAGTTCGACGCTGCAACAACTCATTCTGTTCTTGTCGAATGAGTTACTTCACCCCTTGGCAGCCAGTGCTTTCGCCTCCGGCCCGGGCTGCGGAGTCGTCAAGTTTGATGACTCCCAGCTGAGATAGGTGTAGGCATTCAACTGGTCTTCATAGAATTTAACGAGACGTCCGGCCTGTTCGTGATCCAACCGATTCTTCTGCACCGCCGTCTCGACAGCCCGCTGGACGCGATTGATCAGATCTTCTTCGTCGAACTGGACGTAGCTCAGGACTTCCCGGACTGTGTCTCCCTTGATGATCGCTTCCAGCACGACCTCATCGCGATCATTCATGTCCACATGCACCGCGTTCGTATCGCCGAAGAGATTGTGGAGATCGCCGAGAATCTCCTGATAGGCTCCGGTGAGAAAAGCTGCGAGATAATACGGCGAACCATCTGAGGCGTGCAGTTTCAATGTCCGCTTCGTACTGCGGCGATCGATGAAGGTGTCGATCTTACCGTCCGAGTCGCAAGTGATGTCGCACAGGACAGAGTGTCGGACAGGTTGCTCATCAAGTCGATGGATGGGCATCACGGGAAACAACTGGCCAATAGCCCAGCTGTCCGGCATGGACTGAAACAGTGAGAAATTGCAAAACACCGTATCCGAAAGCATGGTGTCCAACCCCTGCAATTCTTCCGGAATGTATTCAAGCTCCTTGAACAGCCCTCGAATCTTTCGACAGATGGCGAAGAACAGATCCTCAGAGATCACCCGCTGGTCGAGCGGGAGGTGTCCTGTGTTGAACAGGTTGATCGCGGTATCCAACGCCTGCTGGGCATCGTGATAACTTTCCAGCACGTTTCGGGCACAGACATCGTGATATGTGAACAGCAGATCTTTCAGTGGAGACTTCGCATCTTGGGGGAGATTTTCGAAGTCGGCTGAGGTCTCCTGCTCAGCAGCGAGAACGGCTGCCGGAGGGTTCCCCTGGCCAGAGACCCCAAGTGACTCGAAGACCAGCACGCTGTGATATGCTGCAATTGCCCGACCGCTTTCGGAGATGATGTCGGGGTGCGGAATACCGGTCTCTTCACACACCGCCTGGATGTGATAGACGACGTCGTTCGCGTATTCCTGCAGGGTGTAGTTCATGCTGGATTCGAAGTTGGTCTGCGATCCGTCGTAATCGACACCCAACCCCCCGCCGACGTCCAGAGTTGTCAATCCGGCTCCTCGACGATGCAGATCGACGTACACACGGGCCGCCTCGTTGATGGCCGATTTGACCTGACGGATGTTGGTGATCTGGCTGCCCAGGTGAAAGTGCAACATGGTGAAGCAATCTGCCATGTCGTGTTCATGCAATTCATCCAGTCCGCGCAGGATCTCGCTGACCGTCAGACCGAATTTCGATCGATAGCCACCCGACTTCTGCCAGCGACCTGCACCCCGCGAGGCGAGTTTGACGCGCATGCCGATGCTGGGCCGCACACCGACCCGCTCAGCCATCCGCAGGATCAGGTTCAGCTCCGTGTACTTCTCGACGACCGGAATGACCCGGCGTCCCATCTTCTGAGCAAGCATGGCCATTTCGATGAATTCAGCATCCTTAAAGCCATTGCAGACAATCGGGATCGCAGGATCCGTCAAAGCGACGACCGCGAGAAGCTCAGGTTTGCTACCAGCCTCAAGGCCAAATCCAAATTCACGGCCATACTCAACAATCTTCTCCACCACCTGACGCTGCTGATTGACTTTGATTGGATATACGCAGGAATAGTTGCCTTGATACCCATATTCCTTGGTGGCAGCGGAGAAAGCCTGATGAATCTCACGCAGCCGGTCCTCCAGAATCCCATCAAACCGAAGCAGAACCGGTAACTCCAGGCCGCGAAGCTTGAGGCGATTGACAAGCTTTTCCATGTCAATCGAACGCGCAGGATTGCGATCGGGATGAACGAGCAAGTTCCCCTCTTCGCAGATGGAGAAGAACCCCTTCCCCCATCGCTCAACTTCATACAATTCTGACGCATCGGCGATTGACCATCGCCGTCCACTCGTTTCGACCATATGTTGCTCCTGAAAACCAAGCAGTGACTATATCGATCAATGAGCCGGTACGGTAGAGAATCCATCCCCCATTTCGCCTAAACACTCGGCGATCGATGCCACAACTGAGAATGCTCTCGAAAAGCAACGGCTTCGTTCTGCTTTGCGGATTGTTTCGCTATCATTCCTGTCATCTGCAAGTCATCAGAGTCATGACGACGTCTCCCTCATCTTTCAGTATCCATGGACGAACAGCTGTCTCAGTGGCGGACAACGGTTGAGGACTGCCTGCGTGTCCGGCTCGAATCATCTCCCGACTGTCCCGATCGTTTGCGAGAGGCGATGGCGTACAGCCTGATGGCTGGGGGGAAACGCCTTCGTCCATTGCTGGTGTTAATGGCCTGCGAGGCTTGCGGGGGAGAGATAGAAGCAGCAATGCCCGCAGCCTGTGCCATCGAAATGGTACACACTTACTCCCTGATCCATGATGATCTGCCAGCCATGGATGACGACGACGAGCGACGGGGAAAACCGACGAATCACATCCAGTTCGACGAGGCGACGGCTATCCTCGCCGGCGATGCCCTGTTGACCCTGGCCTTCGAGATACTGGCGACGGAACTGTCCTCTGCCGAAGTCGCTGCGGCCTGTTGTGCCGATCTTGCGGGTGCTGCGGGCATGTGCGGAATGGTCGGCGGACAGATGGCAGATTTGTTAGCGGAGAGCGGAGAGGGGAGAGATTCAGATCGCAAAATCTCCCCTCATCCCTCTCCACCTTCTCCTCTCAACCGGCAGCTCTCGACTCTGGAAAACATCCATCGACGCAAAACGGGGCGTCTGCTGTGCAGTGCCCTCACGATGGGAGGTCGAATTGCGGGCGCAAATCCTCAAACTCTTCGCAGTTTGACAACGTATGGAGAAGCAATCGGACTTGCCTTCCAAATTGCTGACGATCTACTGGACGTTTGTGGAGATTCGGAGACAATGGGGAAACGGGTCCGAAAGGACACAAATGCCGGAAAACTCACTTATCCGGCTCTGCTGGGGGAAGCGGAGAGCCGTCTGCGGGCTGAGCAGCTTGTCTGTGATGCCTGTCAAGCAGTCGCAATCTTCGGATCCCGAGGCCAGCGCTTGGAAGCCATGGCTCACTACATCATTGCGAGAGACCGCTGATGAAAATCGAACTGCTCCCGCTCATTGGGGACCCGGCGGAGATCCGGGCCCTCTCTGACGAACAACTTCTGACACTCGCCGACGAAATCCGCGAAGCCCTTTGTCAGATCGTCGAAGACCGACCGGCTCACTTCGCCAGTAACCTGGGGGTGGTCGAATTGTGCATCGCCCTGCACCTGGTGTTCGACTTCAGCAAGGACCGTCTCATCTGGGATACGGGACATCAGATCTATCCGCACAAACTGGTGACGGGTCGCTATCCGGACTTCCACACGATCCGGACCAAAGGCGGCCTCATGGGGTATCCGAACCCCGAGGAAAGCGACTACGACCTCTTTATGACCGGGCACGCAGGAGCGAGCGTGTCGACGGTTCTCGGGTTGAAGGCCGGGGATGACCTGCTTCATCCGGAAGAGGGACGGCGCTCAGTGGCTGTGATCGGCGACGGAGCACTCCCCTCCGGTGTCGTCTTCGAAGCGATGAACAACGCCTCCGGACTGAAGAAGGACCTGCTGGTCATTCTCAACGACAACGAGATGGGCATTTGCCCCCGCGTGGGTGGTCTGGCGAGTTATCTCGACAAGGCACGCGTCGCACCGTTCTATGATGGCTTGAAGAAGGACGTCTCCTGGCTGCTCAACAAGGTGCCCGTGGTTGGCAAGCCGACGGAGAAAGTCCTTGCAGATTTCAAGGACGCCGTGAAGGGGTTCTTTCACGGCGGCATGCTCTTCGAGGAAATGGGCTTTCGATACATTGGCCCTGTCGACGGGCACGACTTGAGAGGCCTGCGGAACGCACTGGAGTTGGTCAAAGATGTTCAGGGCCCCGTGCTGCTGCACGTCTTCACTCGAAAGGGACACGGCTTCGAACCGGCCTGTGAAGATCCCGTCAAGTTCCACACACCCGCACCCTTTGAGCGGGTGGAGGACAATGAAATCGTCTTCCTGGGCAGGAACAGTCGTCCTTCCTACACCAATGTTGTGAGTGACGCGATCCACGCCGCCATGCAAGAGGATGAGCGTGTCTGTGTGTTGACGGCCGCTATGTGTGCAGGGAATGACCTGGGTACGATTCGGGACGACTTCCCCGATCGATTCTTCGATACCGGGATCTGTGAGGCACACGCAGTTGCCTTTGCAGCGGGAATGGCGAAGGCTGGGATGCGACCGATCGTCGACATCTACAGCACTTTCCTGCAGCGGTCGTTCGATCACATTTTCCAGGAAGTGGCTCTCCAGAACCTGCCCGTCACGTTCTGTCTTGACCGGGCGGGTATCTGCGGTCCGGATGGTCCGACGCATCACGGTGCCTTCGACAATACCTATCTGCGGACGTTCCCCAACATCGTGATGATGGCCCCCGGCGACGAAGCGGACGTCACGCCCATGCTCGACTTCGCCCTCTCTTATGAGGGGCCTGCTGCGATCCGCTACCCTAAGACGGATGCTGAGTTGGTCAAGCGGATTGCGAATCCGATCGAGTTGGGCAAAGCCGATATCTATCGGTGGGGGACAGACGGCACCTTCCTGGTCTTTGGGTCATTGTTCCCGCGATGTGTCGAGGCAGCAGCCCAACTCCAGCAGCAGGGCCTCGATGTTGGCGTGGTCAACGCCCGATTCCTGCGTCCCCTGGACACAGAGACACTCTTCCGGGCGATCGAAGAGACGGGGTTTGTGATCACCGTCGAGGAAAGCACGCTCAACGGAGGATTCGGGTCGGCCGTCCTTGAGGCGGCCAATGATGCCCGACTCCCGACTCAGAACATCCGTCGACTCGGCATTCCGGATCGCTTCATCGAGCACGGCAGCCGTGATGAACTTCTGGCTGATCTGGGACTCGACGTCGCGGGACTAGTCGCGACAGCACGAAAGATGTCCGGAAGTCAATCGCTCTTCAACAAGTCGTAACGAGTCGAGTGACTTACAACTCCAGCATCGCCCAGTACAGTCGTTGTCGATCACCCCGTTCGCGGAGGTCTTCCAGCAGCACGCCCAGATCCGGCTTGATGAAGTCGCGGTAGGGGCGTTTGCCGCTGACGCGCACCTCGATACGTTCATCAAGGTTGACGAGTGACGGCGAAAGCATGATGGTTACCCGACCGGCACCGGAGGTCACGTAAACCGTTCCCCCCGGTGTAATTCGAGCATCAACAACCTGCGGTCGAGTCACCATTCGTTCCCCTCGAAAGGCGACCGGTTGCAGGACGTTCTCCTGGAATCCCTCGGCCTTCAGCCAGTAAACATTCGCATCCTCCGGTCGCAGGATCTCAATCTCGAAGTCCTTGGACTGCGGGACGCGGGCATGGAGCTCCATCCATTCGAAGATTCGAGGTTTCTCCTCGAAGTAGGACTCGTATCCTCTTTCGATGTATTCGGCGTAAGTCAGATCGTACCCACCGATCATCATCCGATTGAGGACCTTCGCGTTGACATCGAGCGTGTCCCGGTCCTTCTCCCCTCCGACGACATACCACGCCAATTCCGGGGCATTGTCCCAGTAGACCTTGCAATGCTGATCGCAGACTCCGATGATCGGGATCACGCCTGCGAAATAGTCGGGGTGCGACATGCCGATGTCGAAGGCTGCATCCCCGCCCATCCCATGTCCCGCGAGGAAAACCCGGTCCGAGTCGATATTGAACCTCTTTCGCATGTCGCGGATGGATTCCAGGACAACCCGATGAGCTGATGATCCATAGGCGTACTCCTTAGTGTCAGCATCAGCATACTCCGGCGCGATCACGATGTAACCACGAGTCATCGCCGTTCCCGGTTGCTCAGCGGTCCCTGCCCACCATTGGGCAGTTGCTTCTGTCGAAGCCCCGCGATTGCCCAACGCGACCACCAGCGGATACTGAAGATCCACCGAATACTCGAGCGGAAGGACAACCGTGTATCGGATTGCCGGTCCACCGTCCTGAGCAGGCAGTTCGACCGTGAACGGGACACCGGCATCGGGAATGATCGATTGCAGCGGCATAGGGAGCCGTGGAATCATCTCTGCCACGGTTTCGATTGTAGCCCCGTCGATCTCATGCAGACGTCTCAACAGATCCAGACGATCGGCCTCGTTCTCAGAACGAAGAAATTCGACCGCAAGGAAGCGTACGCTCCACAATCGTAACGCGAGGGCGAGATTCGTCTCGGCACGAGCGTTTCCCAGCAGCCAGCCTGTGTAAGCGAGCCCCAGCTTTTCCGCAGCAGTCAGCGTGTCGTCAAACTCAGTCCGCAGAAACGGCTCCAAACGGTCAATGTTGTTCACAGACAATTCGTCAGTCACCACAGACCGCAAGGGGGAGACCTGTTCGAACTGCTCTGCGTCCAACTCGGCCTGCAGCGAACCAAGCATCAGTTTTACTTTGGCGATGTTCTGAGACACTTCCTCGTAATGTTTGACAATCGCCTGTGACTCTCGCAGCACTTGGGCGCTCACCTGATCGCCCGGAAACTTTTGAGCATACTCGGCTGCGAGCTGATGCTGACCGGCCCGTTGCCGTTCGAGGATCTCACCCAGTGCTTTGACGGCAATCAGATGATGCAGACGCTCCTGTATCTCATCCGCACGATCGGCCGCATCCGGAAAGTCCATCTTGAACTGATTCAGCAACTGCTGGGCGAGCGTGTACCGATTGGCGTCGGTCACGAATCGCACCACTCGAAGTCGATCCTGTGGACTGTTCGCATCAGTCGCCTGCTTGAGCAGTGAAAGCAGGACGTCATCGCTGAGGGCACTTGTCGGCAGGCCGTGCGTCCAGTTGTGTGACACTCCGCTGAGAGTCACGATATCCGGCCGCAGTTGAGTGATTTCCTGAACAATACTGATGTTCTTGGGCTGTGCCGCCAGTGTGACTGTGCGGCGTCCGTATTCATCAAATGGCGTGACCTCCAGATACGAGCCGATCACAGCAGGAGCCATGCCGCGATGGTGTGCCCCCCGGTCGAGCGTGAATTCATCAAAGGTCTGCAAATCGTCTGTGCTCACGTCTCCTTTATTGACCATCCGTTGAGGCACGAACGTTCGCCGCAGATCGTCGTCGACCATCCAGACATGTTTGATGTTCACCGGCCCCCGAGACTGCCGGGCCGCAGCCGCACTCAGTCCTTCCACCTGGCTCGGTCGTCCACGGATCACAAACCCGGACTGTGTTCGGACTTCGCCAGCATCGAGGTGCGGAATCACAGCAACGACAGCGACGAGCAACGGAATTGCGGAAGCCGTTCTGTGACGATTCACCCTGCGTCCAACGACGGTCATGCAACTGATCTCTGGAAAAGAGACGAAACGCATGGATTGCCTCCCTGCGCAATCCGTATCATTTCATCATCGTATCGATAGCACCGAAATTCCAGAGATTTCGGCCAAGGGTGAACGTTCGCTCCACAGGTGAGCCTGCCACCCATCAATAGAGAATTCGCGATGTCCGGAACGATCAGAGAAAGTCTACCGATCTGAGCGGGCCGATGGACTGGGGGAAACCATTCGCCTTGTCGCAGGCAGTTCAGCGAATTTATTGCTGAATCCACCCTTCCTTGACTGCATAGGACTTCAGCGCAACGAGGAGGAAGAACCCTCCCCCACCGACCACGGTCAGGGCGACCACCAGCCACACGATCAGGCCGACGATGCCCAAAGTTCCATCCCGGAAGCGGCCGATGAGTCGCCACCATTTCTGGCGATTGTATTGCTTCTCGATCTTCGCGTACGCGTTCGCCATGTTCGTCTCGCGACGCGAAGCGGCAATGCGGGTGACAGCCTTGTTCGCCTCCGCCTCGAACACGGGAATCTGGCCGACGGGGACAAACTCCTCCTTTGAACTCCGGGCAACACGCGTCTTGAGCGTCAGCTTGTCGCTCTTGAGAGCCTGCAGGATTTGTTCGCGGGTCATCTTACTCGTACGAATACGACCCGTGGAATCCTCGTATTTCACATACCAGAGATCACCGGTCGGGGCTTGCGACTGACGAGGAGATGAAGCAGCCGTTTGCTTGCGGCTGGCTGTTGGATTTGACCGCTGCTGCCGAGGACTCGCGGGCGGTTCGTTCACCTGAGTTCCTCCGACCCGTTGCGTCGGCATGCTGCTTCCTCGCCTGAGGACGGTCTTTTTCTCTGATTGAATGAAGCTGAGAGCCTCGTTTGCCAGGTTCAACGCTTCCAGGTCTTTGATCAGTTCCTCACAAGACTGATAACGATGTTTCGGATCTCTGGCCATCATCTTGTCGATGATCAGGCTCAGGCGTTCGGGGACATTCTTGTTGATCTGTCGGGCCGGCTTGAATTGGCCTCGCTCCTTGTTGGTGATCAGTTCCACAACAGAATCACCCGCGAACGGCAGGGCCCCGGTGACGAAGTGATACAGCGTGCACCCCAACGCATACACATCGCAGCGGGCATCCACGTGCTTGGCGTCGCGGGCCTGCTCGGGCGGCATGTAGTGAGGCGTGCCCAGACCATGACCCGTCTGCGTCATGGACATATCGTCATCGGTGACCTTCGCGAGACCAAGGTCGGCCACTTTCACCAGACCCGTCTTGGTCACCAGAATATTGTCCGGCTTGATATCTCGATGAACCATGCTGAGGCCGTGAGCATGCTCAAGGGCTTCGGCGCAGACGAGTGTGATCAGCACGGCATCCCCAATCGGGAGTGTGCCGATCTCATCAATCCAGTCCTGCATGCTCTGGCCGTCGATCAACTCCATCGCGACATAATGCTTGCCGCGCTCTTCGCCGACCGCGTAACACTTGACCACATGCGGATGGTCGAGTTTCGCCATCGACCTGGCTTCGCGCAGGAATCGCTCCACGAAACCGGGACGTTCCTTCAGTTCCTTGGACATGACCTTCAGCGCACAGTCACGATCGAGGCTGATCTGATGGGCCAGATAGACCTTCCCCATCCCCCCTTGCCCTAACTCTTTTCTTAGCTCAAAGTCACCGAGGACGTAGGTCTTCTGGCCGGAAGCTTTGGTGGTCTTGGGGGGATTCGTCTTCGGAGCAGGTTGCGACGATTTTTGACCGGTCGAAGTATCACTCGACATGACCTTTGTCCTTTGCAGCGCGCTGGAGCCCTGATCTCCAGGGACGACAGTTTCGGCCAGGTCGTGAGCATCGGGCATTTGAAGCGGCTGCGTTGCCGCATGCTCGCTGGATTCCGGTGATGACACGACAATTCCTCCATCGAGGGTTGCCGGACAAGCTCCGCATGATTCCCGTCACCGGGCCTGCCCGCAATACCGATGCAATCACACCCTGCCGAAAATGAAACATCCCTGCATTATGTCCCACGCCCGACGACAACGCCACACAGATTTCTACTGGTTTCCCATTGCACAAGATTTCCTGATAAAAAATGCTTCGGAATGGTTTTTTCCTCCGTGTGATGTGCGAACAGATCAGGCAAGCATGGATTGTGGTGACAATTGATTCTGCGGGTTGAAACGTTAGTGTGGGGAGGACTTCACAGCGACCATCACAGCATGGATTCCCGATGCATCAGAATCTTGTCTGCTCGCAGACGCAAAAGTCGTACGACATTCATAGATTGCAGAACCTGAGTGAAACCGGCAAACCGTTGCTGGCAAAGTACGACCTCAATGTACTTCGTCAGGTTTTCACACCTGAAGTCGTTCGCAAGCGTGCAATTCGGTCAATGTGGCGATTCTGGGAGGTCTTGCCGGTCAACGGACCGGACGAAGCGATCTCTCTTGGAGAAGGGTGTACGCCTCTGCTGAGATGTCGCCAGCGGGGTGCCTTTGAGGACTATTCCAATCTGTTTATCAAGGACGAGTCGTTCAACCCAACCGGCAGTTTCAAAGCTCGCGGGATGTCGGCTGCGATCACGCGGGCGGTCGCTTTGGGAGCGAAGGTGGTCGCTCTCCCCTCCGCAGGGAACGCCGCCGGTGCTGCCACTTACTACGCGGCCAAGGCAGGCATCGAGTGTTTCCTCTTTATGCCCGAAGACACGCCGCCGGCGAATATCATCGAGTCGGTCGTCGGAGGGGCACACGTTTATCTCGTCAACGGCCTGATCAGCGACTGCGGCAAGCTCGTCAAACAGGGGTGCGAACGCTTTGGCTGGTTCGACCTCTCCACGCTTAAAGAGCCGTTCCGCATCGAAGGCAAGAAGACGATGGGTTACGAGTTGGCCTTCGATCTCGCTGAAGTGGATGGCTCTGATTCGCTCAAACTTCCGGATGTCATCTTCTACCCCACCGGAGGCGGCACCGGTCTCATCGGCATGTGGAAAGCGTTCGACGAGATGGAACAACTCGGCTGGATCGGCAGCGAACGTCCTCGAATGGTCGTCGTCCAGGCAGAGGGTTGCTCGCCCGTCGTGAAGGCCTTCCGCGACGGAGCCGATCACGCAGACCTGTTCCCGAATGCACAGACGGTCGCTTCCGGGCTTCGCGTCCCCGCAGCAGTCGGCGACTTCCTGATGCTCAACGTCCTCCGCGAATCCAACGGCACGGCCATCACTGTGACAGACGAAGACCTCCTCTCTGGTGTGCATGAACTCGCCACTCAGCAAGGGATCTACGCCTGCCCCGAAGGGGGAGCCGTCTGGAGAGCCTGCCAGCAACTCGCAGCCGACGGCTGGCTGTCTCCCGAAGAACGTATCGTCCTGTTCAACACGGGCACTGGTCTCAAGTACAATCACCTGTTCCCCGTGGGTGATCTTCCGAGACTCGACCACACTAATCCGAACTGTCTGGACGTGTTAGAGACATAGAATACTCCGACTCCGACAATTGATCATGCAAGTCACCATCACTGCCGTTGGTCCAGATAACCGAGGCCTCGCTGACCCGATCGTGCACTACGTGGCGACAGCGGGGGCGAACATTCATGAAATCCAGATGTACGATCGGGATGACGAGCATCTGTTTGCGATGATGCTCCGCATCGAATGGCCGGACGATGAGGAGCCGGTGGGCGTCCTCCGCGAGCGTCTCAACGAGATTGGTCGCCTGAAAGGGTTGACCATACGCACGTGGAGTCGTGACGAACATCGTCGTCCGCCGCGACTCGCTCTCTGCGTGACCTATCGACCCGAACCGGCTCTCGCCATCCTGCGCGACATCCGTGACAAACGATTGAAGGCGTCCGCAGCCGTCATGATTGGCAACCGCAACTCGTGTCGCGGCATCGCGGAGCAATTCGGCATCGACTTTCACAACATCGGCGATGAGAAGGGGAACCCAGACAACCGCAGCATGGTCGACCTGTTCGATGAGTACGATGTGGATTACATCGCCCTCGCCCGGTACATGCGAATCATGCCCCCGCGTGCCTGCTGGGAGTACGCCGGCGGGCGGATCATCAACCTGCACCACGGCCTGCTTCCACCCTTTCCCGGCTTCCGCCCCTACCACGACGCTTACACACATCACATGCTCACATACGGAGCGACGGCCCACTTCATTGTGCCGGAACTCGACGCGGGGAATCAGATCATCCACCAGTCCACGTTCACCGTCACCCCCGGCACGTCCCTCGACGAGATCATTCGTACCGGCGAGACAGACAACGAACCCCAATGCCTCGCCGAAGGCCTCCGCCGCGTCGTCGACCGAGAGGTCGAACTCCACTTCCACCGCGTCGTCCGAGTTAAACGCTGAATGTCTTCATTAGCCCAGTACGCTGGCAAGTCGCACAAGGGGTTTGAGAAGCTTTTTGCAGTGACAGTTGCCAGAAGAGCGGCAAGTTTTCAGGAACAGATTGTCATGTTCCGATCGCACGACAAGTGGCCGACCTGATTATAATTCGAGAGACCCTCGGGACTCGGGACTTCTCTGAACCCCTTGATCGAACTGTAGACCTGTTGCGAGGTTGCCGTGCAAGGGGGCTCAACAGCATCCAAGCTTCTTCTCCTGCGAAAATACCACGGAACCGGTCGATATCCCTGGAAACTCGTCAACAAGGATCTGCAGTATGTCACTCAATGACGACCCTAAATATCAGCCTGGAGTTCCAGGAACTCACGAGGACGTTGGTGACGACATCATCATCAGCCCGGATACGCGGCGGGAGAATCGCATTCCTCCGGGGCAGTTTCGGACGCGGAAGTGGCCAGTGCTGCACTACGGATCGGTGCCTCACATTGGTCTGGCCGAGTGGAGGCTCGATATTCTTGGTCTCGTCGAGCAGCATCTGTCCTTCAACTGGGAAGAGTTTCAGGCACTGCCGCGGGTGAAAGTCTTTTCCGATTTTCATTGCGTCACCCAGTGGTCCAGATTGGGAAACGTCTGGGAGGGGGTTTCGGTCCGTGAGTTGATGGACCGTGTGGGGATTCGGCCGGAAGCCAAGTTCGTCATTCCGATGGGTTATGATCGCGGCTGGACAACAAATCTCCCGCTGTCCGACTTCCTCCAGGAAGACGTTCTGCTCGCTGACACACACGACGGAGAACCGATTGATGCTGACCACGGCGGTCCGGTCCGGCTGATGGTGCCTCAGCTTTATGCATGGAAGAGCGCGAAGTGGATCAAGAGCCTCGAACTCACCTCTGAAGACCGTCCCGGCTACTGGGAGCGAGGCGGGTACCATCATCATGGTGACCCGTGGACAGAGGAGCGATTTAGTGGATAGCGCGTGCTGGACGTCCTGGAGATAGAGAGTTGTTTCGTGGCTCATTCCATCGAATCTGGTAAGGCTTGGGCGTACGTCACATGAATATCATCGACAATCAGTGTCCGCACGCGGACGAAACAGGCAATCATTGCCTGTTCGCGAAGCATCCCAGATCATTCGCCGGAATGAGCCGGACAGCAGAGGCATCTTAAACACCTGCCAAACAGTCATTTAACTCAATATTGTCAATGCCTGTGTCAATGTGGCACGCCAGTTGCTTTTCGGGCAGATCATGTGATTGTGGCATTCCTCGCGAGCTGCTCGTTGCGGTTTGTGTGCTCGGTTTGCCCTGCTGAAAATGTCTTGCCCTGATTGCGCATGAGCTGCGCGCAGTGGGTGCTCGCGATCTGACTGAAGAGGACACAGACCATGCTCATTAGGAAAGCGCTCTTTCCCGTTTTGATGACGATGCTGCTGACGCTATTCGTCGTGCCTGCTTCAGGATTCGCTCAGGAAGAGGATGCTGAGTCGGCAGAAGTCACCACTGAGGTTGTGGAGGAAGTCGAAGCAACCGAATCAGAGAGTGCTCCCATCGACTACTCCGATTTGAAGTGGGACATGGGGTACACGATCAACACTTTGATCATGTTCCTCTGTGCGGTGCTGGTGCTCTTCATGCAGGCAGGCTTTGCGATGGTCGAAGTCGGTTTGAACTCTCAAAAGAACACCATCAACATCCTGTTCAAGAATGTCATGGATCTCTGCTTGGGGGTCGTGCTCTATCTCTTTGTGGGATATGGCTTGATGTACCCTGGTGGTGATTATGAAGGCAAATGGTTTGGATTCGGAAGTTCGATGGTGACGCGCGATGCTCAAGGGTTCGACGAGGAAGCCGGTACTTGGGAAGAACCACCTTCTTCCCTTCAATGGAGCAATACGGCTGACTTCATGTTCCAGGTTGCCTTCGCCGCAACCGCTGCGACGATCGTATCAGGCGCTGTCGCAGGTCGCATGAAGTTCGGTAGTTATCTTGTCTACAGCATGGTCTTAACTGGCTTGATTTACCCGATCAGCGGAATGTGGAAGTGGGGTGGAGGAGCATTGGCTGCGTGGCACTTCCAGGACTTTGCAGGCTCCGTCGTTGTGCACGCTGTCGGTGGCTTTGCGGGTCTCGCTGGAGCTTTGGCCCTTGGGCCCCGGATAGGCAGATACACACCCGAAGGACAATCAGTCCCGATGCCCGGTCACAACATTACTTTCGCAGCCTTGGGGGTCTTTGTCCTCTGGGTCGGGTGGTACGGATTCAATCCAGGCAGTCAGTTAACCTACAACGGAATTGCGAATGCAGAAGCCACTACCTATATCGCTCTGACCACGACTCTCTCAGCTGCGACTGGAGCCATCTGTGCGATGCTCTGCTCATGGGTCAAGTTCGGTAAGCCGGATATCACGATGGCCCTGAACGGAGCACTTGCCGGCTTGGTCGGAATTACAGCCAACTGCGACCGTGTCTCTCAGATCGAAGCACTGATTATCGGCGTTGTGGCAGGCTTCCTGGTCTTTGCAGGAGTCCTGGCTCTGGACAAGCTCAAGATCGACGACCCGGTCGGTGCCTTCCCGGTCCACGGCATCTGTGGTGTCTGGGGTGGATTGGCGACCGGCATCTTCGGAGACCTCCCCGACGGGATCGCAACTCAGAGCGAGTTCTTTATAGTCCAACTCAAATCCACCGCCATTATCAGTGCGTGGGCCTTCTTTACGATGATGATTGTCTTCTACGGTTTGAAGGCGATCGGAATGTTGCGAGTCTCGCCTGAGGAGGAACAGCGGGGACTCGACATCGGCGAACACGGCATGGAGGCCTACACGCTCAGCTGACTGTTTCCTCAGACCTCTGACTGCTGCGGGGACCCGGTCGTTCGCGACCGGGTCTTCGCATGCGCTGAGAGTGTCACTCAATCAAGGTCTTCGAGAATCTTGTCGAGCAGACGTGTGACATAATTCCCTAAGCGTTTCGGGACATCATCCGCCTCACGGGGAAGACTCTCGATGATGCGTCGTTGCGGTTCGACCTTCTCATCGAGTTCATCCAGTGCATTGAGAGCTGCCAATGCCGTATAGAGATCCGAGGTCTGAACATCGGCTCGATTAACCAGGATTGCCAGAGTCTGAGTCTGATCATCAGCGTCGTCGCTGTATCGTGCGAGTGCTTCGGCTGCGACGATCTTGACCGGCACAGAAGAGTCCTCCAGGCCATCGACGAGACGCTCGTGTCCAGCCGCAACTGCTGATTCGCCTCTCATCAGAAGACCGAGTGCTGCCCAGTAGCGGACAACACTGTTGTCGTCATTCATGGCCTCCTCAAGTTGTGGGACCGCTTCCGGATCAAGTGAGGATGCCAGTTCGGCCATATCCAGAATTCGCTCGAAGGGATATCGCTCAGGATCATGGCCGAAGTCATACGGCGTCATGCCATCCGGCAAGGTGTGGAGATCCGCTTCCGGGAGAAAGCCCACGTCACAGATGGCCAGCAGGTGCTCGCGATTTGCCTGTCGAAGTGTCTCCAAAGTTTCCCGATGCTCATCACTTGCTGCGAGGTTATGCACTTCATCGGGATCGGCCTGCAGGTCATAGAGCTCTTCTGGCGGTTTGCTCCTCCAGAAATGTGACTGTTCCTCGTTCAAGTTGCCCAGATCAAATTGCTGCTTCCAGATGCGGGTTGTCGGCGTCTGGAACATGTAGTTGAGGTACTGACCGTAGATCTCATGCGGGTTGTAGTTGCGAACGTACACGTACCGTTGGTCTCTCAAACTGCGGACAAGGTCGTAGCGTTCATCCATCCGCCCACGGAATCCGTAGAGATATGGCTGGGGATCAGCCGTGAATTCGCCCGCGAAGGCGTGTCCCTGGAAGTGTTCCAGCGGTTCGACTCCGATCAGGCTGAGAAGAGTGGGGGCCATGTCAATGAAGCCGACGAGACGATCGGTTGTGCCTCCGGTCGTGTAGTCGGCAGGCCGCAGGTGAGCAAACTTCTCCGGAATGCGAACGAGCAGGGGGACATGCAAACCGGAATTGTACGGCCAGCGTTTGTTGCGAGGCATCCCCGAACCATGATCTCCGTAATAAAACACAATGGTGTCTTCCGACAGCCCGGCCTCTTCCATCTCACGCAGCCGTTCGCCGAACTCAGCGTCCATCATCGTGACTCGATCGTAGTACTGAGCCCAGTCCTGGCGGACCTCGGGTCGGTCGGGATGGTACGCAGGAATCCTCACCGCTTTTGGGTCATGAATGCGATTTTTCCGAGGGATCTCGTTACGGATCTGGCTTTCGTGGCTGATGGTGATATTGAAGATGGAAAAAAACGGCTGCCCCTCTGCCCGGTTTTTCCAATGAGCATTGTTCGAGGAGTCGTCCCAGACCTGCCCATTCTTGATGAGGTTGTAATCCTCTTTCGAGTTGTTCGTGCAGTAGTAGCCGACCTCTCGCAGATATTGGGGATACATTTTGAACCGCTCGGGCAGGGGCACTTCGCTTCGCATATTCTCCGATCCGGTGCTCGGCGGATACAAGCCGGAGATCAGGCACGTGCGGGCCGGCGCACAAACAGGGGCGTTTGACCAGCAAGTGAGGTAGCGCAAACCTGTCTCGGCGAATGCGTCCAGTTGGGGCGTCGTTGCATACTCGTCCCCGTAGCACCCCAGATGGGGACCGTTATCTTCACTTGTAATCCACAGGATGTTTGGCCGGTCAGCCGCATCCACGACGCTGAGACAGTGAAGAAACGTGATGGCAAGCAGCAACAAGCTCGACTTAAAGAGTCGTCGTCCGGTCATGATGGGTCTCTCGCTGAGGGAAACACGTGCTGACTTCATCTCCGTGAAGTCCGTGACCTCATGATGACGAGAGTGATCTCCGAATGCCAATGCCGATGACGAATCGACGCGAAGAGAGGTGGCCGAGCAACTCCGGCAGCTGCTACTTGGGGACGTGGATTGCCTGTACTCCGCTCAAGGTCGCCGCTGTACGAGCACCGGATTGATTCGGGCCGGGTGAGCCTTCCAGCAATGCACTCGACCGCAAGCCGGACCGTGATTGGCGAACAACCCGGTCATCACTTTTGTCAGCAATCCGTTCGAGAAGGTCCAGAAGTTCTTGCAGTTCCGCTTCCGTGATCGACAGACTCCCCTGTCCGTCCTGGGGTGATGCGGATTCAGTCAGAGTCTGCGATCGTCGGCTCAGCTCCTGTCGTGCATCTTCCGGTCGTGGGGGGAATGAGGCCCGAGCGGTCGTCAGTTGCTGATGCAACAGGTCGATGACCTCGATCAATCGATCAGTGGGGAGACCCTGTTGCAGGGTCAGGAGTTTCTGCTGCTGGGTGAGGATGATGTCGAGCCGTTCAGCGATCTGTTGTGACTCCGCCAGACGATGGACTTCCTCGCGAAGCCTGAGGATCTCGGCTTCCATCCAACGTCGGCTGAGATCAGGATCAACTGGTTGCGATGCAGGTCGCGGAAGACTGGCGGTGTGCGAACATACTTCTCTGGCGAGCGACTCCGATTCGTGCTCCATGTCTGGTGGCGGAGGGAGGAATTCCACTTCCTTGCTCCGAGCTGATCGGCCCCGTAACTGTTCCGGGGAGACAACGAGCATCGATCCCATGGTGGGGCGGCGATCAGAATGACTGTCCGACTGTTGATCCGGGATGAAGGAGGAAACGGGTTGTGAATCAATGATCGAGGTTCCATTCGTCGATGGCTGAAAACCTTCCGGAGCATGATCGTAAGGTCGAGGAACTTCGGGCATGGCATCCACCACTACTGAAGATTGTGCATTCGTCGCGGCAAGTGATGGTCGAACTACTTCGGGGGCCAGCATGGGAGTCAATTCCGGCTCCTCGATGACCGCTTTCGATGCCTCAGCCACAAGGACGGCCCGCGATTCCATGGGAGGAACGGTTTGCTCGGCCTTCGCGAGGATGGCTCCTCGGATTGCACGCGGATCGGTAATGGCGGCAAGCAATGACAGCCCGAAGGCCATCATCAATGCCATACCTGCAATCTGAAATGGTCGGTTCCGGGAGATCATCAAATGATGTTCTGCGAGCGGGGAATTACCTTGTGATCCGGCCGGACCTGCTGTCATTCACATGGAGCAGGAACTCGGCAATCAATCTGAACTCGTGTTTCAGCAATATCGGCCGGTCGATGATGTCCGGCTCCTGTCAAAGTCGGAAAAACCGAATATGACGACCCGGATGCTCCAAGCTTGGGAAGCGAACAGGTCCGTCACTTGCAATTCGAGAAAGAGACGTCTGCAGAGATGAGTAGAGATCGCACCAAAGACAAAAAAACGCGGTAAGGTCCCCTCAAAGCTCCCAGCTTTCCTTACCGCGTTTTAAGTTGTCTTAGGGTGCAAGTCCGGATTCCCGGAACTCGCGACGGCTCGTTTGAGCGGTTGACCTCTTGCAATCTGGGAGTCAGAACCAGATTACTGACAGGGGCGTCAGTCGAGGCAAACGGTTGCTATCACGAACCACAACCAAACA